>CAIQKQ010000190.1 GCA_903872425.1 uncultured Opitutia bacterium | reverse complement strand
TTGTTGCGAGCAGCAGCCAGGGCAGCCGGCCCGCCTGGGGACGCATCAATTTGGTGGACGGCCAGAGCGTCCTCGGCCCGCCGCTGGGCGTGAAGCCCAGCCCTGCGCTTGGCTTTCGAAGCAAACCCGCAAGCGAGCTTCGTGAATGGAAACTGCAGGAAGTTTGCGTCGATTTGGGCAGTGCGGTTGCCATCGACGAAGTGCGCTTATTTCCCGCGCATCCACCGGAGTTCGCGCACAGTCATGGCTACGGCTTTCCCGCGCGGTATCAAATCGAGCTGCGTGAAACCACCGCTGCGACGCCCGGCATCCTGATGCCGCCTCCATCGGGCAACTACAGCGGTCCGCCCGGCGACAACGTGGTCACCCTCATGGCTGGCGGTCAAATCGCGCGACATATCGGCCTCACGGTCCTGGAGCCGCATGTGAGTAACGGTTCCGCAGTGCTCGCCCTAGCAGAGATGCAGGTGTGGTCGGGAGGGAAGAATGTTGCGCTTGGCAAAGGCGTGAGCGCCTCGGATTCCACCGAGAACGGCGGGTGGTCAAAGGCCGCTCTCGTGGATGGTTTCACCAGCACCGCCAATATCCGTGAGTGGCCCGAATGGCTCGCCGGTCTCTCGAAACGACGCGAGGTCGTGCAGCAAGTTGCTGCTCTCGAACTGCGCCAACGGCAACTCGTCCAGCAGTGGCAGCACTATGGCCTCGGCGCACTCGCAATGCTCGTCGTGGCAGGCATCGCCGCCGCCATCGCTTGGTCTATGCGGCAACGGCGTGCGCGACTTCTCGAGATGGAAGGGTTGAGACAGCGCATTGCGAGGGATTTACACGACGAAATCGGCAGCAGTCTCGGCAGCATCGCCCTCATCACGCAAGACATCCTCGCCAGCAGCGGCGACCCCGCGCAGACGCGCGATGACCTTACCGAGATCAAACATATCGCCGATGAAACCGTCAGCGCCATGCGTGACATCACGCGTCTCATCCAGAGCGATCGCTACGGCTCCGATGATCTCGCCACGCTTCTGCGCGAAACCGCGGCGCGCCTCCTGCGCAACATACCGCACACCTTGACACTCGAAGCCTCGGAGCTCGCCCGAAAACTGCCCGTCGACCGCCAGCGCGACCTCATCCTCATGTTCAAAGAAGGGCTGTACAACGTCACGCGCCATGCTGCCGCGACCGCTGTGGAAATCCGCGTCGAGCAAAGCAGTACTCAGCTCAGTGTCACCGTGCATGACAACGGTCACGGCTTTGATCCTGCGGCTGCCACTGAAGGCATGGGGCTCACCAATCTCCAGCGCCGCGCCGCCAAACATGGGGGCAGCGTGCGTATTGACTCCGCTCCGGCGCGCGGCACCGCCCTCACCATCAACCTTCCCGTTTATGACTGACCCCATTCAAGTCTGGCTTATCGAGGACCACAAAACGTACGGTGAGCGCCTCGCCCGCGCTTTGAATCGGCTGACTGGAATTGCCTGTCCGAGACGCTTTACCGCCTGCGAAGACGCTTTGACGGCGCTTTCAGAGCACAATGCTCCGCAAGTTCTTCTTCTCGATGTGGAGCTGCCGGGTATGAACGGCATTGACGGGATAGCACGCCTGCGCCAACTCGCCCCGCGCGTCGCAGTCGTGATCCTGACCGTCTTTGAGGACGATGATAAAATCTTTCGTGCCATTTGTGCCGGAGCCGCGGGCTATCTTTTGAAAACAAGCAGCACTGAGGATATTGCCACGGCGATTCTTAGTGCTGCTGCGGG
>CAIQKQ010000189.1 GCA_903872425.1 uncultured Opitutia bacterium | reverse complement strand
TGCAAGGATGGGTTTACAAAACACAACCAACACATGCGATGCGAGGTGTTAGTTTTTCTGGGATGCCATGGCCCATGATCTTTTGTAACAACTTTGCAAGACGATTACAAAAGATAGTAGCAACACATTGAAAACTCGTTCAAAAACGCATACGCAACGCTTTGTTCGACCCACGAAAATTCTTCGCTTGGGGAGCATATAATTAACCACGCATTTTGGTGTAAAAACCGGCGTCGACACCTAAGCTACTTTATGAATCATGGCACACTTCCTAAAATGATTCAAGTGATTGTGAAATCAAAAATCACGGATGCTACGTGCAGACCAAGGTCACGCAAACGCGCAGTTCAACCTCGGCCACATGTTCGCAAACGGCACGGGCGTTGCGAAGGACTCGGTGGATGCAGTGCGGCTGTACCGGCTCGAGGCGGACCAGGGTCACGCAGATGCGCAGTTTAACCTCGGCCGCACGTTCGCAAACGGCAAGGGCGTTGCGAAGGACTCGGCGGAGGCAGTGCGGCTGTTCCGGCTCGCGGCGGACCAGGGTAACGCAAATGCGCAAAACAAACTCGGCCACATGTTCGCAAATGGCTCAGGTGAGCACGCGGTCCTTTCTGACAACGATCCACTGTTGTTAGTGGACGACACGAGTGAGGATGCTATGTACAAACTTATCTACGATTGTTCGGCGGCGCGCGCTTCCATTCTCTTCCCGCGCCTCCCTCGTGATTACATTTTTGAAATGATCGAACAATGCGGGCACCTTGGCCCCGAGGTCCATGACCTACTGCGCGAGCTAGTCGGATTCCCTATGGCGCTTGGCAATCTCGGAGTGGATGACGACGGCGCCGACAGGCGTAGCCTTGCTCTCTTTGCGGCCTGCGGCACCGGCGACCTCGACCTTGTCAAGGCGCTGCTGCCATTGAAGGGCGTGCAACTGTTTGAAGCCGGTTGCACTCCATGGTGTACACGCTGCTCGACGACGACGCACGCCGCAGAGTGGGGGCACGCAGCGATCGTCCGTTTCATCGTGGACAACCCGCCTGCCATATATGAACCGTTTGACCTTGACATGAGCTTGCTCGCTTGCGTAATGATCGGCGACCTTGCGCGCGTGGTGGCCCTCATTCGTCAAGGTGCGGAGCCATGGGACGCGCATGAATTTCTCAGGGACGCGAACGCCTTCGAAACCGAAGTAAGCTCGTGCCTTCGGGTGGCATGCACGCTCGGTAATTCCGAGATGGTGCACGTGCTGCTAGGGGCGGGCGCGCCGATTACGATTACCATGCCGGCGTGGGCTCCGCACTGGGAGTCGTCGCGTCCCAGCTTCAGGTGGAGCGAGCTCGTGTGCGTCATTAAAAGGCCGGATTCACCTTGGTCGTCCAAGCTCAAGCTTCCGCCAGCCGGGCCAGAGGACGACATGCGTCGCATCGACATCATTCGCCTGCTCGTTTCAGCGGGCGCCGACGCAACCGAGGTCGGCCTCGAGCACGACGTAGTAGCGACGTCCGGCGCTCTCGCGTGAGAGGTACGACAGCAGCACGCTCCGCCCGTCGACCGCGCCATGCCAGTGGCGGTGCGCGCCCAGCGGCTCCGTGGTGAGATGCATCTCCGCCTGCAGCCGACCGGTGACCCAGCCGACGAGCTCCGAGCGGTCATCGTCTTCACGGTGCGCCACGACCCGCAGCGGGCGCATCGCCTCGTCGAGCACCAGCACGGAGCGCACGGTCGGCGAGATGCGCTCCGCGAGGTCGGGCCAGCGCTGCGCCAGCGTGTCGAGGTCGTCGGGGTTCACCAGGTGCAGCACGGCGTTGTCGCCCGCGATCACCGTCGCCTCGACGCGGTCGATCTTCTCGCGCACGAGCAGCACGGTGCTCTCGATGACCGAGCGCTCGCCGAGCGCCGCGAGCGCCGATG
>CAIQKQ010000188.1 GCA_903872425.1 uncultured Opitutia bacterium | reverse complement strand
CTTGCCGCCACCATTGCCAGCGTGGTTAGGCTCGCCCGTTTCCTTAGTGGCCCCGACATTGGTACCCGAGGTGGATACAGTCGAGCCGGTCAACGCGATCCGGCTCGCGAAACTGTTGTTGGCCGGAGCAGCCGACGAGAGGAAGCTTACCGCCACACTGACCGTCCCAGTGGTGCCACTGAAACCATCCACGGCGATGTGATAACTCGTGTTGGCGGTGGCTTTGAAGGAAACTAGGCTGGAATGGCTACCAGTGGTCGCGTCGTCATTGCTCGCCACGGTGGTCAGGGCGGAAACGGTCGTGCCGGTATAGACCCCGAGCAAGGTGTCGAAACTGCTGCCGGCGGTTGAGATGGTGACGGTGCCGCTGACGCTACTCGACCACGTCCACCAGACCGATTTGCCTCCGGCGTTACCGGCGTGGTTGGGTTCGCCGGACTGCTTGCTGGCCCCGACATTGGTGCCGGAAACCGTGGTGGTCGCCCCACTCACGGTGATGGTGGTGGGAGTGGCAAAACTGTCATTGACCGGAGTGGTGATGATGAGCTCGGTGACCGAAAGACTGATAGTGCCGCTCGTGCCGCTGTAGCCGTCCACCGCGATCTTATAGTTGGTGCCGCTGGTAGCCCTGAAGGAGACTAGACTAGAGTGGCTGCCAGTGGCGACATCGTCATTGCTGGCCACCGTGGTAAGGGCGGAGACGAGGGTTCCGGTGTACACGCCCAGTAGCGTGTCGAAACTACTCCCGGCGGTCGAAATAGTGACCGTGCCCGTGGCCGGTGCCTGCCAGTTCCACCAGACGGATTTGCCGCCGGCGTTGCCGGCATGCACGGGCTCGCGAGTCTCCTTGGTCCCGCCGACATTGCTGGTCGAGACGGAGATAGTCGTACCGCTAAGGGTAATGCTGTTGGCGAAATCATTGTTCACCGGCACCGAAGTTGAGACCGTGAGGAACGCAGCGCTGGACGAGACCGTGTTGAGGGTGCCGCTGATGGAGTTCGTGGCGACGACAACGTATGTGCCGGCATCCACCGCCTGGACCGTGGCAAACGACAGGCTGCTGGTGGTCGCTCCGGGGACGGCAGTACCGTTTTTGAACCACTGCAGCGTCGGAGAGGGCGTTCCAGTAGCGACCACCGACATGCTGACGGTGTCCCCGATGTTCACGGAATGACTGGCTGGCTGGGTGGTGAACTTTGGCACCGAAGTGCTGGAGGTCGTGCTGGTCGCCGCCTGGGCCATGGGGGCCAGTAGCATGGCCCCAAGTACCACCAGCACCGTCAAACTGGGTGAGATCAAAGCGGGTCGGTGCATTCTCCCCATAAGGGGACGGAAAAAGTTCAGCATGTTTGGGAAAATGACGGGCAAGTGAGGTGCAGCGTAAAATGCAGGTTTTTGCAGGAAGGTCCAAGCAGCTAAGACGGGCTATCGGCTAAGAAGTTTCCATCCTCTTGGACTTAACCGCCCAGACGAGGGACCCCGCTCCGAACGCCGGCGCGAAGCCTAGCCCAGCAAACGTTAAGAGCGCGCTAATGCAGCCCTAACGGGTCAAGGTCTGGCGGGCAAACCGCTTTGGGCCGCAGT
Organism: uncultured Opitutia bacterium; assembly: GCA_903872425.1. GTDB lineage: Bacteria > Verrucomicrobiota > Verrucomicrobiia > Opitutales > Opitutaceae > CAIYUN01. Next base: position 3,924 of record CAIQKQ010000188.1, on the reverse strand, counting down.
TCTTGATCAGCTCACGGGCGATACCGGCCGTTATTTGGCCAGATTTAACAAGTCCGCCAGTGAGAGTTTGGCGGCGTTCGCGTCGCTCGCCTCAAAAACGTCGGCAAGCAGGGCGCGTTTCTCAGCCTGCAACGCGAGCACCTTTTCCTCGACCGTACCGGCGGCGATGAGCTTGTAGCTTGTCACAGTGCGTGTCTGGCCAATGCGGTGCGCACGGTCGGTCGCCTGCGCCTCGGCGGCAGGATTCCACCACGGATCGAAGTGCACGACCGTGTCCGCACCGGTGAGGTTGAGGCCGGTGCCACCCGCCTTGAGGGAGAGAAGAAACACGGGCGGCGGGGCGGGCGCGGCGGTGTTTTGGAAGCGGTCCACCTCGACCTGCCGTGCGCGAGCGGACATCGCACCGTCCAGATAGCAATACGCCACCTCCTGCGCGTCGAGTTCGGCCCGCAGCAGCGCGAGGAGAGAGGTGAACTGCGAGAACACCAGTACACGGTGGCCGTCATCCACCGCCTCAGCTAGTAGCTCACGAAACGCATCGAGTTTGGCAGAGTCAGCGAAGGCCGACGGTGCCGCGTTTGGAGCCTCGGTGTCGGGTCGAGAAACTAGCCGCGGGTCGCAGCAAATTTGGCGAAGCCGGAGCAACTGCGTGAGTGCGGCGAAACGGAGCTGATTCTCGCTCGCACCGGCGGCGGCGAGCCCGAGCTGCTCACGCTCGAATTTTTGTTGGGTGTCGCGATAGAGCGTGGCCTGCGCGGGGGTGAGCTCGCACCAGATGGTTTGCTCGAGTTTTTCCGGCAACTCGGGGGCAACGGCGCGTTTGGTACGGCGGAGGATGTAGGGCGCGGTCTGCGCGCGAAGGCGCGCGTCGAACCACCCGCGCTCGTCGCCGCGCGTGCCGGCGGGCACCCGCGTGAGATAGCCGGGCAGCAAAAACTCGAATAGCGAGCGCAGGTCATCGAGCGAGTTTTCCAGCGGGGTACCGGTGAGCAGGAAACGCGCACGGGCGCGCAAAGCACGAAGCGCGGTGGCATTTTGCGAGCGCCGGTTCTTAATGTGCTGTGCCTCGTCGGCGATAACGACGGCGTACTCCCCGGCGGCGAACAGGGCCTGGTCACGTGCGAGTGTGCCATAACTCGTAACGACGAGGTCGTAGGCGGCGAAATCGGCGGTGCTGGCGAGCCTTTGCTCCGCATGGTGGACAAAGACCCGGAGCGACGGTGCAAACCGCGCCGCCTCCCGCCGCCAATTTTCTAGCAGCGACGCGGGGACGACGACGAGGCTGGCGCGCTTAGCTGCGGGGTGGAGCGCCGTGAGCAGCGCGAGTGCCTGTGCCGTTTTACCAAGACCCATCTCATCGGCAAGGATGCCACCGAGTTCGTGCCGCCAAAGATGCCAGAGCCACGCGACCCCGAGCCGCTGATAGGGCCGCAACGCGGCGTCCAACGCCGCTGGCAGCGGCGCGGGGGCGAGCGCGGAAAAATTGCGCAATGCCGCACTGCGGGCTTTCCACTCGGACGGCGCCTGGAAACCAGGCGCGAGCGCCTCTATGATTTCCTCTGCCTCGGCGGCGCGGGCGGCGCTCACGCGCTGTGTGCGCCGCGGTGATAGGCCGGCAGCTGGTTCGCCCGCGAGCGCCCGCTGCGCGGCCGCAAGCTGCGCGAGCTGGGCGGGCGCGAGTAGAAATACTTTCCCGCCAGCCTCTAGGTAGCTGCGGCTCGTCACCAGAGCGGAACGGAGCTGGGCGTCGTCGGCTGGGCCGGCGCGCAGCGCGAGCGTGACCGCAAAGTCGCCGCCGGCCGGCGCAATATCAGCCACGACTTCGGCGGGGCGAAGGTGCGCGGTGCGCTGTTCAAAATTGGGCGTGAGCTCGGCGTCAAACTCCTCGCGCAGGCGCGGGCCGTGGGCAGCGAGAAAGTTAAGCGTCTTGTGCCGATCGCGCAGCCACCAGCGGCGGTTGGACGGCTCAAGGACAAACCCGTGGCTTTTTACGAGCGCGAGCGCGGCAGCGTGGCCGGGATGCTCGGGCGATGGTAGAGTGATCGAGAGATAATGTTCGGAGCCGTCCACCGTCATTGGCGTAATCGCGGCGGCCGCGCGGCGCCGGGGCCCAACGACGGATGTCCGCGGACCAGCTTCGGCCACCGGAGCGACCGGCTTGGCGGCGAGCCCGGCCAGGAGCCCGGCGTGCGTCCATGCACCGGCCCGGCCATTTTCCACAAACACCGGCTGTGCGCCCGCCGCCTGCGCCAGTTCGGCGAGCTGCGCGCGGGTGAGCTGAAGAAAAATCGGCGGCTCCGCCGTCCCACAAATCCGTTGCAGCGCCGCAAGCGCAGGTAGCAGTTCCGGCGGTGGCGGGGCAGCGCGGTCCAACTCGACCTTGACGGCGATGGCGTCGCGCGCGGCGGCGGCGGCGAGATTGGGCGGGAGCAGGAGGCGGAACATGGCGCGGCGGCCGATGTTTCCGGGGCCAAACCCGACCGGACGCAACGCGAAACGCGGCCGTGCGACATCTGTCGAAGGCGTTTGGAGCATTATCCCGTTGCCTAGACGCACCCACCGGTCGATGCTCAGTATGGGTTCGTGCGCCCTACTCTACCCCACTCTCCTATGAAAATGTGTTCGCCGCATCACTGGCTTTCTTACGCGGTTGTCACGGTCAGCACCGCGCTCGGCGTGATCGCGGCCGAGTCCGTTGTCCCGGTCGTGGCACCCAACGTGACCACGAGCGGGGTCAATGGCTACTCCGCTCTGGCCAATTTGGTCCCGGTCTCCGCTCCCACGCCCGGCGGTCGCGCGACGCAGCGGCTCGTTTCGACGGCGTTTGTGTGGGAAAAACTTTTGGCCACCCCCACTGAAGTCGGCTTTCGCCGCAATGTCTCCGATCTACCGACCGCGACCATCGAAAAACTGGAGATTCACAACAGTACGCTCAACCCCGGCCAGACCTCGCATGCACCGCACCGTCACGGCAACGAGGAGTTTATCGTCCTAAAAGAGGGCAAGTTGGAGGTCGGCCTCGGCGGCGTGACTCCCGACGTACGGCGCACAGAGACGGTCGGCCCCGGCGCGGTCTTTTTCTTTGCCGCCAACCAATACCACAACGTCGAGAACAAGGGTGACCAGCCCGCCACCTACCTTGTATTCAACCTCCACACCGCCACGACCCCGGCTACCCCGCGTGATCCCGCACCTTCTAGCCCGGTACCGGCGGGCAAACTAAACTCGGTGATTTTTGACTGGGAAAAGTCCGTCGCTAAACCGACCAAAACCGGCTCACGCCGCGATATCTTCAACGGCCCGACCACGACAGCCGAAAATTTCGAGTGCGCCGTCATCACGCTCAACGCCGGCCAGACCGACGACTCTCCCACAAAACGACCCGAGGAACAGCTCCTCGCCGTGAAAGACGGTCTGCTCGATGTGACCATCAACGGCCAGACCTCGCGCGGCACGCCCGGCACAATTTTCTTCATCGCCTCAGGCGACCCCCACACGGTGAAAAACTCCACGGACAAACCCGTGTCCTACCACCTCTTTCGCATCACGACTGAGCTGACGCCAAAGACGGCGACGCAAGCCCCGGCCAAAGTCGCGGTGCAACCAATCCAACCTAGCGCGCACTACGCGGTATCGGATTTTCCGCACGCTGAATTTGAGGATTGAACGGTCAATGCGCGCCAACCGGGCCCACGAGAGGGCTCGCGGCCGATGCAATCTGAAAAAGCCCCGCGCTTAACGGCGCGAGACTTTGGCTTTACGGCGACCGGTGGTGCCAGCGCCCGATTAACTCACGACCACTTCAGGCTGGTCGTGCTGAACGGCAGGGACCGGATGCGCGTGCCGATCGCGGCGAAGATGGCGTTGCATACGGCTGGAGCGAGTGGCGGCAGCGCGGGTTCGCCGAGACCGGTCGGCGAGTTG
>CAIQKQ010000187.1 GCA_903872425.1 uncultured Opitutia bacterium | reverse complement strand
TGCTAGGGCGGCGCGTGAAGGCGGAAGGTGTCGTTGCGGCTGCCGCGATGATATCGAGCTCTGGCTTATCCCCGTGGAAAGGGGCGGCGCCCGATATTTTCTTAGGCGCCGACGGATTTCCGACCCGCATCGATCAGGTTGCATGGCCGAAACCCTAGAGCCGATTTTTGATGGCAGCGGGGTTATCTACAGCGAAAGCATCGTCGACTTCGACTTGAGTCCGGCCCCATCGGCGGTCATCGGAGGAGGGGAGGCGGCTACCGGCGGGAGTAGCCCTCGCTATGGCGACCTCGTCCATTTCTTGCAGTCCAATTTCACGCGGGCGCAAATAGAAGCGTTCGCGGCGGTCAACACCGGCAAATCATGGCGAGATACAACGCTCTCAAATCCCAGTCGCGAGGCGGTCTTTCAACGGTTTCATCGGCTGCTCGATTTACTACTGGTGGATCGTGGACGATGTTCGCTGCGGGAGCTGCTCGATGAAAAAGCCCTATCGTTGATCTGGGGTGTGACCGCGCAGCCGCTGGTTGAACAATCGGATCTCCCGTTGGCGGATGACGAATTCCTGCAACTCAGAGTCGGTTCTCATTGGTCCATCCATGGGCCTCAGAATCGGGGCGTGTTGCTGGAACTCCCTGCTCGGGTCGCCAACACCTCGCGCGGCAATGCGAAGGCAAGGGGCCATATTATCGGACCGCCCTATCTTTATGTGGCAGTCGGCCGTTCTGTTTCGGGCGCGTTTGACGTCAGTTTGTTTTATCGGGTCCCGGTCGCCACGGTCGCTGGGGGCATCCATATCGTGGAGAGCGAGGCCGAACGCCGCAGTCTGAACTTTCTCGCGGCGACCGGGGGCGCGTGGCTCAAACCCCACGTGCAGCCGGACCTGCGCGTACTAGGGCCCAACCTGTGGCCCTTTCCGCTTGATACTAAAAGTGGCCGACTCCCCAGTCGACCTGACGTTATATGGTTTGCCGGGGGTAAAGTGGCGGTGCTCTACCTCACGGCTTCGATCGACGAAGAATATCACTCCGGCGTCGACCAAAGCGTGGCGGAACTTCGCCAATTCTTGGGCTCGGCCGTCCATGTTCTGAAAATCGACGCCGCAAATTTTGATCTCGAGGCACTGCGAGCACGGCTTGGTCCCGACGATGGCGGCGCAGGGCTAGGTTCACCATCAAGTTAAGGCGCACTCATCACCCGGATGAATTCGCAGCCCCTATCCCTTCAGCCGCATACCGGCCGAGAATCCACTTTTCAGCGCGTGCGGCGTTGCGTGGAGCAGGGTTTCATTCCTATCCCGGCTCGTCCCAAGTTCGTCCCAAACCCCAAGGATGGAGCGGGCGAGGACCGCCCGTACATGGTTTCTATCGCTGATTTTGCCGCTAATTGGAAAATTTCTCCCCGCGAAATGTACAATATATTATCGGATAATGGGATCAAAGTATTTACGAGCGGGGCTAAGCGCATGGTCATTGAGTCGGTGGCTTCGGCTGCCTTGTTGGCTGTCGCTCAGCAACGCGTAAC
>CAIQKQ010000186.1 GCA_903872425.1 uncultured Opitutia bacterium | reverse complement strand
TCACGTAATGGGCTATGACGTTTCTTGTTAAACTGGGTCAGAATGCCGTGCCTGAACCGGCAAGCGTGCAGGTCGTAAGGCTAGTTTTCCGCTTCAACCGTCGGCGCGGTAAAAGGCATGGCGGGGTCATGGGGTGAGCGGTCGGGTTCCAGTGTCTGCGATGCCGAAATAATCACAAGGATAAACGGCCAAGCCGGGAGTGCTTGAAGGGGTAAGCCAGGAAGCCTCGAAAGAGGAGGGATCGGCCTCCGGGTTTCCTGGCTTCCTGCTTTTACGTTCCTCTTTGCGTTCTTTAGGCGCTTTCTCCGTGTTTCTTACGACCGCATGAGCTCTCTTGATTTCCCTTCACCTTGCTCCCGCGTGCGATTGGTGGCGAATTTTGCAGAACTGGTCGATTCCCCGTGGGCCGACGGGGTCAACGCGCTCTGCTGGCCACGCGTGTTGCCGGGCGATTTTGGTGAGGTCGTGGCCCGGCTCGGCACTGGCGAGGGGATCGTCGCGCTCGGGGAGGAGCGGTTGCAGGCACTCGCACTGGAGCCCGACGGTCGGATCGCGGTGACGGTGATGCTCGACGATTTCCGCCGGCTGCGAGCGCGCGGCCTCGACCCTGCGCTCAATTGCATCCATGGCTACCCGCGTGATGAGGAGCCCGGCCCCGTGGCAACCGATGTGTATTCGTTCCACGCAGACAGCGCCCCCGTCCCCGCCGACACGTGGCTTTGCACTTACCACGGTTTGCCGAGCGAGGGCCTGTGTAATGAGGACGCCCGTCGCCGCGTGGACGATCCCGCCACCCGCGCGGCGCTTCTCCGACTCTATGGCGGTAAGGATGACGCCGGCTTCGGCGAGTTTCTGCGGGAAAATTGCTACGACCTACATTACGCGCCCATGCCAGGCGCCCAGCCGTATTCGTTTGGAGTGGGCCATCTCTGGCGTATCGCCTGCGATTGGCCCGGCAGTCCCGTGCCGCCATGTATTCATCGCGCGCCCGTCACGCCGCCAGGCGGGGCGGCGCGGTTGTTGTTGATTAGTTGAGCGGGGAGGCGGAGCGGCGGCGGAACGGCGCGGAATGGGGAATGACGGAATGGCGGAGCGGCGGGGATCGGCGTCCCCGCCCTACAACGGAATGCAGGAACGACAGGGATCCTCGCTTCTAGGGGACGGAAACTCTTTAATTCAGAAGCCAGGAAGCCAGGAGGGCGGAGGGAGTCGGGAGATCCGAAATCTGGAATCGAGAATCGAGAATCTGGAATTTGAGGATCTTACATTTGAGAAGTCGGAAGATGATTCTAGTAGGCGGGAGGCGTGAGGTCAGGGGCTAGAGGGTAGCTCCTAGCTCCTAACTCCTGACTCCTGGCTCCTGGCTCCTAACTCCTGGCTCCTGGCTCCTCCCTCAGATCTCCGCTAGGCGGCCGGTGGAGTCGCCGAAGCGCTCGGCTGGGTGGACTCCCATGCGGTCCATCATGCTCAGGTAGAGGTTGGCGATGGGCTCGCTGTTGTATTTTTGGTAGCGACCGGCACTCAAGGTGCCACCGCCAGAGCCAGCCAGAATAATAGGAAGGTTCGTGTGCAGGTGGCGGTTGCCGTTCGAAAGGCCGGTGCCGTACATCACCATCGAGTTGTGGAGCACGGAGCGGCCGTCGGGGTCCTTCATCGATTCCAACTTTTCGAGGAAATAAGCGAGCTGCGCGACATACCATTTCTCGATGATCAGGGTCTTATTAACGAGCTCAGGGCGGTTGCCGTGGTGCGTGCAGTGATGGTGGCCCTCGGGCACGCCGATCTCGGCGAAGCCGCGGTTATTGCCATCGCCGGCCATCATGAAAGTCGCCACGCGGGTGCTGTCGGTCTGAAACGCGAGCGCGAGCATATCGAGGTTAAGCCTGATGTATTCCTGAAAGCTCTCGGGGACGCCGGACGGGCTGTTGGTGCCGGGATCCTTCCGCGTGCCACCCGCGAGCTCGGCGCGCTGGATGCGCTGCTCAATCTCGCGGACGCTGGTGAGATACTCATCCAGCTTGCGGTGATCGCCAGTGGAGAGACCGCGCGAAAGTCGGCGAGTCTCGGCGGACACGAAATCGAGAACGGAGCGCTGCTGCGTCTGGCGGAGCAAAAGATTTTCCCGGCGCTCGGCGGCCGTGGAGCCCGACCCAAACAGACGCTCGAAGACGAGGCGGGGATTGGTCTCGGGGGCGAGCGGCGAGGTGGGGCCGCTCCAGGAGATGCTTTTTTGGTAAACGCAGGCGTAACCAGAATCGCAGTTGCCGGCGTTCTGCACGGTATCGCACGACATCTGGAGCGAGGCAAAGGGGGTGAGGTGGCCGACCGCCTTGGCCGCGACTTGGTCGGCCGAGATGCCGGCGCGGTAGTCGCCGCCGACGGTCTTCTTGACGCGCACCGCTGTGAGCATGGTGCCGCCGCCACGGCCGTGATCACCCGGGCCATCGGGGCCCTGAGCCGCGGGGTTGTTATCCAAACCGCCTAGCACCTGGATCCGGTCCTTCAGCGCAGCGAGCGGGGTCATGGTGTCGTTGAGCTGATAATCGCGGCCCTCGCCGGTGGGGAACCACTTTTCGGGCACGATCCCGTTGGCAAAGGTGAGAAACGCCATACGCAGCGGCGCGCCGCTGGCGGTCACAGCTCCGCCGGCGGCACCGGCCGCGCTCGCTCCAGGAGTGGCGGCAAAGAGGCGACCGGGGACCAGCGACTCCATCGCAGGCAGCGCGAGCGTGACGCCGACGCCGCGCAGGAAGGCGCGGCGGCTGAGGCTGAGGTGACGTTCGGTGGCGAGGCGGGGGCGGAGGGGTTTCATGGGCGAGAGGGTATGGTGGCGGCGAGTGGGGGCGAGGGCTTCGCGGGCGGCGGATCGACGACGAGACGCTGCTGCTGGAAGGCGACCGACTCGATGACGCCGTTCAGGAGCGTGGAGAACTTGCCGCCGTCCTGGAGCAGTTTCTCCACGATGCGATCCACCGTGGCAACGTCATATTGCTCCAGCCCGCGACCGAGGGCGTAGGTGAGCAGTTTGCCCGTGAGGCAGCGGTAGAACTCCTCACGGTGGCCGGTGAGCAGGGCGCGCTTCAGCTCGCGGATGTCGGCAAAGGTCTCGCCGGTGACGAGCTGGCCCTTGGTGTCGACTGGCTGGCCCATGTCGGTCTGGCGCACGGTGCCGAGCGCGTTGAAATTTTCCAACGCGAGCCCCAGCGGGTCCATGCGGTCATGGCAAGCGGCGCAGTTGGGGTCGGCGCGGTGGCGGGCGAGAATCTCACGCTGCGAGGGCGTTTTGCCATCGGCGGATTTGGCGTCTTCCTCCAACGCCGGGATGTTGGGCGGCGGCGGCGGCGCGGGGGCGTCGAGGATGTTTTCCAGAATCCATTTGCCGCGTTTCACGGGAGAGGTGCGGGTGGGGTTGGAAGTGACCATGAGGACGCTGCCGAGCGTGAGCACGCCGCCGCGCCAGGTATCGGGGAGGTTGTCCACCTTGCGCAGCTCGGCGCCTTGGAGCGGGAATTTCCCGTCGAAATAATACTCAGCGAGCGTGGCGTTAAGGAACGTGTAATTGCTGTCGATCAACTCATCCACGCTACGGTCATTGCGCAGCACATGGCCGAAATACGCCTGCGCCTCCGCCTCGAGCGCGGCGCGCTGCTCCGCCGTGAGATCGTAGCCAGCGGGCGCGTTGAAACCCTCGCGCAGATAGACCTCGTGGGTGCTGATGGGCACGGTCGTCACGGCGCGAGACTGCAGCCACTGGCCCGAGAAATTTTTCACCAACGCATCAGCGCGCGGGTCAGCGGTCATGCGCCGGACCTGCGCCGCGAGGTTTTTCCGGAGCTGACCGGCGGCAGCGAGCTTCGTCAGCTCGTCGTCGGGCATCGTGGCCCAGAGGAAATACGAGAGGCGCGAAGCGAGGGAATACTCATCCACCGGAGCAAACGGCGCGGCAGAGCCCGGCGCGACCTCCGGCTCATCCACGCGGAACAGGAAGCGCGGTGAGGCAAGCACCGCGACCATCGCCTGCGCTACACCAGTCTCGAACGATTTGCCGGGCTGGCGATAGACGGACTCCGCCATCGCCACGAGATCGTCCACCGTTTCGGCCGGGGCCGGGCGACGGAACGCCTTGCCCGCGAATTGGGTGATCAGCTCGCGCGCATAGGCGCGGCGCGCGGCGGGCTCGGCGGGGGCGTCGGCACGGGTGAAGAAGCGTTCATAACCGGCGGGGTGAACCCATTTCGCCGGGTCATCCGGCCCTTCCAGCGTGGCGCTGCGCAGCAGGAAAAAAATCCCGCTGTTGCCGCGCTTGTTCTGGGCGACGGCAGTGTCCTGTACGTCAAACGGTTCGGCCTGAACCTCGACCACATGTTTCCCCGCTGTCCAATGGACGGGGAGCTGGTCGTAGAAGGAGGGTAGCCGCTCGGTGAGCGCGTTGGCGCCACGCCAGGGTACGACTTTTTCCGTTACACGCTGGCCATCCACGACGATGGTCACCTTGCAGCTCGCCGCCACGGGGTTGAAATTACCGCTGACACCCTGCTCGATCACCAACCGGTAACCGCCCTCGGCCGACACAGTGAACTCGCGGCGAAGTTTTAGCGGCTCCAGATAGCTCGTGATAGCGGCGGTGCGGGGAGTCACGCCATTCTCGACAGTGTTCGGATCTAGCGGAGGCGGCAGACCGGTCTCGGCATTCACGAAATCCCGGCCAAGCACCGTGGTCGCTGGCGGCACACGGGAGGCGGTCGGAACCGCCTGCTCGACGACGGCCTGCGCAGCGGCGAGGTATTTTTCCATCAGCAACGGCGACACGTTCAGGACATCGGCGATGTTGTCGAAACCGTGGCCGATATCGTCGCCGGGGAAAGCCGCCGTCGTGTCGTAGTCCACGCCGAGCAAGTCGCGCACGGTGTTGCGGTATTCGAGGCGATTGAGCCGATGCACCGCCACACGACCGGGATCGGGCCGCTGCGGATCTACCCCAAAGGCGGTGAATTTGATCCAATGGTCGAGCGTCGCCTGCTCGTTAGCCGACAGGCGCCCGCCCTTGGCCGGCATGACGCCCGCGCGGGTGTTCTTGAGCACCTTCATCCAGAGCGTCGGGTTGTGGAGAATCTGCTCGTCGGTCTTCAGGGCGTCAAAGGCCACGTCCGCCTCGCGTTTGTCGCCGGCGTGGCAGTCGTAGCAATTTTTCTCCAAGATCGGCCGGATGTTTTGGCTAAACTCCGTCAAGCCAGACGAAGGTTTCGCGCTTGCGACCGACTGTTTCGAGACTGGCGCCGCTGCAGTGGCGGGACGCTGATCACCGCCCGACTGGCAGGCAGTCAGCAGAGCGCCAACGAACAAGGCGGAGACGATGAAAGAAGGGCGGAAGGCTGCGGAGTCCGATGTAGGGCGGGGTCGCCGTACCCCGCCGGTTTGAGGCAGAGCAGTGATTGCGTTGGCAGAGGGGCGAAAGGGTAGACGCGACACGCGGTTCATTGAGACGGAGGTGGGCGCAGGGGTCAATGGGGGATTGGGAAGGAGTTAGAAGCTAGGAGTTAGGAGGCAGAAGTTTTAAGGGGGAAGCCAGGAAGCCGGGAAAGATCAGGGAGGAGGCAGGAGCTAGGAGTTAGAAGCTATGAGCCAGAACCCTCTTCCGACATCGGCCGTTCTGCAGTCCGAAATCCGCAATCCGCAATTCCACGAGGCAGGAGGAAGGAGACAAAATCCGAAAATCATTAATTCAGAAGCCAGGAAGCCGGGAAGGAGGAGTCAGGAGCTAGAAGCTAACTTGGATGATACTTCCGAGTCACATCGGCAAAAACCTGTGACACGCGTTTTGTCAAAAACGCTCGTAGTTTCGGCAGTCTTTCGGCGTCGAGCCCAGCAAACAATCCACGAGGATCGAGCTGCAATTGCCCCATAATCTTCCGCGCCTTTACGGTGGTCACGACCGCGAGCAGACGTTCCGCGAACTCAATCAGCTTTTTCTCTTCCAGACGGCCTTCGGTCGTAGCTCGCTTCAAGTCTTCCAAATATCCCGGCATAAGCTGGACGAGGATGCGGACGTGCCGCGGATCCTGCCGCCCGGTCTGTTTCAGGTCAGCCACGTTCGCTAGCTTGGCCTGTAGCAGGGCAATCGGCCCCGGCACTTGCACCCGCACTTGGCCCTCATGGGCGGAATCAAACTCAAGCACGCGCACGGTGTGACGTGAAGGGACAAGGGAATTGCGCGCTTGGATCGCCAGCGGGGTAGCAAGCCCAAGTTCTAAGAGCACTCGGTCGAACTCCCGCTGGGTGCGCTTGAACCGGGCCGCCGATGCCGCGGTGTGGAACCGCGCAGGCAGGAGAAGACACGGGCGGAGGCAATGAAGGCGCTGGTGGAGGAGGACATGCGAGAGGTGGAGCACGAGACATTGGAAAAAATGGCGACCATCCGGAAGGAGTATAATGACATCCAGGCGGCCAAGAAATTAGCGAAAGCCAAAGCCATGCCTCTGCCGAAGGAGCTGGAGGAAATTCTGGCCAGCCGGGACGAATTTGAACGCGACGCCGCGAAATGGAAGGCCGAGGCGGAACGGGCGGCCTGGTTGAGAACGCTTCGGCGGCGACAAACCATTCAGTTAATGCAGCAGACTCATCAGTCCATGCCAGAATTCGGCATGAAACCGCCTCCCGAAATGGAACTTATCGCGTGCCCACCAGAAGCAGAACGTCACCGGGAACTCCGACGCATGGCCAAAAAAGCCGATGGCGGGACAGCCGAGGTGGATCCAGGCGAATCAAGCCCAATCAAGGTGAATCAAGGTGAGCAAAGGGCCGGAGACAGACGCAGTGTAGGCGGAAGGAATCAGGATTCAGGAAGCAAAAGCCATGATTCAAGGGATAGGAGCCAAGGGCCGACACCCCAAGGACCAAGGGACCACACCCGCCTGACGCCGGGGGCGACCACATGAGCCTCTCCGCACCCTGGCCCTGCCCAGTTTTTTACCCGCCGGGATTTCCGTTGACCGGCGCGGCGTCGTCAGGCTTAACGGCCCACTTCACTCAAACCGGAGAGGTGGCAGAGTGGTCTAATGCGCGCGCTTGGAAAGCGCGTATACCGTAAGGTATCGGGGGTTCGAATCCCTCCCTCTCCGCCAATTTGAAGTTTGCAGATTTTAAAGGGGAAGGTGGGAGCGAGGAGCTAGAAGATAGAAGCTAGGAGTTAGAAGACAGATATTAAAGGGGAAGCCAGGAAGACGGGAAAGATCAGGGAGGAGTTAGGAGCTAACTTCTAAATTCTAACTCCTCGTTGAAGTGTGCCACGAGGTTTAAAAAAGGGCCGAACAACGCCGAATTAGACCGAATAAGCCCGAAAATCAACGACTTACGTGGGCGAAATTAGCGCCACATTGGTTTGAGTAAAATCCGCCAATAACCGGGCTTTGTGCCAAAGGTTTGAGGTGAATCGTGGCTTAAGCCGCCCACGACGCGCCCTTAGTTCCCCCTAAACACCCCCGCACCATGCAAGCTTTGTACAAACCCCGTGCATGCCCCGTGCAGACCCGTTGCAAGGCCTATGCACGCCCATTTCCCGTGCCACCCTAACCGGCCGAGAGCCATCCCGCTCCCTCCGTCCCATCACGCCGCATCCGCCGCATCCGCCTCATCCGACGGGGTCTGCTCCAGCCTCGTGAAAAAAGCATGCGCCCGCAGCACGTCGGCCCACGTCATCGCCCGGCGCGCGTTGGCCGCCTTCCGCGCCGCCGCCATGAGCGTCGTCAACCACACCCCGAGGCCGTGGTCGCTCACGATCACCCCCTGCATCCGCCGCGCCTCGCCCTCGGCCGGCTCCAGCCCGTAATGCCGGGCAAACGCATTCAGGTCACCCCGCGTCGGCACGTCCGGCAGCTGCTTGCGGAACAGGCACCGCCGGTTGAACTGGTTCAGGAACTTCCGGTGCTGTGCGCTCTCCATGCTCTCCCGGAAGACCCTCGTGCCGCACAACACCACCCCGCACCCCGTGGCATCATGGATCTCCCGGATAAACTCCAACGTCTTGAACTTCTGCCCGCCACTGCTCCGTGTCTGAAACGCCCGCGCCGCCTCGTCCACGATCAGCAGGCTGTGCGGCCCGAGCGCACGCTTGATCGTCAGCATCTGCTCGCCCGTGTTGCCATTGAACCCCACCCGCGCCCTCGGCGCGAGCGCCATCAGAAACGCCGACGGCGATCCCCCCGCCGGCATCTCCACCATCACAGCCTGCGGATGGTTCTGGGCGTAGTGGCGGAGCGAGGCCGTCTTGCCGACCTGGCTCTCCCCGTAAATATAGACGATCTTCTGGTAGGTCAGCGCGACATCGCAGCACTCCTCGATTTCCCGGTAGAGCCGGGTCTCGATAAATGGTGCCCGCTGGACGCCGACCCGCTCCTCGCACAGATGCTGGTAACGCAAAATCGCCCGCACCATCCCGTCCAGCTCTCCCTCAAACTTCCCGTAAAACACCTGCGCCATGCTCAAAGACCTGCAAACCACCACCGGCGCTAGCGCCCGGACCCTGAGTCCGGCGCTGGGGCTGGGCTATCGGCGTCTGAGGCGCTGGCAGCAGCGGGCGGAGGCGGGCCAGCCGGTGCTCCGGCGGCCCGGTCCAGCCAAGACCGGGCCGCTGCCCTTGGCGGAACTGCGCCGGGACATCGAGCAACTGCGGCATGGTCGCCAGCGCAGCCAGGGTGTCCTCGCCCTGCAGGAGCGGTACCGGCCGTTCCTCTCCCGGCGCGACCTAGCGCAGCTCGTGGCGACGGAACGAGCCGCCCGTGAACTGGCCCGGCGGCAACGGCACCAGCGGGTGCAGTGGCACGAGCCGGATGTTGCGTGGGTGATCGACGCCACGGAGCGTGGGGCCGACCGCGCGGGCCGGAAGCTCATGGTGCATGCCGTGCAGGACCTCTGCACCCGCTACCGCTTCGCGCCACTGATAGCCGTCGAGTCCAAGGGCCCGGCAGTGGCGCGGCATCTGGCCGCGCTCTTCCGTCGGCACGGCGCTCCGCTGTTCCTCAAGCGGGACAATGGCAGTCCGCTCAACCATGCCGCCGTGGACGCTGTGCTCGCCCATCATGGCGTCATCCCGCTCAACAGCCCCGTCCATTATCCGAAGTACAACGGCGCGGTCGAAAAAGGCATCCGCGAGCTGAAGGCCGCGCTCGGCGAGTGCCTCCCGCCGGCCCAGCGCTGGCACCCGGCCCAGTTGCGGCCTTACCTGCTCGCCGTGCAGCACGCCCTGAACTGCCGGCACCGGCGCAGCCTGCACGGCCAGACCGCGTGCGAGGCTTACGCCCATCGCCCGCGGCACCGCTTCAACCAGCGGGCCCGGCACACCACTTTTGCCTTGATCAGCATCCGGGCGAAGCAGAGCATCAGTCAACTGGAGCGGAAGGATCACCGCAGCCTCAGCGCCGCTTGGCGCCACGCCGCGGAAGCTTGGCTCGTCTGCCAAGGCCTGATCACCGTCTCCTCAACCCCCAAAAGTGTCACCCTATTATCCTAAAAAATGTGTCCATCATTAGGTTGGCAGCACAGTTTGTTTGTTTCGTTTTCACAACCCCACGATTATGGCAATGTGGCTCAGATCACGGCTGGCTACCTACACAGATATTTTCTTGCCGATTGTACCAAAACCAGCCGATATAGACTTAGTTATTGAATATGATCCAGTATCTTATCAGGAACACGTAAAAAGCCTTTTGATTAGTTGATTGAATAAGCACTCAATCAACGCATGAGTACTAAATGG
>CAIQKQ010000185.1 GCA_903872425.1 uncultured Opitutia bacterium | reverse complement strand
GCTCCCCCATACGTGTTGACTCCACGAAGCGCCAAGGTACCGCTGCCAAGTTTACTAAGACTGAGGGTGTTTCCACCTGTACCGGTGAGCGCGTTGGCTAAAGTTAGAGTACTGGTATTGACAACGAACGTTTTGCTGCCGGTCAGTTGGGTGATGCTACCGCCCAAGGTCGCGCTATTTGAGCTACCATAGGTGAACGTGCTTCCGGCGATCGTAACATTATTGTTCAAAGTCAGGCTGCTGCCCGTAGCGTTAAGTGCGCCGCCATTGATAATCAACGCAGACGAGACCGTATCACCAAGGGAACCGCCACCGGCGCCAAAACCCAGTGTACCCGAGTTAAGGGTTACATTGCCAGTGAAATTGTTTTGTCCGGCGAGATTCAGCATACCAGATCCCTCCTTAGTAATTCCGAAAGTACCGGTGCTACCAAAACCTACTTGGATGCTCAACGTACCAGCGCTGACAGTGATCGTGGTGTTTTGGGTCAGCAGTCCGCTGGTCACACCGCCGGGGTTAAGGGTAAGAGTAGAGGTATTGCTGGCCGTACCGGCGTAGGTGAAATTACCGTTGATGATCAACGGCTGTGAAAGGGTGATGGAGGAGTTGGCGTCCAGTGTGGCCCCGGAATTGAGTGAGAGGGTGCTGGAGTTAGCCCCGACGGCGTTGGCGCTGCCGAGCATTAAAGTGCCGGAGTTGACCACCATACCGCCGCTGAAGCTGTTTGCACCCGTCAGGGCCAATGTGCCCGTACCGCCGTTAAGGGTCAGTTTAAAGGCACCAGCGATGACTCCGCCCACCGTCAATGTGCTGGCGCTGACCGTGATCGCTCGGTTGGCAGTGAGAGTGACCGTTCCCGCGCCAAGATTAAGGGCGTTGGTACCGACAAAGGCAAAATCGCCCGCCCAACTCTGGGGATAAGCGCCCGTGGTGACTACCACGGACGAGCTGTTGTCAATCGCACCACCCGATATGGTTAGAGTGCCGGCCGTCGTGCCGAGGGCACTCGCGCTGTTGATAGCCAAGATACCAGAGGCCAAGTTGACACCCCCGGTGAAAGCGTTGGTCCCGTTGAGTGCCAGCGTGCCAGCCCCCTGCTTGGTGAGACTGACCGCGCCGCCGCCGATGGCACCGCTCAAGGTGAGGGTCGTGCCCAAGGTGCTCACAGTAATAGTGCTGCTGCCGGCGAACGTCTCAGCCCCGCTGAACGTAGCGGAGTTGGAGCCCGCAAAAGTGTAGCTGGAGACATTGAGGGCGTTGTTAATACTGACCGAGGTGGTGGTCGCCTGCAACGTGGTGCCGCTCCCGATGGTCAAGGTGCCCGAGCCCAGTGCGCTGGAACTACCAAGCCCCAGCGTGCCGGCCGACAGGATCGTGCCGCCAGTGTAGAGGTTGGTCCCCGAGAGGTTTAGCGTGCCGGTACCAGACTTGCTGAACGTGAAAGCGCCGCTGATGGTCGCGGTCGAGGCGAGCGTGGCGCCCGAACCAACAAACCAAGCCTGATTGCTGGCAAGCGCCACCGGCGCGTTGATCGTTAGACTCGTCGAGGTGGCGATACCGACGCCAGAAATACCAGCCAGCGCCAGATTACCCGAACTGCCAGCATTGATGACCACGGTGCCGGCAGGGTTGGTGACAAGGATCTGAGCAAAGGTGAGCGTACCGATCGGGCTACCCAGCGAAACGGTGAGACTACCCGCGGAGACGCCGCTGTTCCACAGCGCTATATCCGTCGCCGTCGGTACGGGGCCTAGTCCGTTGTTCCAGCTGCCGGTATCGTCGAGCGTCGTGGCATTGTCCGCCTTGATGACCGTCGCCGCGCGCGACGCGGGCACGCCAAGCGACAGCCCCAACACCAGCGCAGCCACAAACGTGGCGACACGACTGGACATTCCGTTGACGCGGCACAGGGCGGCGGTGGGATTTTTCATGGCCAAAATACGGTTAAAAAAACACATGCGAAAAAAAGCTAATTTAAGAGGTAAAAATAACGGAAACCGACGACTGCGAAGAGCACTGAACGTAAGGGGAAAAGCAGGACATAAAAATGGGGAAAATCGGGGACAGCAAACAGGGGATAAGGGTTGGGAACTGGTTGAAAAAGTGAAGTACGAGAGGGCAGATGCAAACAAAAAGCGTAATAAAATGGAACTTTTTTAACAAATGCGCCTTGGATTCATAAGATGCAGGCAATCATTTATTTATTTCATAGCCGCTCTCAAAAATCAGCCGAACGACTAAAACAAGTAATGATCAACGACCCAAAAGGTGTTCCGGGTTAAGTTTGTGCAACGTCTTTGGCGCAAAACGGCCGTCTTGGCGGACGAGTTTGCCATCAAACCAGACCTCGCCGCCGCCATGCTCGGGTCGCTGGATGCAGACCAAGTCCCAATGCACCTGTGAGCGGTTGCCATTGTCGGCCTCCTCATAGGCCTGCCCAAGGGCGAGATGCAGGGAGCCAGCGATCTTCTCATCAAAGAGGATGTCGCGCATCGGCTCACGGATATGCGGGTTGAAGCCGAGAGCGAACTCGCCGAGATGGCGCGCGCCCGCGTCGGAGTCTAGTATCTCATTGAGCCGTTTTGTACCGCCACCGGCCGTCGCTTCGACGACCCGGCCGCGCTCGAACCGCAACCGCACCTGGTCGAATGCCGCTCCTTGGTACACACTTGGGGTGTTGAACTGCACCACGCCCTCGACGCTGTCGCGCACGGGACACGAAAACACCTCGCCATCAGGGATGTTGCGCCGGCCGCCGCAGGGGACCGCCCCAATGCCTTCGAGGGAAAATTTCAGGTCGGTGCCCGGGCCCCGCAGGTGGACGCGGTCGGTTTTTTTCATCAGCGCGGTCAGCGCATTCATCCCAGGCTCCATGCGCGCGTAGTCGAGGGTGCAGACGCGGAAGTAAAAATCCTCAAACGCCTCCGTACTCATCCCGGCCTGTTGCGCCATCGCCGGCGTGGGCCAGCGCACCACCACCCATTTAGTCCGACCCACCCGATGGTCCTGCACGCGCTTCATCAGGCGTGACACCAGTCTCACCCGCTCCGGCGGCACGTCGGCGGCCTCGAAGATGTTGTCCGCGCCGCGCAACGCGATGTAGGCGTCCATCTGCTCCATACGCGCCAGCTCGACCTCGGCGTGGGCGGCATATTGGGCCTCCTCCGCCCCAAGTACGAGCTCGCGCGTAACCCGCGCCCGGTGTAGGTTTGCATAGGGCAATGCGCCCCGCGCCCGGGCCGCCCGAATGAGCGCGACGACCATCGCATCAGGTACGTCGAACGCGTCAATGAGCACGCGCTCGCCCGGTTGGAGCGCGCACGAAAAGCCCGTGAGGACATCGGCCAGTTGGGTGAAACGGGGGTCGAGCAGCATATAATATGAGAGCTAACGCGGCCCGATTGCCGGCGCGCAAGCAAAAGGCGGGGGACCAGAAGTGCCTGCGCCGGCCCCAAAAATGACGAGATCGCCTGCGATTCCAGATACGGCCCCACGGCCCCCGCTCCTTACGCCGCACCCCTACCCCGCTTTCTTGCCCCCCATGGCAAAGCAAATCCGCTCCACCGCTGCGTTGAAGTCCGCAGCACCGTGGACTAGCTCGATCTCCAGCCGCAGGTAAAACAGCGGCAAGGGACACATCAGGTGGCTGGTGAGGCGCACGGCGTCCTTCTCCGTCGTGACGAGACACTCCGCGCCCTCGTTTCGCGCCTGAGCGAAGAGCGCAGCGAGATCGTCCTCCCCGTAGCGGTAATGGTCGAGGAAACGCTCGCGGGCGACGAGCTCCGCCCCAAGGTCACGGAGAAATTTTTCGAAGCTCTCGGGTGTCGCGATGCCGCTGAACGCCAGCACGCGCCGGCCTTTCAGCCACGTCAGCGGCTCGCGTGCACCCGGCGCATCGTCGGCCACGCCGAATCGTCGTAAGTGCTGGGGTCGGTGCGCGCACTCGATGATGTCCGCCTCGGGGTTGTGCGAGCGGATGAGCTCTTCCAACTCGGTGTCGCGCACGCCGTCTGACTTGGTGAGGAAGATGTGGCTCGCACGCCGGAGGTGCTTCACGGGTTCGCGCAGGATGCCGCGCGGCAGGAGCGAGCCGTTACCAAAGGGGTTGGTCTTGTCCACGAGCAGTAGGTTGAGCCGGCCCTTGAGCGGCAGGTATTGAAAACCGTCGTCAAGGATGAGCGTGTCGCAGCCGAATTTCTTGATCGCATAGGCTCCAGCCTTCACGCGGTTCTTGTCCACTAACACCACAACGCCCGGTAAGTTACGCGCGAGCATGTACGGCTCGTCGCCGGCCTGCTCACTGTCGAGCAGCACGGTGGTGCCGTCGCTCACCACCCGGGGCGGCGGCTCGGCAGTGTGGCTGAGACGTGCCCACCACTTTTTCCAAAGCGGAGGCGCCTTGCTTTTATAACCGCGCGACAAGATGGCGACAAGCCGGCCGCGGTCACGCAGGGCGCGGGCAAATTTTTCCACGACGGGCGTCTTGCCCGTCCCTCCGACGGTGAGATTACCCACGACCACGACGAGACAACCGAGTGGCTGGTCATGCAGTATACGGTGCCGGTAAAGCCACAGTCGCGCCTGCGCGACACCGCTAAACAGCCATGACAACGCGTGCAGCAACGCCGCATAAACGGCCGACCACGCGCCCTCGCTACGCCCATAGATCACATCAATAGTGTGCAGCTCGAAGGCGTTGAGCTTGTGTTTCAGCCAGGACGACATGACTCAACCAATGTACGCGTCTGCGCCGCTGACAAGCCTGCGGCTTGCAGCCCGCGCCAGCCGCATCAGGGGGTCGACCGGGGCGGGTCAGGAATCACAACCGCCCGCTGCCTCGCCCAACGCCGGGCCTCATCAAACGCCAGGCCTATGGCGAAAGCCGTAAAATACATACGTGACGGCCGCTGCCGCCGTCAGGCCGCCGGGAATGAAGAGCGCGGAGGGGCCACACACACGGAAAGCCAGCGCGCCGACGAGGCCGCCGCAGAAAAATCCCGTAATGACAATCACGCAGAGCCGCAGGCGTCGTGCGTCCACCGGCTGCCCGCGTAACGCCTG
The DNA here is from genome assembly GCA_903872425.1 of uncultured Opitutia bacterium. Taxonomy (GTDB): domain Bacteria; phylum Verrucomicrobiota; class Verrucomicrobiia; order Opitutales; family Opitutaceae; genus CAIYUN01. The sequence continues at coordinate 24,795 of CAIQKQ010000185.1, read as the reverse complement.
GCCGAGAAAAATCCCGAGATCGGTGAACATCCCGGAAAGGTGGGTCGTTCGTACGACGGTGCCGCTGTAAGTACTCACCATCGCATTTTGCAGACCGCAAGCGCACGCCGCCAAGTACATCCCCAGGGCCTGCTCATGCCAGAGCAGCGGAACGGCGGCACACAGCAGTGCTGACTCTAGGAGTAACGCAACGCCGTAGTGGCGTCCCAGCCGGAGCGCATCATCCTGAATGAGAAAACCGCTGAGCGTGGTGCCGGCGACAAAGGCGCCGATAAGGGCCAAAAGATGCCGCACCGCCGGGCCATCAAGCGCGGCCAAAGAAGCCGCCAGCATCGTGGTGCTGCCGGTCAAATGGGTGACGGTCTGATGCTGGAACCCAAGCAGCCCGACGACATTGACGATACCCGCGACAAAGGCCAAGGCCCACGCTCCCGCCCAAATCCATCGAGGCAACTTCGAGATCATCGGCGACAAGGTCGCAAAAAACTCAGCCCGCGTGCGATCGGGCGACCACGCGCTCAGTTCGTACCATGAGTGGACTTGGCGGCGTCAGATTTCTTGGTCTCAGCAGCGATGGTCGGACCGGCAGACTTCGGGGCGTCGTCGTCGTCGTCTTTAGTAGCCTTTTTGAACTCCTTAACGGACTGGCCGAGGCCCTTGGCGAGTTGTGGCAGCTTGGAGCCGCCGAAAAACAGCAGCACAACGGCCAAAATCAGCATCAGTTCGCCGCCGCCCGGCATCAGGCCGGCCAAAATTGTCGGAAAGGTATTCATGGTGTGAGATAGGCTACCCAAGGTTGGAGGGCTGTAAAGCGGGAAAAACGGCCACTGCAACTGGGTGCGTAATGGCTCAGCGCCTGGTCGGGCCAGGCTGGGCGGCGGCGGTAGCGTCCAGCGCCTCGGGGGCGGGCGGGATCGGCGCGGTTTGGACGACCTCGTCACCGACGGCCGGCCGGCCTTCCAGCGTGCGCGTGCCGAGAATGACGCCACGCCGATTGGGCGTAGCCTGGAGCCGCGCCACGGGGCGCAGGTCGCGGTCGCGTGTATATAGCGTCAGTCCTTCAAGATCGTCCGGCAGCGTGGCGTAAGGAGAAAGCTCGATGATGGCGGTGTGTGCTGGCTCGTCCACGGCGAGCACGCGACCGACAAAAGTAAACCGGCTGGGCAACGGCGCCGCGGCTGCGGCGATAGCTTTTGGAGCTTGGACGGCGGATTTTGGGGTGGTGACGGGCGGCGTCTGCGGAGCCGGGGCAGCGCCCCGACCGGCCACGACTGCCGTAGCCCCCGCAACCGGCGCCGGCGCGGCCGTGGAGGCCGCGGGCCTGCCCGCAGGGTGCGCGCACGCGGCAAACATGGCCAGCGCTAGGCTGAACGCGAGTGGAAGCAACGCGCGGCGCATAGGGCGAGGGGCCGCCTCAGGGCTTAGCCGGCTCATCCGGCCGAAGCGGCGGGAAGGGCGGCGGCGTGCCGCCGGCACGGCGCGACTGCATCTGCTTGATGAGGTTTTGCGCGTTGTCGAACTGCTCGGCGTTGAAGAAACCGTGGAGCTGGCGGATGCGGGTGGGATGGCGCATTTTGCGCAGGGCTTTCGCCTCGATCTGACGGATACGCTCGCGCGTGACCTTGAACTGTTTGCCGACCTCCTCGAGCGTGCGGCTGTAACCGTCCACCAAGCCGAAGCGCAGCGAGAGCACGCGGCGCTCGCGCTCGGTGAGCGAGTCGAGCACATCAATGATTTTTTCCCGCAGCAGAGAATACGCCGTCATGTCGTAAGGATTCTCGGCGGACTTGTCCTCGATAAAGTCGCCAAACGACGTGTCGTCGCCGTCGCCGACGGGCGACTGCAACGAGATGGGCTGCTGGGCCATCTTCATGATCTGTTGCACACGCTCGACGGGCAGGCGCATCTCGTCAGCCACTTCCTCGGGCGTGGGCTCGTGGCCGAGCTCCTGTAGGAGCTGCTTCTGCACCTGCATGACCTTGTTCAAGGTCTCGATCATGTGGACCGGGATGCGGATGGTGCGGGCTTGGTCGGCGATAGAGCGGGTAATGGCCTGACGGATCCACCACGTGGCGTAGGTGGAAAATTTGTAGCCGCGGCGATACTCGAACTTCTCGACGGCCTTCATCAGGCCCATGTTGCCCTCCTGGATAAGATCGAGGAACGACAGACCACGATTCGTGTATTTCTTGGCGATGGAGATCACGAGGCGGAGATTGGCCTTCACCATCTCGGTCTTGGCCTGATGCGCCTCGCGGATGTGGAGGTGGCCCTTGGCCACCACCTCGAGGAATTGCGCCGGTGCGATGCGGTGCGCCGTCTCGAGCTGGCGGAGCCGGGCGTGGATGGCGCGCGGGTCAATCGCCGTGTCGCGCTTGGTCTTCGGGTGCTTCGCCCGCTCTAGTTGGAGCTGCAGCCGTGAGATCTCGACGAGCACTGGCTCCATCTGCTCCAGCCACTCCTCGTAGATTTTGATTTTGAAGTGAAATTTCGGCAGGAACGACTTGAGCACGCTCTCGCGTTTGCGGTGCTTTGCGCCAACCTTCTTTTTCTCCGCCTCGGTCCGGGCCTTTTGCAGCTCGGCCCACGATTCGGCGACGGTAGCTTCGGCCTTCTGGGTGTTTTCCACGAGCTTAGGTAGCCCCTTGAAGTAGGCGTCGCGGCTCTCGATTTTTTTATCAATCACTAGCCGGTCGAAGCGGTCTTCGCGAGTGAGCAGCTTGGCCCCGAGCGTACCGACATACTGGCCGATGATGGCGGCTTCGAACAGCGCGGTCTGCGCCTTCAACTCGGCATTCTCAATGCGTTTGGAAATTTCTACCTCCTGCTCACGGGTGAGCAACGGAGTCTGGCCCATCTGCTTGAGATACATCCGCACCGGGTCGTCGAGGATGTCGTTGCTCGTGGTGCGCGACTCCTCTTCCTCGGCCTCCTCCTGCCGTTGCTTGTAGTCATCCACCTGGTCGGGCTCGAGAATCTCGATTTCCAAATTTTGCAGAATGGAGATGACGTTATCCAACTCGTCCTGATTTTCCACGGACTCCGGCAACGCCTCATTGATGTCGTCCCACGTGAGGTAGCCTTGCTCCTTGGAGAGACGAATGAGCAAGCGGATACGCTCGTTGACACTGCCTGTCATCTCCGCGCCGCCAGCGGCGGACGCAGCGGTCACCTTGGCGAGCGCAGTCTCGACAGCGTCGGACTGGTCGGAAGCGATGGGAGCAGAGGAGGATTTGGCGGCGGGTTTGGCGTCTTTGCGCGGCATAAGGGAGGTCGGTGAGCGGACGAAAAAATCAGCCAGCCGCGGGCAGTCTAATGGGTGCGCGCAACTGGCGTTGGAGTTCAGAACGTTGTTTTAGGAGAGATTTGGCGTCAACGCTACTGTCCAAGTGAGCTTCGGCAAGGGCAAGTTCTATTTGGCGCAGCCGCGGCTCCAAGGCGCGGGCCCGAAGCCGCTCCACGCCCTCGGCGGCGACTTTCGTGGGGTCGTCAAAGGTTGGCGCCTCAAACAAGATCGCATGGACGAGCGCGCGCTCAGCATCGGTCTCAAGCAGGCTGTCGAGATGATCACGTCCCAGCCAGCCATCGTGCTCGAACTCGTTGAGGAAACGGTTGAGCAACGCGCCGGCGGGCAGACTGGCGTCAATCCAATCGTGGGCGACGGCGGCCGCGAGCGGCTTGCCGAGCTGCTCGAAATGCAAGCAAACGAGCAGCAGATGATGCTCAGGAGATTGCGCGACGGCACCTGCGGGGCCCGGTAATTGCGGCGCAGCGCCAAGCGGTGCCGGTCGTAGCGCGGCCTGCCGATTTTGACGGTACAGGAAAGTTTGAAAATCTTTATGGGCGGCGGCAGCGGACAGTCGCAGATGACCGGCGGCCTCGGCGATGAGCCCCGCCTGTGTAACCTCACTCTCGGCCGCGGCGATGATCTCGAATGCCGCCTGTGCCGCGCGCGATTTTTGTTCCGCCGAGGCGGTCGCCGGGCCGGGTAATAGCGCCCGGCACGCGAACGCCATCGCACTCATCGCGTCGCGTTTAAGTTCATCATAGGCGGCGAGTCCGCGTTCCAAAAACAACAGGTCGGGGTCGAGCTTGCCCTCGCCGGCCAGCGTGAGAAAACGCGCCTCAATTCCGGCCTTCAACGCCATCGGCAAAAAACGCAGCGCAGCCTTCTGTCCTGCGCTGTCGCTGTCGAAAAAGCACTCGACCTGCGCGTGGTAGCGGCGCAGTAGCGCAAGCTGGCCCTCGGTGATCGAGGTGCCTTGCGGCGCGATGGCGGTCTTCAGGCCGACACTCCAGCAGCGCAGTGCATCGAGCTGACCTTCGACGAGCACGAACGGTTTTCCTTCGCCGACGGAGCTGCGCGCGCGGTCGAGGTTGAAGAGCAGGTTGCCCTTGGTGAAAATCGGCGTCTCGGGCGAGTTGACGTATTTCGCCTCCTTGGCCACGTCGTCATCCGGGGTGAGCGCGGTCTGCCGTGCGGTAAACGCCACCACGCGGCCCTGATGATCGCGGATGGGAATCATCAGCCGCCCGCGAAAACGCGACTTTAGCGCGCCGGGCGTGATGAGCGCATCGTCGCGGACGAAAAACAGGCCACATTGCCGCAGCGCGGCCTCAGAATATTTCCGGCGCAACAACGCCGCGCCCAGCCCGCCGCCGTCGGGGGCGGCCGCGCCAAGCTTGAACTCGTCCGCCAGTTCCGGAGAAAATTTCCGCTGCTCTGTCCAATAGGCACGCATCCAGTCGCCGGTCGCGTCCTTCGCCTTGAGCGCCTGGTGAAAATGTTCCGCCGCCGCGTCGTGTAGATCAAACAGCTCCTGCCGCAATGAGCGCTGCTCGGGCGTCGGGCCACTGCTGCCCTCCTCGTATTCGATCACGATATTGAACCGCTTACCGAGCGCCTCGACCGCCTCGGTAAAATTGAGCATCTCCGTCTCGCGCACGAATGAGATCGCGTCGCCTGACTTACCGCAGCCAAAGCAATGGTAGAAGCCCTTGTCGAAATCGACGTGGAATGACGGCGTCTTTTCGTTATGAAACGGGCACAACCCCTTGAGTCGCGCACCACCGGCCTTTTTCAACGTGACCGCACGCGACACCACGTCGGCGAGGTTGACGCGTGATTTCAGGTCGCGGACGCAGGTGGGCTTGATGGCGGGCATAGAGGGCGGAAGCGAAGGGCGGCGGGCAACAACACCCCTCTACAAATAGGGCGACGCACGACGAGCCCAGTAATCTTAGCGGAGCCTCCTTCCTGTCAAGAACCAGGCCGTCGAACCAAACTTCTCACCTCCTAAATTTCATCCAAAATCGTTAGTCGTCGATTAATATTCTCGCACGCTAGGTATAGTTACCCAGCCCGGCTCGGGTTCACGACTACCCCCCCCCCCATCGCTCCGCTTGGTTACCGAACCACATGCGCGCGACTTGTACCAACGTGCGAAACGCAGTGACCGTGAGGCTGACGCCGCCGATCTCATCCAAGTAATAGGCAGCGGGACGCGCGACGAAGTTTACCCTTTTGGCCGGACGGCGTTCGTGTCAAGCAGGGTGAAGCGACGGGGAACTTTGCGGTGGTTTCTCGGACACACCTTTCACTCCATGCGAAAAACCTCCCTCATGCTTCGCGCGCTGGCCGCGCTAGCGCTGACGCCCGCCATCCGCCTGCCGGCGGCGGAACCCGCGCTTGCCACGCCACCGCCACCCCTCGTGTGGGAGGCGAAGCTGGGTGAGTTTGACCGCGCCAATTACGATGCGGCCGTCGAGAAACTTTTCGCCAAACTCGAGGCCGCGGCGGGCCGCAAGATCGTCCCCCTCGCCAAACACAAGGTCGGCCTTAAAATCTACGCCGAGTCCGGCGCCGGCCTCGCCACGCCCCTCCCGCTCACGCAGGCGGTCATCGCCGCGCTGGAGCGGCGTGGCTATGCGGCGACTGATATTTTTCTTGTCGGCCTTAACCAGCGCCGGCTCACGCAAACCGGCTACCTCCCGTCAATTATCACCGGCCGGTCACCGTTTGAGGGTCACAAAATCTTCGTCCTCGAGTCCGGCCGGTTCTACGACCCAGTGTGGTTTTATGACAGTCCGCTGCCCAATCGCTTCAATCCCGTCCTACGGCCGACCAACTGGTCCCCTGCCCGCACCGACCCAAAGCTCGATGAAGAGCGAAAAAGTTTCCTCGCCACGCCGCTGTTTCTCGACACGGACTTTTGGATTAACCTCCCGGTTTACACCGACCACCCTGCGCTCGGCGTCAACGGCGCGCTGGTCAACGCCACCCTCTGGAACGCATCCAACACCTCACGATTTTTCGATAGCGGCGGCAGCGCGCCGGCTGCCGTCGCCGAGATGGCAGCGATCCCGGAACTGCGGCAGACGTGGGGCTTCACCCTCGTGAGTCTGGAGCGCTGGCAGTTCATCGGCGGCCCGTGGTTCAACTCGCTCTACACGCGCTCCGAGCCGCGCCTCTGGCTGAGCGCCGATCCGGTGCTGCTCGACGCTCTCATGCTTGACAAGATCAACGCCGCGCGAGTCGCGGGTGGCTTCAAGCCAGTGTCGGACGAAATCCGCCTGCTGGAATTCGCCGCCACCCTGGGCCTCGGCACGCAAAAGACCGCCGGCGTGCAACTACTGCCGGCGGACTAAACTTCAGTTGACGCACATTTGTTGGAATTCACCCTAGAATTACCCCTTTCCAGACCCATGCAAAAAAGCGCATGCTTACTGCCCGCCATTTTTCTCACCCTCGCCGTGTCAGTCGGAGCGGTAACAAATACCCAGACGCAGGCCCCGGCAACACCCAAAACCACCCCAGCAGCGCGTAACAACGTGGTGATCGAGTTGTCTCGGCAAACCTTGGTCATCAAGACGAGCCGTGACGACATTACCGTGGGGGCCGTGTCGTTCACGCTGTATCAGCCGGCGGCAACGAATGCTAAGTGGTTGGACGCGATTCGCGTGAACGGCGCGCGCCCCAAAACGTCCACGCTTTTTTGAAACAAATTGGGAAAAACGAATTTGAGCTCCCGGCATTGAAGCTCGAATTCATGTCAACTGAACTTGGCGCGCCGCTTTTTCTTTCCATCAAGGCACATTTCAACGAACTCACGAACCAGCAGGACGTGCCCTACTACGAGCATCACCTTTCCGATCGGTATGCGCTGCTCACCTATTGCACCGACGAGAACAATGACCCGGCGCTGGAGAATGCCAGAACGGGCGCGAATAGAATGAAGACGTTGGCCGACTTCAAAGCGCGTCTCGGCCAGCCGATAGTTATCGCCTTGAATCAACAGCCGCTACCGAAGGGCGGCGTCCGCTGGCCAATGATCACGGATATCCAGAATCGGCTCAGCGACGCCGATCTCGCGACGATCCAGCAACGCGTGCGCGACCGCGGCGAGAGGCATTTGATTTCAATTTCCGTCAGAACAGTGAAAAATGAAGATGAGGCGTCGGTCTTCGTCGGTGGCCACGATTATTTTGAAGGCGCACGAGTCTATCACGTCGCCCGGGCGAACGGGGCGTGGCGAATCGGAGATGTGGATCTGGTCGAGTCGGGCTTTTGAAGCGGCGGTGAATTCCGTTGTGCGCGGCGGGGTCTGTCTGCACATTACTTCACCCTTGCCCATCGACCATGAAACATACCGTCCGCACTCTCGCCGCCGCTTTTCTTGCCCTCATTCTCTCTGCGAGCGCAGCAACCACTGCCGCCCTGTCCACACCTGCGGACTCCAAATGGGTGGACGCCTGGGCCGTGAGTTTATTACCCACGCTGCGTAACGGTGCGCTCGACCCCGTACCGACGTTTTCCAACCAGACGTTCCGCGTCATAGTCTTCTCCAAGCTCGCCGGCACGCAGGCGCGCGTGAAGTTCAGTAACAAGTTCCAGACCAAGCCGCTCAACCTCGGCACCGCGCACCTCGCCCTCCGCGACGGCACTTCGGGTGGTGCGATCAAGCCCGAGAGCGACCGCGCGCTTACCTTCGACGGCAAGCCATCGCTCACGCTCGCGCCCGGCGAGGAACGCTGGAGCGATCCCGTCACGCTCGACGTACCACAGCACGCCGATGTCGCCATCAGCATGTATCTCCCCGACGAGAGTTACAAACCCGAGGCCAATCACGGCACCGGCCTGAAGCCGACCTTCCTTTCCGCGCCCGGCGACCACACCGGCGCCGCAAATTTGCCGGCGCCTGCCGGCGGCCGGGATGGCGCGAGCCGGGGTCGCGGCCCCGGCGGCGGCGGCGCGGCCAACATCGTACTTTTCGTTTCTGACCTCCAAGTCATGGCACCGGCCAAGACCAAGGTCATTGTCGCGTTTGGCGACTCCATCACCGACGGCGCGGTTTCGCAGAACGACGCCAATGCTTCCTGGCCCGATGTACTTTCTAAGCGCCTGCCCAAGCTGCCCGACGGCACGCCCATTAGCGTCATCAACATGGGTATCGGCTCCAACCGCTTGGTGTCCTCCGACAACGCCGGCCCAGCGGGCGTGAAGCGCTTCGCTGACGACGTGCTCGCACGCCCCAACGTCACGCATCTCATCGTTCTCGAGGGCGTCAACGACATCAGCTACGAGCACGTGAAGCCCGAGCAGCTCATCGCCGCCTACCAGGACGTGATCGCCCGCGCTCACGCCAAGGGCATCAAGGTCTTCGGCGCTCCCATCCTCCCCATCCAAGCCTCCACCAAGGACACACCCGAAAACGAGGCCACCCGCCAAGCCGTGAATAAATGGATCCGCGAGTCCAAGGCGTTCGACGCCGTGATCGAGTTTGAGAAAGCGGTGCAGGACCCGCAAAACCCGCTGATCATCCGCAGCGACCTCACCGGCGACCACGTCCACCCCAACACCACCGGCTACCGCCTGATGGCCGAGGCGATTGACCTGAAATTGTTCGAGTGAACTCCCACCGAGCGTTCTGCTCGCGCGGTGATAATTTTTCGCTCGCCGTCTCCCACCTCCTGACTTCTGGCTCCTTCCTCCTCTCACCCTCGCCCATGCCCACCATCCGCAACCCCATCCTCCCCGGCTTCAATCCCGACCCGTCCATCGTGCGTGTCGGCGACGACTACTATGTCGCGACCTCGACTTTTGAGTGGTATCCGGGCGTGCAGATCTACCACTCGCGCGATCTCGTGAACTGGCGGCTGCTCACCCGCCCACTCCGCCGGCCGAGCCAGCTCAATATGCTCGGCGACCCCGACTCCTGCGGCATCTGGGCCCCGTGCCTCACGCACGCCGATGGCAAATTCTGGCTCATCTACACCGACGTGAAACGCTACGGCCGCACCAGCGGCGGCGGCGCGCCTGGCGTCTCGCTGCGCGATTTCCACAACTACCTCGTGACGGCCGACCGCATAGACGGCGAGTGGAGCGACCCCGTTTACATGAATAGTAGCGGCTTCGATCCCTCGCTGTTTCACGACGACGACGGTCGGAAATGGTTCGTCAACCAACTCTGGGACCACCGCCCCGGCAGCAACCGCTTCGCCGGCATCGTGCTCCAGGAGTATTCCGTGAAAGAGCGCAAACTCATCGGTGAGCGGGTGAACATTTTCAAAGGCACAGCCATCGGCTTCACTGAGGCGCCCCACCTCTACAAGCACGGTGGCTATTACTACCTCATCACCGCCGAAGGCGGTACGATGTGGGGCCACGCGGTCACGCTGTGCCGCTCACGCAAGATTGACGGCCCCTACGAACTGCACCCTGACACTTACATTCTCACCGCGCGCCACCGGCCCGACATGGAGCTGCAGCGCGCCGGACACGCCGACCTCGTCGAGACACAGACGGGCGAAACCTACATGGTCTATCTCTGCGGCCGTCCGCTCCACAACCGCGGCGCCTGCACGCTCGGCCGCGAGACATCCATCCAGAAAATGCGCTGGGACGCGGACGGCTGGCTCCGCACCGCCGACGGCACGGGCCTGCCCTCGGTCGAGGTCGCCGCGCCCGCCCTGCCACCGCATCCGTTTCCAGCCGCGCCTGCGCGCGAGAATTTCGACGCGTCGACTCTGCCCATTGATTTCCAATGGCTGCGCTCGCCCTACCCCGAGGAGCTTTTCAGCCTGACCGCGCGCCCCGGCCATTTGCGGCTCCACGGCCGCGAGACGCCCGGCAGCTTTTTCCGGCAGTCACTCGTCGCCCGCCGCCAGCAGGCGCATTGCTGCTCGGTCTCGACCTTGATGGATTTTGAGCCGAAACATTTCCAGCAGCTCGCTGGGCTCATCTGCTACTATAACAGCTCGAAATACCACTACCTCTACGTCAGCCACGATGAGACCGTGGGCCGCCATCTGCGGGTGCTGTCGAGCCTGCCGAACCATGTGCTGGCCGACGCGTCCACACCACTGTTCCCGATCCCCGCGGGCAAGCCTGTCGAACTGCGCGCCGAGATTGACCAAGAGCGCCTACTCTTCGCGTGGCGGCTCGCGGGCGACACCGCTTGGAACTGGCTGCCGACCCACTTCGACGCCAGTAACCTCTCCGACGAGGTCTCCCAGCCCGGCCTACCAAACTTTACCGGCGCGTTTGTCGGGGTGGCATGCTCCGACCTCTCCGGCATGAACCACCCGGCGGACTTCGACTGGTTCGAATACCGCGAGCGCGGCTTCATCCCCGACCCGCGCAAGGGGTGATCCCCTCCGACTGAGCCGCCCCGTCGCGGTTGATTCGCATCGTGCGTCTCATCAAGACGCCATGAGGGTTTGTGTCACCAACGCGACCCGCTCCGTCGCGATAAATTGCGCTTGTCGCGCATCGCGAGCGCCCGCAACTTCGCACGCTTATGCCGCCCAAAACTACCCCTGAAGAAAGTCTCCCGACGCGCGAATACATCGGCTATGCCCTCGGCGATACGGCCTCAAATCTGTTTTTCCAGACCTTCGGTATTTTTCTCACTTACTTCTACACCGACGTGTGGGGCCTCGCGCCTGCGGTGATTAGCACGATGTTTCTGACTATCCGGCTATTCGATGCTGCGGCCGATCCGCTCATCGGCATGATGGCAGACCGCACGCAGACGCGTTGGGGGAAGTTTCGTCCTTACCTGCTCTGGTTTGCCGTGCCTTATGGCCTTGGCGGCTATATGCTGTTTGCCAGCCCCGATCTGAGCGCCGACGGCAAGCTCACCTACGCCTATCTCACCTACGGGTTCATGATGTTAGCGTACTCGTTTATCAATGTGCCCTACTCCTCGATGCTAGGCGTGATCAGCCCCTCGCCGCGGACTCGGACAGTGGCATCGAGTTTCCGCTTCGTGGGCGCGTTTGGTGGCGGTCTAGCAGTATCGTTGCTTGTCCGGCCATTTGTCCAAACGCTCGGCGGCGGGCTGAACGAAGCGGGTAAGGTAGTGAATGAGCTGAAAGGTTTCCAAACCACTATGGCCATCTTCGCCATAGCCTCGATTGCACTCTTCCTGATTTCCTTCGCCACCACCGAGGAGCGCGTGACTCCGCCCGCGGGACAAAAATCCGATGCGGTCGCCGATAGCAAGGATCTGCTCCGCAACATTCCGTGGATGATGCTCCTCTTTGGCGCGATCTTTTCCCTTACCTTCATCGGGCTGCGTAATGGCACGGCGATTTATTACTTCAAATATGTCGCCGGCTATGACAACCAGCCCTGGCTCACTCTCGGCTCGCTCAAGCTCGATCGGACCTCGGTGTTCCTCGCTTCAGGCATGCTCTTCCAGATGCTCGGTGCACTCTGCCTGAGCTTCTTCGCCCGCATCGCGGACAAGCGCATCCTCTCCGTGATACTCACCCTTTGTACTGCGGTTGGTTACGGAGCCTTCTATTTCATCCCTAAGGACCATTTCGGGCTGCAGCTCGCCCTCAACGCCATGGCCGCCTTCTGCCTTGGGCCGACCTCAGCCCTCGTCTGGGCGATGTATGCGGATGTCGCTGATTACGGCGAATGGAAGTTCGGCCGGCGCTCCACCGGCCTCGTTTACGCCGCCTCCCTGTTCGCGATCAAAACCGGCACGGCGGTTGCGGGCCTGTTGATCCCCATGCTGCTCGCATGGTATGGTTACAAAGCCAACGTTCAGCAAACCGAGAGTTCGTTGCTGGGCATTGCCCTGACTTTCTCGGTGGCCCCGGCGATCTTCGCTGGCCTGAAGGCGCTGATGCTCTGGCTCTACCCGCTCAGCAAAGCCAAGGTGAACCAGATCGAGGCTGACCTGAAGGCGCGTCGCGCGGTGTCCGCCCCCAAACAAGCCTGAACTACTCACCTTCCCCCACGTTACCCAAAACCTATGTCCTCCCCCGCCACCCCTTCCACTGCACCTGCCGGTCAGGTCCCGACTCGCACCCGCTACTGGGTCGTGGCCTTCGCCATCTCGCTGGCCATGATTCAATATATCGACCGCGCATGCCTCGCCCAGGTGCAGCCGGAGATTATGGGTGACCTGAAACTGTCCAACGAACAATGGGGCTACATCAACTCGGCATTTGCCCTGGCCTACGCTCTGTTTGAGATTCCCACCGGCTGGCTGGGCGACCGCATCGGCGCGCGTAAGGTGCTCACGCGCGTGGTGCTCTGGTGGTCGGTGTTCACGGCGGCGGTCGGCGCGGCCTGGAGCGCAGGATCCCTGATGGTCATCCGCTTTCTGTTCGGCGCGGGCGAGGCGGGCTGTTTTCCCAATCTAACCAAAGCTTTCAGCACGTGGCTGCCCCGTAACGAACGCACTCGCATCCAGGGTGTGATGTGGATGGGAGCACGGTGGGGCGGAGCAATGGCCCCGCTGCTGATCGTACTGGTCATGGTGTTCATGAACCTGAACTGGCGGTGGGCCTTCGTCGTGTTCGCAATGCTGGGCGCGGTGTGGGCCGCAGTATTTTGGTGGTGGTTCCGCGACAACCCACAGGACCATCCCCGCGTCAACGCGGCCGAGCTCGAATTGCTGCGCGAAAACCAGCAGAACGCCACCGGCCACGGCGATGTGCCGTGGCGGCTGCTCCTCTCCCGCCCCAGCGTCTGGCTGCTCTGGCTACAGTATTTCTGCCTGAGTTACGGTTGGTATTTTTATATTACCTGGCTACCGAAATACCTAAAGGACCAGCGGAGCATGGACTTTAACTCCAACGCGGTGCTGAAATGGCTAGCAGATCATCTAGAGCGCACGGCCGACGGGACGCACGGCTGGTTCACGCATGCGCAGACCGGTAAAATCGTGTCGGCCACACTCGCAGGTATCCCGCTGTTTTGCGGTGGCATTGGTTCCCTTTTTGCAGGCTGGCTGATCAGCCGGCTGATCGCGAACGGTGGCCGACCGCTGGTGGTACGGCGCGCGTTTGGCGTGATCGGACTGGCGGGCGCAGGCACGCTACTGCTGGCCTCGTTTTATGTGGCGGACCCGCTATGGGCGATGCTGGCGATGGGCGCGGCGAGCTTCTCCAACGACCTCTCCATGCCTGGAAGTTGGGCGTCTTGCATGGATATCGGAGGAAAGTATGCCGGCACCGTCTCCGGCAGTATGAACATGATGGGCAACTTCGGCGGCGTAGTTTTTCCAGCGGCGGCCGGTCTGATTCTCGCGCATACCAGCCAAAACTGGTGGCTCGTGTTCGCCAGCGCATCGGTAATCTATTTTCTCGGCGCGGTCTGCTGGTTTTTCATTGATCCAGTCACACCGCTTGATGCACGGGAGAAAATCGCCACATAATACATCGGCCCTGCGTGAGCGTACTGCGCTTTCCACCGGCAAGTGCGCACAACGCGAGCAACTCCCCTCCCCACCGTACTGCGCAGTGACGGAGAGCTCGCTAACGAGCTCGGTCTTGAACGCCGCCATCATGGCCAACGGGCATATCCCCGCGAAAGCGACCCAAGTCGAGAACCAGACCGCGACCGGTGTGCTGGCGACTGCGCGCAGCCTGCTAACCAAGCCGACCCGCTCGCAAAGACTCAACCAGACGAAATGAACACCATACCGAGCGATTCCTTCAGTTATCCTTTTGACGATCGTAAGACTGGTTTAAGCCACATTCGGAGATAGCTAAGGATGTCCAAAAGCTATTCGAAACTCGATTGATTCGTTCCGATGCATCCCAAACCAGAGCCTCGATCTGAGCCCCGGCAAAAGGCTGCTTTTTACCTGGTGGCTTGGTTTTTTCAAGGTGTCCCAAACCCCTTTCCTCAAGCCGAAAGCTAAATTCTTATGCAAAGGTTACCAATTTTCGCCGAAGTCCTACGCGGTTAAACTCCGTGATTGCCTCCGCCCGCTCGCTCGGCTTAGTTCACCGCTCGCCCTTTCCCTCCTTTCACCGTCCGAACTCGCCATCGCCATGCCCAAGCCACACTCTCCCTCTGCCTCGTTCCCTGCGCCGGAAATCGGCCGCGAAATGAACGGAGCCGACTGCGTCGTCGAGTGCCTCATCCGCGAGGGCGTGGACGTCATCTTCGCCTATCCGGGCGGCGCATCGCAGGAACTCCATCAGGCGCTCGCCCGTACCGATCGGATCCGCACAATTCTGCCCCGCCACGAGCAGGGCGGCTCGTTTGCGGCTGAAGGCTACGCGCGTGCCACTGGCAAGGTCGGCGTATGCATGGCGACCAGCGGCCCCGGCGCGACCAATCTCATGTCGGCGATCGCTGACGCCTACATGGACTCCATTCCATTGGTGTGCCTTACGGGGCAGGTGTATTCCAAATACATCGGGAAGATGGCGTTTCAGGAGACGGATTTCTACGGCATGACGCTGCCCGTGGTAAAGCACTCCTACCTTGTGATGGACGCGAAGGATCTACCGCGTATTTTCAAAGAGGCGTTTCAGCTGGCTAGCACTGGTCGGCCCGGACCGGTCATCATTGACCTGCCCAAGGATGTGCAGCAAACGAAACTTCAACCAGTGTTTCCTCCCGCAGTGGAGTTTCGCAACCCCCTCTACGGCGCTCTCCCCCGTGCGTCTGACGATCAGCTCAAGCAAATTCTTTCGCTCATTGCCGAGGCCAAAAAGCCTGTCATCTACGCCGGTGGCGGCATCATTTCGGCTGGCGCGCACGCCGAGTTGAAATCCTTTGCCGAGAAGTCCAACCTCATGGTGGCCACCACACTGATGGGCGTGGGCGCATTCCCCGAAACCCACAAGCTCTCGCTCCAGTGGTTCGGTATGCACGGCGCGGCCTATGGCAACTGGGCCGTGGATCAGTGCGACCTACTCCTCTGCCTCGGCGCACGTTTCGACGACCGCATCACCGGCAACACCGCGCATTTCGCCGCCAACGCGAAGATCGTCCATCTCGATATCGACGCGTCCGAGCACAATAAGAACAAGCGCGTCCTGCTTCCCGTCGTCAGCGACATTAAATACGCGCTGCACCGCCTCAACGAAATCATCGCCGCGCAGCATTTCACCCCGCCCGATACCAAACCGTGGCAGACCCAGCTCAACGCCTGGAAGCGAGATTACCCGTTCGCCTATGAGCCAAGTCACCACATCGTCCCGCAGGAGGCCGTGCAGGTGCTCTATGAGCTGACGAAGGGCGATGCCATCATCACCACCGGCGTGGGCCAACACCAAATGTGGGCCGCGCAATTTTACCGCTTCAACGAGCCGCGTCGCTACCTCAGCTCACTTGGCCTCGGCGCGATGGGCTTCGGTTACCCCGCCGCGCTCGGCGCGAAAGTGGCGTTTCCCGACAAACAGGTCATAGATATTGATGGCGACGGCTCGTTTGTGATGAACATCCAAGAGCTCGCCACTGCGCACATTGAGAAAATCGCGGCGAAAGTGATGATCTTAAACAACCAACATCTGGGTATGGTCGTACAATGGGAGGATCGTTTCTATAAGAGCGTCCGCGGCAACACCATCCTTGGTGACGAGAATAACATCGGTAGCCCCGACAACCCCACCGCACTCTACCCTGACTTCGTGAAAATCGCCGAAGGCTTCGGTGTAAAAGGCCGCCGCGTGATCAAAAAGACCGAGCTACGAGCCGCAATCCAAGAGATGCTAGACTGCGACGGGCCATTTGTGCTCGATGTGATCGTGCCCTACACCGAGCATGTCCTTCCGATGATCCCCGCCGGCAAGACGGTGAAGGATATGCTGCTCAAGTGAGGCGAGTTTATTTTATACCAGTGCATTCAGCCTGACTTTGGCTTACCTGTGCACCTACAACTGTAGCGCCCTAAAGCTTAACGCAAAGACGCTATGGAAGCCTCCAAGCGCCCCCTTTCTTTTAGGCTCTGCGGACTGACGGCTTAGTATCTTCGCGCTTCAACTCAGACTGTTTTCGCCTAAAAATGCAGATGGGAGAAAGGGGATTTCAGCCGCGCTTATCCTCTGGCCGATGCCAGTGGACGAAAGCAACAGAGATGGCGATGAAGGCTACTAGCATCCCGCCGAGCTTCATGATCGCAGCGGCAAGAAATTGGTCGTCCTGCGGGGTAAAGTCAGTAATCAGCCGCGGCGCGAGCTCGTACATCGGATATAGCACGTCGGACGAGAAGGCCAGCCACGCGAATAGCGGCGTCATTGCGATGATGACGCCCAGCAAGTAGAGCATCTGCACGGCTGGCGAACGAGGTGGCAACTCGGCCGACGGACTGAGCAACGGCCACCAGTAAAACAGCGCCGCACCGAAAAACATAACGTGCTCCGCAATGTGCACTGGCCGACTCTCCAGTGCCAGCCCGTAAAGCACCGGCATATGCCAGACCGAAAGCGTGATGACGTAGACAGCCCCGCATATAAGTGGGTTAAGCAGTTTACCAAGCACCGGCCGCAGAGCGCGCTGGCTGGTTACTGGCCGAACCAACCAATCGGGCAGGCCAAGTAAAAACAGCACGGCCGCCGGATAGATGATGAGCTGGTGCTGCACCATGTGCGCGCTGAGCAGGAAACGCTCGCCCGCTTGGTCCAGCGGCGAACCCACCGCGAGATAAAACACGACGAGCGCTGCATAAAACTTACATGCTTTTGCGCGCGGCCAAGGCGGAGCGATTCCGTCCGGCCCAGCGAACCAGCCGCGGAGTGGGCCCGTGGCGAGTGCGAAAAGCCAGCCGAGCAAAATTAGTCCGCCGATCAGGTGCGGCTCGTTATGCCAGTGGCGCCAATCAATCATGCCTAGAATCTATGCCAAGTGCCACGGCGGCGCCTAGGGAAAACCAATCCGCGGTGCAAATATTTAACCAAGGGCGGGACGAACGGCAATCGTTTCAAACCGGGACTTAACACTCAAGGATTTGAGAAGGTCAGTGGGATGCTCGCGTGCATCCGAAAGAGGGTAATCAAGGCGATTAAGGTACCACCGCCAAGAATGAGACCGATAAAAAACAAGATCGTGCAGAAAATTTTATCCCAACGAAGATGCATGAAGTAAAATATAACGAACATGAACTTCACCACAGAGAGCACCCCAAGCACAGTAATCACCACTAATGGGGGGAAAGGCACGAACACAGCCACGACCTCAATGCCGGTGATTACCGCTAGAATCATTGCGATCTGTACATAGAGATGGAAGCGGCTCTCGTGGTGGCCGGCGTCGGCGGCGTGACCAGTAGCGGTGGAGACGGAAGAAGACATGGCGAAAAAAGTTAAAGCGCGGGCGCGGCGGCGGTTTAGCCAACGTATTCGAGTAGGTAGACGACGGTAAAAATGACGATCCAGACGATGTCAACGAAGTGCCAATAGAGGCCCATTGACTCGACATCAATGGCGTTGGTCTCAGTGAAGTCTACATCGCCACGAGGACGGGCAAATCCGACAAGAGAGGCAAGGCTGACGGCCGCCGCCGCCAGCACAAGGGAGTGAGGCAGATAGAGCGTCGCGGTCTCGCCGCCGGAAGTCCATCTGGCCAGATCCCACGCGGACTGGCCGAGCGTGGAGAAGTAGGTCGCCGCCTGCCCCTCCTGGATGAGCGCGTAGAGGTGATAGACGGCGTTCATCACTGAGACGATGGCGACAACAAAGAACAACAAATGCGCACCGCCGCGTGCGACCCAACTGTAGCCATGGGGATGCGCGGGTTTAAATGAACGGATATACATCAGCACCAACCAGAGCACACCGATGGCAACGTGAGTGCCATGCGTGCCAGTGAGCGTAAAAAAGGTCATGCCAAACAAATCGCCCGTGATCGTGAGATGCTTTTCGTGGACGAAGTGGTTAAACTCGTAAACTTGGCACCAGAGGAAGATGAGGCCGAAGAAAATTGTCGTGAGCAGTGAGCTCCGCATCGCACGCAGGTTGCCGCGTTGGATGGCACTAACGGCTAGCGCCATCATCAGCGACGACATAAGGAGGATAAACGTCGAGAACGAAGTCAGCTCGAGGCTAAATACCTCACGTGGCCCGAGTGTACCGGGCGGCGGGTTTTGGCGATAAACAAGGTGCGTCGAGATGAGCGTGCCGAAGAACATGCAGTCCGAAGCGAGAAACGCCCATAGCAGGAGCTTCTTGTTCGGTATGCCCGTCGAGGTCGTCGGGTCGTGGTGGTGGTCGATTTGACCGGCGGCGTGGCTGCTCATTGCGGATGAAAAAAGATAAAACAGTAAGGATGATTGCTCTCAGTGGCCGTGGCTTTCAGTCACATTGCCATTCTTGTCGATGTGCAAGTGGTAGCCACCAGGGCCCTCCAAGGCCCAAAAGTAGATAGAGACAACGAGGAGGCCGATGCCAGTGAAGGTAAGTGGTGGAAAGTAATTCGAGAAGCCAAGGCCGGCGAGAAACATCCCGATACCCGCGAAGAACGGGAACCAAGATTGGTCAGGCATATGGATGCCACCTTGGGCGGCTTCGACCTTGATCGCGGCCTCGGTATCGCGTTGCGCCTCTTCGAGATTGTGCTTCGCGTGCCACCAAGCGTCGCGGGCGCGGACGGTTGGGATGGCGGAAAAATTATGTTCGGGGGGCGGAGAGGGGATACCCCACTCCAGCGTACGACCGTCCCATGGGTCATTGCCGACTTTCTCACCCTTGAAGTAGCTCCAAGCCACGGTGGCAAAGTAGATAAAAATACCGATACCGAGCACATAGGCACTGATTGTGCAGAACATGTTCAGGCCGTTCCATTCCATGTTGGAGTCGTAGGTCCAAGTGCGGCGCGGCATGCCGTTCAAACCAAGGAAATGCATCGGGAAGAACGTGCCGTTAAATCCGACAAAAATCACCCAAAATGAAATTTTACCCCAAGTCTCGTTGACCATCCGGCCGAAAAATTTTGGGAACCAGTAGTGAATCGCCGCGAGTAGCGCAAATGTCGCGCCACCAATGAGCACATAGTGAAAGTGTGCAATTACGAAGTAGGTGTCCTGCTGTTGGGCGTCGGCCGGCGCGGCCGAGTGCATGATACCCGAGAAGCCGCCGAGCATGAACATCCAGATGAATCCGAGCGAAAACAGCATCGGCGTCCGCATCTGGATACTACCGCCCCAGAGCGTGCCAATCCAGTTAAAAATTTTCACCCCAGTCGGCACCGCGATCGCCATCGTGGCGAGGGAAAACGCCGCAGTCGCGACCGCACCAAGACCGGTCGTGAACATATGATGACTCCACACCCCAAAGCCGATGAAGCCGATGGTGGCACCCGAGAAAACTACGACCGCGTAGCCGAATAGCGGTTTGCGCGAGAACGTCGGCAGTATTTCAGAAATGTAGCCCATTGGCGGCAAAATGAGAATGTATACCTCAGGATGACCGAACACCCAGAACAAGTGCTGCCAAAGGATGGGTTGCCCACCGCGGGACACCTCGAAGAACATTGTGCCAAAGTGACGGTCAAAAATAACCTCGACCAACGCAATGGCGATGGCCGGCATCGCGAGCACAAGGAGAAAGCTGGTAAACAGCGCCATCCAAGTGAACACCGGCAAACGCATCATCGTCAGGCCGGGCGCACGCATATTGATGATGGTTACGATGAAATTCAGCGAGGCCGCGATGGAAGACACGCCGAGAATTTGTAGCCCCATCGCCCATAGGTCGGCCGAGACATCAGGCGTGAAAACTTTGGAGGTAAGCGGTGCATAGCCGAACCAGCCGACAGCCGGTGCGCCCGTCGGCATGAACCAGCCTAGATTCATAATGGTAGCACCAGCGACAAACACCCACAAGCTGAACGCGTTAAGCCGGGGAAACGCCACGTCACGTGCGCCGATCTGTAAGGGGATGAGCAGATTAAAAAACGCGGCGTTCAACGGCATCACGGCGAGAAAAATCATCGTCGTGCCGTGCATCGTGAAGAGCTCGCCATAAGTGTGAGCGCCGATGAAATGGTTGTTCGGTACGATGAGTTGAGTGCGAATGAGCAGCGCTTCAATGCCGCCAACAAGAAAGAAAAAGATGGCAAATACAGCGTAGAGTACGCCGATTTTCTTATGGTCCACCGTCGTGAGCCAGCCCACGAGTCCGGTCTTGGTTGTCGGGCGCGCGAATAGCAAGCCGGTCTTAACCGGTGCGTGGGCCTCTTTAGGGAGGAAGTCGGATTTAACCAGTGCGTCGGCCATGTCGTTAGGCGGTGGGTGAATAATTGAACGGGTGGCGGATCACTTCAAGCTTTGAAGGTAGGCCGTGAGAGCGGTGACATCGGCGGAAGTCAGGGCAATGTTACGCACTGGCTGGCCGCTGGCATCCATCATGGGGTGCTTGTTGTCATCCGCTTTGATGTAACCGGCCATGACAATTTCTCCGCTGCCTCCGACACCATGAAACATCTTGTTGGAAGGTTTCCAATGATCGGGATTGATCAGCCAGTCCTTTAGACGTGCCTCGGTGTTTTCGAGCAACCCGGCCGCGATGGTCGAACGAGAGCCGATGTGAGTGAGATCCGGTGCATTGACGCCAGCACCCTCGTGGCCACGGACGGTATGGCAATTGACGCAGGTCTTTTCCTTGAACAAGCGACGGCCGTCTGAGATGAGCGCAAGCTTGGCGTTATCTTCCGGCACAGCCTGCTGGCGCGTCTGCCAGGCCTTGAACGCTTCGCGGGCATCACCAGTGCCGGAGAGTGGGGCCATCGCGTCGCGACCCATCATGTCGAGTATCGCCATCGTGCCGACAGCGGGCGTCGCAGGCGCGGGGGCCATAGGCGCGGCGGCACGAGCAGGCTTTTTTTGGTCGGCGAGCCATTTGGCAAATTCCGCCGGGGCGAGCGCGATGACGCGGAATTTCATCACCGAGTGTGAGTCGCCGCAATATTCCGCGCACTGACCGAAATAGTAACCCGGTTCGTCTGCCTGCAGCCAAAGATGATTCGCACGATTGGGGATCATGTCCACCTTGCCTGCCAACTTCGGCACCCAAAAGGAGTGGATGACGTCGCGGGTACGAATGTCCACATGCACTGGCTTACCAGCCGGGATGACGAGCTCGTTGGCCGTCACCAAAGTCCCGCCTCCTTGAATTTTTTCGGTAGGATAATCAAACTGGAACCACCATTGGTAACCGGTGGCTGTGACGCGATAGGCATCACCTTTTTCTACCAGCGCGGCTAACTTGCCCGGCGTGTCGCCGTTTGGCACATCGTAGCCAAATTTGATACCTTTGAGCGTTGGCACCGCAATGAACACGAGGCAGATAATGGAACCGACGGTAAGGCCAAGCTCAACGAACGGGTTACCGTGTCCCTGAGGCGGCGGCTCAGCGTTAGTGGTAGCGTCGCGCTTGGCGCGGAACTTCCAGGTCGCAATGGCGAGCGCCGCGCCGGTGCCAACGAATAGAAACGTTGTCACCCAAAGCGTGACGTAAAAAATTTGGAGCTGCCCCTTAGCGACCGGTCCGGCAGTCTCAAAGGTGGACTGCGGGCCTTCGAGCCACAGTGCGCCCGAGGCGGGCAAGGCCAGCGCGAGGAGCGTCAGCGCGGGTAGAGCGTGACGGGCCAAGGAGCGGAGGGAGGCGGAAAAACGCATGATGTCGTTAGGCGGAGCCGCAGCCGCACGCAGACGCGGACGCAGGCAGCGCCCAGCGTTTGCATACCGCTGGGCATTTCAAGCACTATCTCACCGCCCGCCCGCGCCCCGTGCCTCGCTATTAAATCCCCGCGTCTCGCCCATAAGCCCGCGTGCAGGTGCAACACGGGTGTTGCCAGTCATGCCATACCGACCCAAGCTTCCTCGCCATGAAATTTTCGCCTGTCGCCCTCCTTCTCACTTCCGCCCTCGTCCTCGCTGGCTGCATCCGCCACGAATCAGCCAACCAACCAGCTGCGGCACACGACCACGCAGCAGCAGTCGCCGACTCCAAGCCCGACGCCAAGGCCGCACCAGCAACGCCCGCAATGACGAGCGCCACTCCGGTCGCGACTGCACCCGCCGCTGGCCCACGCGTGATCGAGATCACCGTCGGCGACGCGCTAAAATTTAGTCTCGCTCACATCGAAGCGAAACCCGGCGAGGAGCTTAAAATCGTCCTCAAGCACACCGGTGCACTGCCCAAGGAAGCGATGGGCCATAACTGGGTGCTGCTCGCCAAAGACGCAGATCTGGAAACTTTCGGTCAGGAAGCTGCTGTCGCCAAACCGACCGACTTCATCCCTCCTGGCTGGGAGGCCGAGATTCTCGCCCACACCAAACTCATAGGCGCAGGCCAGACCGATACCGTCACCTTCACCGCTCCTAAAGCTCCAGGCGACTACACATATCTTTGCACGTTCCCCGCGCATCACCTTGCCGGCATGAGAGGTGTGCTAACGGTGAAATAAGCCTGCCTCGAAACGGGCCCGGGAGATTTTGCATTTTTTGTCGGCTGCGGCTTAGACCGTATTCAAGCATCCACGTCTGCGTAAATTGGCGCACCCGGCACGATTAGTTGTTTCGCCTGACGCATGCGCGTTACTCGTTGCGAGCCTGTGACGATCGATTCCCCTACCCCTCGCTCCTTCAAACCGGCTGACTTAAATCTTCAGTGGTGAGTGAGCGAAGTTTGATGGTTTTCACCGAGGTAAGCCTCTATAACTCTAGGGTTGTTTTGGATTTCGGCAGGCGTGCCTTCGGCGATTTTCTCGCCGTGGTCGAGCACGGCGACTCGTTCGCACAGGCCCATCACGACTTTCATCGAGTGCTCGACAAGTAGGATGGTGAGTTTGAGACATGTATGGATCTCGCGAATGAGCCGCACCAATTCAGCTTTCTCCGTCGGATTCATGCCGGCGGCGGGCTCGTCGAGCAAGAGCAGACGCGGACGGGTAGCGAGCGCGCGCGCAATCTCGAGGCGGCGTTGCTCACCGTAAGGCAGTCCACGCGCGGGCGTGTCGCGTAGTCGGAGAAGATTAAACATATCCAACAACTCGTCCACGCGGCGAGCAATAGCGGCTTCGTCGGCCCGGAAGTCGGCGAGGCGCACGAGCGCCTGCGCAGGCGAGGTGGCACGGTGGAGGTTGCAGGCGGCACGGACGTTGTCGGCGACCGTAAGCGAGCCAAAGAGCCGGATGTTTTGAAACGTCCGTGCGATACCAACTGCCGCAAGGCGGTGCGGCCGCAGCCCAGCGAGTGGCCGACCGGCAAAGGTGAGCGCGCCGGCCGTGGGTTGATAGACGCCGGTGACAAGGTTGAAAACGGTGGTTTTGCCCGCGCCATTGGGCCCGATGAGCCCTACGAGCGCACCTTCATTCACGACGAGATCCACCGCATTGACGGCAATAAGGCCGCCGAAACGAAGCGTGACGTGCTCAAGTTGGAGGAGCGGTGAACTCATATCCGGGTATTCATTGGCTCAACTTTTATAGCGTTTAAATTTGAACAGCCCCTGAGGGCGCACGAGCATGAGGACGATGAGCAACAGCGAATAAATGATCATCCGATACTCGGCCACGGGGCGTAGCACCTCGGGCAATAACGTAAGTAGAGCGGCCGCGAGGATAACGCCGAGGATGTTGCCCATCCCACCCAGAATCACCATGACAACAATTTCGATGCTCTTGGTAAAATCAAATCCGCCGGGCGTGATGGTCAGGTTGAGGTGCGCGTAAAGCCCGCCTGCGATGCCGGCGAAAAATGCGCCAACCACGAACGCCACAATTTTGTAGCGTGTGGTGTCGAGGCCGATGGCCGCAGCGGCGATCTCGTCGTCGCGGACGGAAATGAAACCAAGTCCATAGGTCGAACGGACGAGGCAACTAACCGTAAATACCGTGAGTGCCGCAAACGCTAGTGACCAAACTAAGGTCGTGTAAGGAGGAATGTTATTCAGCCCGAGCGCGCCGCCGAGCACGTCGGTGTTTTGCAGTACGACTCGGATGATCTCACCGAAGCCAAGCGTGACAATGGCAAGGTAATCCCCACGCAGCCGTAAAGAGGGAATGCCAACGAGCAACCCCGCCAGCGCAGCGCTGATTCCGCCGACGAACAACGCGGTGAAAAACAAAGCGCCAATTGCGACTGCAGATCCACCGTCTTCGCCGAAAATTTTCGGCGCGAAATGCAGTGTTACTGCGGACGAAAGATATGCCCCGACCGACATGAAACCGGCGTGACCGAGTGAGAACTGACCGGTGTAGCCGTTTACTAGGTTGAGCGAGACAGCGAGAATGACCGCAATGCCAACGTTGGTCAGCACATGCAAGTGGTAGTCGTTGAAATGCTCAGAAAAGAATCCGATGCCACCAGCCACCAGCAGCGCGACGAGGAGAGCGAGATGAGGCTTAGGCAGCATTACCCAAGGTTTCGGAGTTCTTTGTCTGCGAGTCCACCCTCAAAGCGGGACAAAAAAAATCCGGTCCTTCTTTCGAAGAACCGGATTATAAACCTGGCAACAACCTACTCTCGCGGGACCTAACGTCCTACTACCATTGGCTACTCGGGGCTTAACGGCCGTGTTCGGGATGGGAACGGGTGG
>CAIQKQ010000184.1 GCA_903872425.1 uncultured Opitutia bacterium | reverse complement strand
GCAGTGAGCTCGCGGATGCGCACGGGTTTGACCTGACGTTGCTTGATACCCTTGGCGTCGAGCCACGTCTCAACCTTGGCGCGGTCGGCTTTGAGGTGTTCCTGCGCGTCGAGCAAGGTGGCAGCCTCCGTCGAGAAACTCGCTCGCCAGATCACGAGGTCGCTCTGGACGTTACGGCGAGCCGAGCCGGTCACTTCAATGACCCGTGCATCGCTGATACGCGTCCACGCGCCGGCGACCACCAATGCTGCAAAACACAGGGCCGCAGCCAGAAACAGGCCGGCGAGCAGGCCAAAAAGATGCGGGCGAGGAGGGTGCATGAGCGGTCTCTTTTACTTTTCGTGCCGCCGCCAGCTTGGCGATAGGAAAGACGGGCTGCTTTTTTAATCACCCTGTGACAGCAGGTTAGGCGAATTTTTTCCCGCCTGCGATTTTTTGAATATTTTTTGAGCGTTTCTGCGCCAGGCGCGTCTATCCCCACGTAGACGAGATTTCCACTTTGGTTTGTGGTTTTCGGTTTGCCGGTGTGAGAGGCGTCCCAGCAAGGGGACGCCTCTCCTGTTTTAAGGCCCGCGCGCACGCCCCGCGCCGACGCGCGACGCGAAATCTGCTTTGCAGCCGATGGCCCGGTCCGCCATGTTGTGTGACTCCCCACCTATGAAAACCTCGTTTCTTCTTCGCAGCCTGGCCGGCGTGTTCGCACTGGCCGCGTCTACCCTCGTCCTCCGCGCTGCCGCCAGCACTCCGGCCGCCACCCCCGCGCCCGCCCCAACCACCGCTCCTGCTCCCGCCGCCATCAAAGACATCCGGATCATCCTCCATACCTCCAAAGGCGACATCGCTGGCACCCTCTTTGCCAGTAAAGCCCCGATGACCGTCGCTAACTACCTTAACCTTGCCTCAAAGGGCTTCTACGATGACCTTACGTTTCACCGGGTCATCCCCAATTTCATGATCCAAGGCGGTGATCCCGCCGGCAAAGGCACCGGCGGTCCCGGCTACCAGTTCGGTGACGAGACCCGCAAGGACCTCAAGCTCGACAAACCCGGCGTTTTTGCGATGGCCAACGCCGACCAAGGCAAGACTGCCTATTCCAACACCGGCATAACCAATGGCAGCCAATTCTTCATCACGCACGTCAGCACCCCGTGGCTCGATGGCATGCACACCGTCTTCGGCGAAGTCACAAAGGGGCAGGATGTCGTCAATAAAATCGCTCAAGGTGACAAAATTACCAAAATCGAAATCCTCGACCCCACCGACGCGCTCTTCAAGGCTCAGGCCGAGAACCTTGCCAAGTGGAACGCCGTGCTGAAGAAGTAGACGGGATTCCGCAGTCGGGTGGCTGCGTTGCCGACGCCGCCCGCCGCTCGCAGTGAAACCGCTGTTGCGCCCTTCGCGACCTACGCAAGGCACAGGCCTGCGGACGTTATTCCGCCCACCTCTACCCCCTCCGCGCTTGCTGCCCACCGGTAAGTCCCGTACTTTCCGCGCGCCCCTACCCCGCCATGAAAACCTCCCGGCTTCTCTCGCCCGCTTCCGGCCGTCTGCTCTTCGCCGCCGCCCTACTCCTTTTTCCCTGCTGCCCGCTCCAAGCGGCGGTCGCACCGCCCCCGGCGCCCGTCACCACCACCGCTGCCATCGGCCTCTTCGAAGCCCGCAGCGACCTCGGCAAAATTCTCCGCCCCGGCTCCGCCACTTACGACGACGCCAAAAAATACTATGCCATCACGGGCAGCGGCGCGAACATCTGGGGCGCGGCCGACGCCATGCAGTTTCTCTGGAAAAAAATATCCGGCGATGTCGTCTTCTCCGCCGACATCGAGTTCCAGTCGCCCGTCGGCAACCCCGGCCCCACCG
>CAIQKQ010000183.1 GCA_903872425.1 uncultured Opitutia bacterium | reverse complement strand
GGTGGCGACACCGCATGGACACTCGGAGTGAAAATCGGCCACGCCGCTCTCGCCAAGCGCGGTGACTGGAGCGTCAGCCTCGGCTACCGTCACGTGGAGTCCGATGCGGTCGTAGACGGCTTCACGGACTCCGATTTCGGTGGCGGCGGCACCAACGTGCAGGGTTTTACACTCGGCGGCACGTATGCACTTTCGCCGCGGGTCTGGGCCGGCATCCGCTGGATGAGCTCCGACAGCATCGCGGGTCCGACATTCAAAAACGACACCTTCCAAGTGGACCTCAACGCCAAGTTCTGACCATGAAACGAATCCTCCTTCTTCCCACGCTCGCCGCGCTCGGCCTGCTCACATTGCCCGCGCTTCGCGCTGCCGAGGCCGCCGCGCCCGATGCCCGTTTGCGCGACAACCTCCGCAACACCACGATCCAGTTGCGCGACACTCAGACGCAGCTCGCGACCTTACAGGCCGCCGCGCAGGCGGCGAAAGACGAGAGCGATGCGAAAATCAAGCTGCTCACCAAGCAGGTCGAGGAGCTCATCAAAAACGCCAAAGCCGATAAGGACAAGGCCGACAAAGAACACGCCGCGCTTAAAGCCACCAACACCGCGCAAGCCGACGAGCTCGCACGTACCAGCGATGAGCTGGCTAAAAGCAAAGCCACCGGCGAGGCTGCTGCCGCGCTTGCCGCGTCGAAAGAGAGCGAGCGAGCCAGGCTTGAGGCCGCCAACGCCGTACTGCAAAAGACGCTGGCCGACCGCGAGGCGCAGAACATTGCGCTCTTCAAGACCGGCAACGAAATCCTTACCCGTTACGAGAAGTTTACGCTCGGCGAGGCGCTAGCCGCCAAGGAGCCGTTCGTCGGTACGACGCGCGTGCGACTCGAAAATCTTGTGCAGGGCTATCAGGACAAACTGCTCGACCAGCGCGCCAAGCCATGAAGAAGAGAAAGCAACGCCGGCCCGCCGCGTCCCGCGGTTTTGTCTCACCGCGCGTGGCCGCGTTTGCTGCGCTTGCGATTGTTGCGGCGGTCGTGACTCTGCGCGGCGCGGGTGATTTGTTGCGCGGCAGCGCGACGGCTGGTTCGCCCGCCCCGGTCGGCACACCTGCCGTGACCGTCACAGCGGCGACCACCCAGATGCGTGCCAACGCCCAGGACCGGCTCGCGCGCACGACGCAGGCCTTGCAGGCCGTGCAGGCGATGCAGGCCGCCGCGCGCGCCCTCGCAGTTACCGGTCCAAATAACCTCGGCCCCGACCCGCGCCACGTCGGCCAGACCTTGCCCAACGTCCCCGACGGCCTTGCCGTCGGCGGCCTCGCGGTTGCGACGGGGAGTGGGTGGACGGGTGCAAGTTTGCCCGCGCAGACCGTAACCGGCGGCTTGACGACGGTCACTATCACGCAAAGTGCGGCGCAGGCGATTTTGAATTGGAGGACGTTCAACATCGGCAAAAATACCACCCTCGCCTTCGACCAACGCGCGGGCGGAGCTGACATCGGCCAGTGGGTCGTTTTCAATCAGATCAACGACCCGTCTGGCTCGCCCGCGCAGATTCTCGGCTCCATTACGGCCGGCGGGCAGGTATACGTCATCAACCGCAACGGCATCATTTTCGGCGGCATATCGCAGGTCAACACCCACGCGCTCGTCGCCTCCGCGTTGCCCATCAACGACAACCTTGTTACCCTCGGCCTGCTCAACAACGCTAGTCAGCAGTTCTTGTTTTCCTCGTTGCCGGTCGCCGCTGGCGGAAGCACGCCGGCCTTCACGCCTCCGTCGGGTGCGACTGGCGATGTAACTGTGCTGCCGGGCGCGCGGCTCTCCGCGCCGACGAACGCCGACCACGTCGGCGGCCGCGTCATCCTGATCGGGGCCAACGTGAGCAATGGCGGCTCCATTGCTACCCCAGACGGGCAGACAATCCTCGCCGCCGGGCTGCAAGTTGGCCTTGCCGCGCACGCCAGCGACGATCCGAGCCTGCGCGGTCTGGACGCATTCGTTGGCGCAGTCACCGATGCGTCGGTGCCAACCCAGTCGGCCGGCGCGACGGCCAACACCGGGCTGATTGACGCGCCGCGTGCGAGTGTCGTCCTTACCGGCAAGGCTGTGACCCAGCTCGGCGCGATCGAGAGCAGTACCTCGGTTGCGTTCAACGGTCGCATTGACTTGCTCGCAAATTACGACGCCGTGAGTAGCGGTGGACAGCAGGGCCTCGCGGCTTTTCTGCCGCGCGCCACCGGCACGGTCACGCTCGGACCGGGCAGCACCACGCGCATCCTGCCCGAGCTGGCGAGCGCGGACCGAGTGACTGGCACGCAGTTGGCACTGCCATCACAAATCAATCTGCAGGGTCTCGCGCTCCATCTCGCGGGCGATGCCGCTATCCTCGCACCAGGTGCAAATGTTTCGCTCCGGGCTGGCAATTGGAATTTGACCGGCTCGGGGGTTGCGTTGCTCGATCAATTCGTTTTCACCGGCGGCCAAATTTATCTCGACGCCGGAGCACTAATTGACGTGTCCGGTGCGCAGGATGTCGCAGCGTCGGTCGCGGAAAATATTGTCGAGGTACAGTTGCGTGGGGCAGAGCTGGCCGATTCGCCGTTGCAGCGCGATGGCGCGTTGCGTGGCCAGACCATTAAGATTGATGTAAGGCAAACCGGGACGTTTAACGGCAAAAGCTGGATCGGCACGCCGCTGGCAAACACTGCCGGCTATGTCGCGCTTATCCAACGCACCGTCGGCGAACTGAGTATTGCGGGCGGCACAGTCGCTCTCACGGCCGGCGAGTCAGTCGTGGTGCAGCCCGGCGCGACGGTAGACGTTTCCGGCGGCTGGATCAATTACTCCGGCGCGAACGTGGCGACGACGAAGGTGCTCTCCGACGGCCACGTGTTCGACATCTCGCAGGCCACGCCCGACCGCGTCTACAGCGGTATTTATACGGCGACGGCCTCGGCCGGCCTCGATCCGAAGTGGGGCGTTTCCCAGTCAAGCACCCGTGCGCTCACGGCCAACACATCCGACTTCGAGCCGGGTTACCTTAATGGCGGCGACGCAGGCAGCCTCGCCATCAGCGCGCCGGGCATGGCGCTCGACGGCCGTCTGCGCGGTCTCTCGGTCGCCGGACCGCGCCAGCGCTCGGCCCCGCCGCTGGCGGGTGCGCTCTCGCTGGCGTTTCAAGGGCAATCGTTCAGCGGCGGTTCGACTTTTATCCCCTTCTCTCCGACACCACCCGAGCTGGTCGTACAGGGCGACTCCGAGCTTCCGGCCGCGGCGGCGTTTGGCCTTGACGCGAATGGCCAGCCGCTGGCGTTGCGGTCCGAGCGCCGGACGGCCTTTGTGCTTGATCCCGCGCTGGTCAACGCCGACGGCTTTGGTCGACTCGCCCTCGATAATCGCGATGGCAATATTACGCTCCCGGCTGGAATAAGTCTATTTTTCGCGCCGGGTGGCTCGTTCACGCTTCTCGCGTCGAACCTGGACTTGCAAGGCAGCGTGACAGCGCCCGGCGGCAGCCTCGGCTTCACCGTTATCAATATTTCGCAGGCCGCCGCCAACGCGCTGGGAGCAAACGCCTCAGCCCCGCCGCCGGTTGACTCTGCGCGCGGCCAGTTCACGCTCGGGCCAACGGCCTTACTTAGCACGGCGGGCCTTGTTGTGGACGATCGGCCGGTCTCTGCCACGGCCGGCACGCAACCGCTGGTGACCGCTGGCGGGAGCATTACCATCAAGAGCTACATCGCCGAACTCGCAGCCGGCGGGGTAATGGATGTTTCGGGTGGTGTCGCCGTAAACACGAACGGGAAATTTTCCTACGGAAGTGGCGGCGCGCTCAGCCTCGCGGCGGGGCAGGATCCGAGTTTCGGATCTGTTCTCGGTGGTCATCTCACGTTGGGCGCGGAGCTGCGCGGCTTCTCCGGCGCGAAGGGCGGTTCGCTTTCTCTGCTCGCGCCGCTCGTGCAGGTCGGCGGCACGAGCACCCGGGCTGACACGCTCGTGGTGGCGCCGGAATATTTCCGCACGGGTGGATTCACCAACTATACGCTGACGGGTTTGGGCGTGGCGACTGGCGCGTTGGATCAATATCTCTCGGCTGTGCTGATCACGCCCGAAACAGTGTTGGCACCCGTCGCGGAGGGCTGGCTCGCTACCGCAAACAATAGCGGCGTAACGCTCGCCTCGGCGCTGCTACCGGTCGGCGTGAGGGCACCGGTCAGCGTGACTTTTGAGGCGCGTGGCGTGGCTGCATTTGTCGGCGGCAATCCGCCACTCGTGCGGGGCGACCTCGTGCTAGGCGCGGGCGCGGCGATCCAGACCGATCCTAGAGGAAACGTCACACTCACGGGTGACACAGTGACGTTGCTCGGCCGCGTGAGCGCTCCCGGCGGCAGTATCTCCGTGACCGGCGGTGGCAATTCGCTCCCGCTTTTTCAGGGCGGAAGCCAGACGCAAGCTCTGCCTACTGTCGTGCTGGGTGCGACTAGCGAGCTTTCGGCCGCTGGCACAACGTTGCTCACGCCTGACGGCCGCGGCTTCCGCACCGGGGTGGTGCTCGCCGGTGGTAATATCCGTGTAGCGGGCAACCTCGTCGCCGCAGCTGGCGCGCGGCTCGATGTCTCGGGCGCGGCCGATACACTTGATCTTCTCCCGGCCTACGCTGATGGCGGCGCTGCCGGCGCACTTGACCCGGCCGTGTCGCTTTCAGGTTTCGTCCCGACGCGCGTCGAGAGTAATGGCGGTACCATCACGCTGGCTGGCGCACAGGAGCTTTTTTCAGACGCGATCTTGCGTGGCGCGGCTGGCGGATCGACAGCGGCCGGCGGTCGGCTGGTGGTTTCGTCGGGAAGGTTTTTGGTTCCCGGCACCCTGCTGACGCCGCTCGACCCCACGCTCGTTATCACTCAGACTGGCCCGGCGCGGCCGGCGGGTTCGGTGGGCGTAGGCTCATTGGTGACCGGAACCAACGGCTCCGCGCTCCCGCAGCTCGGCCACTTCGCGGCTGATAGCCTTATAGATGGCGGCTTCGACTCGGTCACACTGAAAGGCACCGTGCAATTTTCCGGTCCCGTCACGCTCACCGTTCCTGGCAGTCTGCGAGTGGCTGACGGTGGCGTGATATTTGCCAACGCCGCGGTGAATCTCAACGCGCCCTTCGTCGCCATTGGCACGGCGTTCGCTCCACCGCTTACCGTCGCGCAACAGCAGCAGCAGTCCAGCGCGTTTACCACGGCGGACGGACAGGCATTTTATTTTTCACCCACTTTTGGCGCGGGCGCGCTCACGGTGACTTCCGGCCACATTGATATCGGTAACCTCTCGCTGCAAAACATCGGCAGTGCGAACTTTCATGCCGACGGCGGCGACATCCGTGGCGATGGCACACTCGACGTGGCTGGCGACATCACGGTGCGCGCCGGGCAAATTTATCCGCCAACGGCCGTGAGCTTTACGATCGCTGCCTCCGACTATGCCGTTGTGGGCGTGACACACACCGGTTCGATCACGGTGGTGGCATCCGGCACACGTTCGTTGCCGCTTTCGGCTGGCGGCACACTCAACCTGCACGGCTCCGTCATCACCCAAGGCGGCGTGCTGCGTGCGCCGCTCGGTAGCATCAATCTCGGCGGGGCCGGTGCGACGGATTTGATTTCTAACCAACCTTTCGTTGCCACACAAAGGCTGACGCTCGCAGCTGGTGGCGAGACTTCGGTTACGGCCGTTGACCCCGTGATTGGCCGCGCCCTCACTGTGCCGTTCGGCACCAATCTCAACGGTACTGCGTGGCTCAACCCCGCCGGCGATGACATCACCGTGGGTGGCGTCCCGGGCAAGTCCGTCAATCTCACCGCGGCCAACGTCACCGTGGCTGACGGCGCGCGCGTCGATTTGCGCGGCGGTGGCGACCTATACGCCTACCGCTTTGTCGCCGGTACCGGAGGGAGCACGGACATTCTGGCGTCGTCCTCGGCCTTTGCGGTGCTGCCCGGCTACGAGGCCGACTATGCGCCGTTTGATCCAGGGTACGCGAACGGGACGCTTGCGGCCGGCGACCGTATTTTTCTCAACGCCACCACCGGTTTGGCCGCTGGCTTCTACACACTGCTGCCTGCGCGCTATGCGCTGCTGCCCGGCGCATTTTTGGTCACACCACAAACCGGCGCTCCCTCCGCAACGGCCGTGCGGCCCGACGGCGCGAGCCTCGTCTCGGGCTATCGGTTCAACAACCTCAGCGACACGCGCGAAGGCACGCCGCTCTTCGCCTCTTACGAGGTCGCGCCGGCTGCCGTCATCCATGCCCGTGCGCAATATGACAACTTTTCGGGCAATACTTTTCTCCGCGCTGGCGTGGTGAACAACGACGCCGCTGTGCCGCGCCTGCCGGTGGACTCCGGCCAGCTCGTGCTCGCCGCCACGCAAGCTATGGCCGTGCAAGGCGCGGTCTCAGCAGCGGCCCCGACGGGCGGACGGGGTGGCATCGTGGACATCAACAGCCCACTCGATATATTTATCGGTGCGTCGGGCGCGGTCGGCCCGACCGGCGCACTTGTGCTCGACGCGGCCAAGCTCAGCGCGTTCGGCGCAGAAAGCCTACTCATCGGCGGCGTGCGTTCATCGGCAACGGGCGGCACAGCTGTCGCCGTCAACACCAACAATCTCACGGTGGACAATGCCGGTGCACCGCTCACCGGCCCGGAAATCATTCTAGTCGCTAATCGAAATCTAACGCTTGCCGCTGGTTCTGAGGTGCGCCAGGTCGGCACGCTGGCTGGCGCGGCCGATACGCTTGTGCTCGGCAGCGCGACGATCGCCGGGAGCGGAAACGGCACGCTTGTGCGTGTGACGGCTGGAGCTACTGCGCAAATCGCGCGCGCGGGGGTAAGCACGGCCGCCGGCCCTGCGCTCACGCTCGGTGCGGGCGCAATTGTCTCAGGTGCGGGCGTAACGCTCGACTCCACACGCGCGACCACACTCGACGCGGCGGCATTGCTCAGCGGCACGGCTGTTGCGCTCAATAGCGGCCAGATTAGCCTACAGTTGACGAATCCCGGCGCGCTGCAACCAACGTCCGGTCTTGTACTCTCTGGCGGGGCGTTGCAAAACCTTCAGACATCGGTGCAGCGACTTTCGTTGCTCAGCTACTCGTCGCTCGACCTCTATGGTACAGGCACGATCGGCTCGTCGGGGGTAGCGAGCCTCGCATTGCACGCTGGCGAGGTACGCGGCTTCAATACAGCCGGAGGTACCGTGACATTCTCCGCGCGCGAAATCCTGCTCGACAACATCGCTTCGGCCAACGTCCCGGGTCTGGTCGCGACGGCGAGCGGCACACTGGTATTTAATGCCGAGACGGTCCGTCTCGGTACGGGCGCGCTTGCGCTCGACCAGTTTACCGGTGTCGCGCTCAATGCGAGCGGCGGCATTGTCGCTCAAGGGGCTGGCGCACTCAGTACGCCTGGCGGCCTGACGCTCACGACGCCGCTGCTCACCGGCACGACGGCCGCGAGCCAGACCCTGACGGCCGGCGGCGCGCTTATCGTGGTTGCGCCGGCCGCCGCCGCGACCACGACGTTCACCAGCGGCCTCGGTGCACAACTCTCACTCACGGGTACGAGCGTGACGATCGGTGCGACCATCACGCTGCCTAGCGGTGCGCTGGTGTTGCGCGCGAAGACAGGCGACGTGACTGTGGCCGGTCGACTCGATACCGGCGGCACGGCGAAAACTTTCTTCGATCTAACCAAGTTCACCGACGGTGGGACGCTGAGCCTCATCGCTGATACGGGTAGCGTGAACGTTACAGCTGTCGGCACGCTTGTCGTCGGCGCGGCGGCAGGGGGCGGCAACGCCGGCAGCGTCACGGTGAGCGCACCAGCTGGCACGTTCACACTCACGGGCGCGGTAGCCGGGGCGCGCGGGACGGGTGGACTGGGCGGCACTTTCGCCCTCGACAGCAACACGCTTTCGGCACTCGGCGCACTCAACGCGACCCTAGATGCGGGTGGCTTTGCGACGGCGCGGACGTTTCGGGCGCGCTCCGGCAATATCACGCTCGATGGCCTCGCGACCGTGCGGACGTTCAATCTCGCCGCCGACAACGGCTCGATCACCGTCACCGGCACGGTAGACGCCTCGGGTGCAACCGGTGGCAATATCAGCCTCGCGGCGGCTGGCCGTGTAACGCTTGCGGCCGGCGCGCGACTCACGGTCGCAGCGCAGGATTTCAACGCTGCCGGCAAGGGCGGTGCCATTGCGCTGGAGGCCGGTGCGGCACGCAACGGCCTCACGAGCACGACGGCCTTTGTGGAGATCCAAACCGGCTCGACCATCGATTTGAGTGTTGCTACCAACACCACGGCGAGCGCCGCGCTCGGCCATTTCACCGGCACGCTCCACCTCCGTGCGCCGCAGAACTCGACAAGCAACGATCTGCAGGTTGCGCCGCTCAACGGTACCGTACTCGGTGCGTCGAGCGTGGTGGTCGAAGGATACAAACTTTTTGATCTCACGCCTGTGACCGGCACGACCGCTACCATCACCAGCACCGTGCAGACAAACGTGAAAAACAACGGCACGTCCTTCGGCAACGCCAGCGCGACTATCAGCGCCCGCTTGCTGGCCAATAACGCCACGCTCTCCTCCGTGCTGCATGTCCGTCCCGGCGCGGAAATTATCAATCGCACCGGCAATCTTGTGTTGGCGACGACGTGGGATCT
>CAIQKQ010000182.1 GCA_903872425.1 uncultured Opitutia bacterium | reverse complement strand
GTGCATGGGGCTTGCAGCGACCGTGCTGAGCTAGAGCACTAAACTCTCGGCCGGTCGCAGCGGCGACCAGCCGACCGCGTCCGGCGTTGCCGCACCTCGCCGCTGAGCCCAAAAAACATTAAGAATTAAAACCTGACCCTTTTTGGTGGCTTTTACCTTCTTGGCAGGCATTTCGGTTCTCTGCCTCGTTGCGGGTGTCATGGAAAAGAATAAGCCTATCTAGAATGAAGAAAGATGATGAACGTAGGTATTTCGATGCCTTTGTTGAGCTTCGCGCAGACCTCGCTCTGACCGATATTCGTGAGACCGAAAGTCCCGACTTCATTTGTTCGGCGGGAGGCATCCGCACTGGGATCGAAATGACACGATTCTTCTTCCTATCATCGGAGCGCATTCCACCTCAAGCCGTAAGCAGCTAGCGTTGATCAAGCAAGAGGCGGAAGAACATTTTGTCGCCGACGGCCTGGCCTTGGATGGTTTTTAAGCCATCAAACGTAGGCAGCGTGTCGTTGCCAGGCACGTCCCAGAGGCTCCAGGTGACGAGGTCGGTTGAGAACTGGAGTTGGCCAGTAGCGTTCGGTGAAAGCGTGAAACTGGCCGAGATCAGCCCCGTGGGCGAAAGCGACAGAGTCAGGTTAGATGGCCCGCGCTGCGCGATGAGCGGCGAGGTGCCCGTGAGATATTCGAGCAAGTTGCTGCTGCCATCTCCGTCGGGATCGGCGGTCGGTGCGGCGGAGGCGGAGGTCGTCGAGCCGAAGTTGGCGCGCTGCCAATCGGCGAAAACTTGGCGGCTAGTGTCGAAGTTCTGAATCCACTGCGTGAGGAGCGCGATGCCGTTTTGGTCGAGCTCATTGGTCGCGAGCGGCGGCATCCGGGCAAATCCATTGGTCGCGGCGACGCGGCTGAGGACGACGGAGTGGGCCGTGTCGTTCGGCACGACGAGCTTGTTTGCGGCATTGCCGCCGTTGTTGATCACGGCGCCACGGATGAGGCCGGTCTGCGCGAGCGTGAGGCTGGCGCGAGCGTCCCACGACGGGCCGGTGCCGCCGGGCTGGTGGCAGTTGGCGCAGTTGACGGCGAGATACGAACGGACGCGCGTCTCCAGCGAAAAGCCGGTCTCGTCGGGGCGCACATGGCGCGGCAGGGAGTTGGTGGGGTCCGGCGTGTTTGAAAGATAGCCGGCGGCGTGAAGGAGCTCGAGCTGGTTGCCGGTGAAGCCGTTCATCGTCTGCGTCTGGTTGAGCTGGCGGGTGGTGAAGGAGAGCGCACCGCCAGCCGTCGGGGTGTGGCAATTGGCGCATTCGGCGCGGCTGGGGATGTGCCATCGCTGGGTGTAGGGCGCACCGTTTTGGGTGACGGCGACGTCGAAGTCAGCCCCGGCGTCGTCCACCAGTGTCGCGTCCGTGCCGGTGGCATTCCAGCGGTAGCTTACGCCATAAACGCCGGTGGAATTTTTCACGAGTAGGCGGGTCTCGATGCGCTGGCGCGGACCAGTGCCGCCGGAGGTGGGCGGGTTGGTGCGGTTCGTCTCAAGGTCGAAATGCTTCACCCAGATCATGCCGTCGGGGAACGTCCAGGCGCCGTCGCGCGACCATGTCATCGTGCTGGTGCCATCGGGAATCACGAACCAGCGACGCTTGGCGGCGAAGTCGCTCCAGAAGGTGAGGTTTGGCTCGTAGGGTAGCACGCCGGGGTTGGGCGACAGATCCGCGAGGTCGGCGAAGAGGCGGGTATCGCTGAGATTTTGGGGATACGCGCCGACTGTGGTGTTGACGGTGAGGCGCTCGATCAGCCCGGTGTTGATTTGGAGCGCGAGCACATCGCCGTTGGAGGGGTCGGTGCCAAAAGCCACCAGATTAGTCAGACCGGCGACCCGAGTGACCGTGGGCGGCGCGGGGTCGTTGCGGGTGAGCGTCCAGATGTTGCCACTGCCGTAGTCAG
>CAIQKQ010000181.1 GCA_903872425.1 uncultured Opitutia bacterium | reverse complement strand
GGGATCGTTTCCGAAGGCGCGCGTTCCGATGGGGACGGCGGTGCCGAATTGGTTCGTGGCGAGCGCGCGCTCCCGCTCGAGCTTGTTTTCTGCTGCGTACTGTTTCTCGAAGTCGTACGGCATGGCTAGCCCTTTCGCGTCACGGGGAGTCGGCGGACGCCGCCGAGGGGCAGAAGGTCAAGGGCGAGGCCCACGAGCTCGGGGCCTTGGCCGCTAGTATCGCCGCCCGGCGCCGAGTCGGCAATTTGAATCTTGACCGCCTGCGTTTTTTGGTTGGCGATCTGAAACTTGACCTGCTCCGGGTAGACCGTGCCGGACACGGGCAATAGCGCGGAGTTGGCAAAGGTCACGGTGAGCGGCGAGGCCACGTCGTTGAGGTCGGTCCATACGCTTAAGGTCAAGTTGTGCGGCGCCTTCCAGCGGGCGAGAAGCTGGCAGTACCTCATGCGCGCGTAGTCCTGCGTTCCGCCGGGCTCGATCCAGTTCGTTGTCGCCGTGAGCGTGATCCACTGGGAGCCGTCGAACCACGAGTTTTCGAGCTCGCGCGCCCATCCGTAGCTGTTGATGGCGAAGACGCCGAGCTGGTCGCTGACGCACGCGCCGAGCACGGCCTGCGTCGCGCCGCCAATGTTGATGGTGTCGGTGCTCCACTGGTCCACGTTGTAGTTGTAAACCACGGTCACTTGCTCGCCGATGCTCGTGGCGAAGAACCATCGCACCTCGCGCTGGCCTTTGACGTGGATCGAGGCGTTGCACTTGGCGGCGGTCGTCGTTGCGTCTTGGATGCGGTAGCCAACGGGCTGCACGGCAAGCTGCGCGTCCATGATCCACACGCGCTTGTCGCTGGCCCACCAAAGCAGGCGAGAGCCGATGCTCATCATGCTCGTCGGCGCGGTGCATCCAAGCTGGTCGTGCAGGTTTTCCGGGCCTGCCAACGCGTCGCCGGCGCCGGTTTGGTCGGGGAATTGCCCGTAGACGGCGTAACAGTTGGACGCGCTGAAAAGCACGATCTTATCGTTCAGCGTCGTCGCCGCGGTGCATCCGCCGGGCTCCTCAAGGCGGAATAGCTGGCCCACGGCAAAGGACGCGCCGCGGTAGGCCACGCCTTCGGTGGAATAGTACACGTTTCGCGCGTCGTCGGCGCCGCCGGTCACGAGCCGGTTGCGGTGCGTGAAGGCGAATCGCGCCGAGGGGACGGGCACGTACGGGAGCACGCCGCCGGTGGTGTAGAGCGCGGGGTTTTCGATGCTTGGAAGGTCCACCGTCACGCCGGTCGGGCTGGCGATGGCGGAATCGTAGAACGGGATCGCGATGTAGCCGGTTTGGTTGAGCGTGTTGCTCACGGTCTGCCAAAGGCGCGCGATCGTTCCGTTGGGCTCGGTGACGTAGAGCTCGATCGCTACGTCGTCGCGGTTGGTGTATTGCTGCGTCGATACGTACACCGTCCAAACGCGGTATGTGCTCGACGTATTGGCGATGGTGAGCCGGTACGGGTCCGAGGGCGTGGACCGATGCACGAGGCCTCGGCTGTCGCGATAGACGGCCACGGCATAGAGAAGATAAGAGCCGGGGCCGAACGAGTTGACGGTGCCCGAATTGGTGAGCGCCACGGCGCCGAGCTTGGGCCTGTCGGCAAGTGTGGCCTCCGCCATGCGCTCGCCGTCCACCT
>CAIQKQ010000180.1 GCA_903872425.1 uncultured Opitutia bacterium | reverse complement strand
GTCATTCCTTGGCGTGGTCATGAACATAGGATTTTACGTCGTCTTCAGTGCATAATGGGGCGACTTGTTTGCCGCTCAACGGGGCGGCAGGAGCATGAAACTTGCGAAAGTCAAAAGTTAGGGCGCGACCGTTGGGCGCGCCGTTGAGCGGGCGTTCACAATATCCAAATCGCGGCGGGCCCAGCGGGCCCGCCCTACCATCGGAAATTTCAGTCACCGGTCGTTGCTGACTCCATCGAGAGCCGGACTTGTTGCTCAAATGTGTGCATGAAATTTTCCGCCTGCACGGCGGTGAGAAATCGTGCGTCGTAGTGCAAATCGGCGTGGAGCCGGCCGGCGTAGATACCGACGGCGAGCGTAGCACAAGTTGCAGGGCGGAAGAGGCCGCCGATCTGGATGTCCTCGAGTACAGCGCCCGGCACGGCGAGGCGTTGCGTGCCGTCGAGCAAGGGACTGCGCGGAGAAAAAAACTGGCCCATGTTCGTCAGCACGAGCGTGGCGCGGCAGGCGAGTCGGCGCGTGTAGCGGAAAATGCCGCTGGGTCGCAGGCGGTGCAGGCCGAGCAGCAGTAAGAAGGTGTGACCAAGCCGGTGTTTTCTCACGAGTTCCATGTCCTCGCGCGCGCGGCGCAGCAGACGATCGCGGTTAGCAAGTGACTTGGCGCGACGGTCAAGGCCGACGAGGCTAAAAGCATTGGACGCCGGTAGATGGCGGTCGGCATGCGTGCGAAGACTGACGGGGACACCGAGGCGGATCCAGTCGAGGGGAGTGCCGATACCATGCGCCACGCGCCAGGTACCGACAGCGGCGAACAGGTCGCGCGTGAGCAGGTCGTTGACGCTGACGCCATGGCACTTGGCGGCGGCGCGAATGGTTTTGAAATCGACTGGCGAAAAACGCCGGCTCACGACCGCCGGCAGGCCGAAAGGTGGCGCGTCAGCGTCGGTCGCCGAGCAGTGCGGCACGAGCGGTGCGACCTCGCGGCGCAAGATCGGCCAAGCGAGGGCAAGGCCGGCCACATGAGTGGGAAGAAATTTCAGTCGCTCCCAAAGGGAGCCCGCGAGTCGGCCACGCGTGCGAAGCAGCTCCGGGCGCAACTCGGGCAGCTCAACGGCCTGGCCGAGCTCTCGTGCGTAGTGGAGCATCATCTCATGGATGACCGCGAAGATCGCGCCCCCATCAAGCACGGCATGGTGTGTCTGGATGAAGAGGTCTGTGGTCGCGCCATCCGCGACGATGATCCAACGCAAACCAGGCTGCTTTTCCAAATCCAACGCGACCCACTCCACCGGCCAACTGCCGCCCGGCGCTAAGCCAGACCGCCATTCGATGGGCGCAGGGCCACCGGCCGCTGGTTCCCAGTATAGCCGCCCAAAGGACCCACGCCGCACGACAGCCGCAAGCAGCGGATGCCGCCGCGCCGTTGCGGCCCAGGCGCGCTCCAGCGGCTCGCGTTGAAACACACCCTGAAAGCATAGTTTGCCGAGCATCCAGCACGGATACGCCCGCCGATCGTCGTGCAGGAGATATTGCTCAAAGAGCGTCAACGGTAGGCGGGGCATGGTGGTGCAGTGCGGAGAGAAAAAAAGCGGGGCGCGAGCGCGCGCCAAAAGATTGGTTGTGATGACGGGCGCAGCAGCCGCAGTGTCAAGCGCGTCGCGCCCTACGCCGACCTTACGCCTCTGCCATGTTGAAAAATCTCCGCAGCACCTGGAACGATTTCCGCCACCTCCTGCGCGCGCGGGAGAACGTCCTCGCGGCGTGGCCCAAATCCTACTACCGGCGTGAGCTGATCCCTGTGCGCTGTCTACACCGGTGGATGTTCGTCGTGAACAGTCCCGCCGGCGTGCAACAGGTGATGGTGTCGAACGCGAAAAATTACCGAAAGAGTCCCGGCAACTCGCAGATGCTGAAACCGCTTCTCGGCAACGGCCTCTTTGTGAGCGAGGGCGAGCTGTGGACGCGCCAGCGCCGCCTGAGCAACCCAGCCACGCACGGCAGCCGGCTGCAGGGCTACTCGAAAATCATTTCCGACGCCGGGCAAGCGATGCTCGCCGACTGGCGCACGCGCGGCGATCCACACGAGGAGGACGTGACGGAGGCGTTCACGCTGCTCACGGCCAACATTATCAGCGAAATCATGTTTGGCTACAAGCTCGGCGCCAGCGTCCACACGCTCTATGACGCGTTTGTCGAGTATCAGGCCACCCACGGGCGGATGCACCTGACGGAGTTTCTCGGCCTGCCGACGTGGCTGCCGCGGCCGGGCCAATGGCGCGGGCGCAAGGCTGTGGACCAGTTTGACCGCGTGCTCGCGCAAATCCTGCGTGCAGGCAAGGATGCCGATGGCGAGATGCCGGAAAATTTCCTGCATATGCTGCTATCGTTCCGCGACGAGGAGGGCAAACCGATGGAGCCGTCGCTCGTGCGCGACGAGATGGCGTCCAT
Organism: uncultured Opitutia bacterium; assembly: GCA_903872425.1. Taxonomy (GTDB): domain Bacteria; phylum Verrucomicrobiota; class Verrucomicrobiia; order Opitutales; family Opitutaceae; genus CAIYUN01. Next base: position 7,160 of record CAIQKQ010000180.1, on the reverse strand, counting down.
CTTTCTCGCGGGCCACGAGACGACCGCACTCACGCTAAGCTGGGCGTTCATGCTACTAGAAAAGCACCCCGAAGTGGAGGCGCGTGTCCACGAGGAGCTCGCACGCGTACTCGGTGGCCGCTCGCCGGCGTTCGAAGACGTGCCCAACCTCACCTACACGCGCGCGGTGATTGACGAGACGCTACGGCTTTATCCACCCGTGCACGCGTTCACCCGGCAGGCAATCGGCGAGGACGAGATTTCAGGGCAAAAAATTCCGGCAGGGGCCTTCGTCACGATCACGTCGTGGGTATTGCACCGGCACACGCTGTATTGGGAAGAACCGGAGGTGTTCAAGCCGGAGCGGTTCCTGCCGGGCAACGCGGCGAAAATTCCGCAGCATGCCTATATCCCGTTCGGCGCGGGCGCGCGGATTTGTCTGGGCAAGCATCTTGGTCTTCTGGAATCCACCCTGCTATTGGCCCTGATCGCGCAGTCGTACCGGCTGCGCGTGCGGCCCGGCCATGTCGTCGAGCCGCTCGGCCGCATGACGCTACGCCCGCGCGGCGGCCTGCCAATGCGAATCGAGCGGCGCGGCTAAATATATTCTCCTCGCGCCTCAGCCGGCCAGCTGTCGCGCCAGCCAGTCTGCCGCCGTGCCTTTGGCTGGTTGCGCGAGGAGCGCGTGCAGCCGCGCGGCCTGCGCTGCCGTGCGCGCGCGCCGAGCTGGCTCGTCCACACAGGCGCGCAGCTCGGCGGCGAACGCAGCAGGCATCGCTGCGCCTTGGATGAATTCGGGATACATCGCCTCGCCAAGCAAAAGGTTCGCGATGCCAATGAACTTCACGCGTACCAGCAGCCGGCCCAGCAAGTAGAACAGTGGGTCGGCGCGATACGTCACCGCGCCGGGGATCCCCGCGAGCGCGCAGTGCAGCGACATCGTGCCGCTCGACGTGAGCACGGCGGAAGCAGCGACGGGTGTATCCGCATCGCCGGTGCGTTGCAGCGTCACGTTGGCCGGCAGATTCATCGCGCGCAGCGACGCCTCAATCTCTTCACTTGGATACAGCGCCACGGCCCGCGCCCCGTCGCGCCCGCGAGCGAATTCCGCGAAGCCGGCGAGCAGTACCGGAAAAATTCGTCGTACAGCCGCCGTGCGGCTACCCGGCAACAGTAGCACCGGGCCGTCCGCCACGAAGCGCACTGGGGGCATATAATCCGCCGCCGTGAACGGATGTCCGACAAATTCTACAGGCAGAGACGTGTCCGCATACACCGCCGGCTCGAACGGAAAGATCGCTGCAAGCCCGTCGAGGTGTTTCGCCATCGCAAACCGCCGCCCTGCCCGCGACGCCCAAATCTGCGGACTGATGTAATAGAGCGTCTTCGTCGGACCGCCAGATTTCGCCGAATAACCGCGCGCGAATAGCGCCTGCGCGATCCGCAAGTTCAACGCGGAAGAATCCACGAAGCACACCGCACGCGGGCGATGCTCGCCGATCCAGCGCACGGTGTCAGCGATTAAGGTGCGAAAAAAACTCAGTTTCCTCAGCACCTCCCCAGGCCCGATGGCCGAGGTCGCGGTGAGGTCGCGCAGCAACTGCGCCCCCGCTGCTTCGAGCCTCGGCCCGCCCAACGCGGCAACGGCGAGGCTGGGCTGTTTGGCCCGCAGTTCGCGCACCATACGCGCCGCGTGCTCGTCGCCCGAATGCTCACCCGCAATGACGAGCAAGTCCACCGGCCCACCCGCGGGCGGTGAAAGCTGGAGCAGCGTTTTCATAGGTGGAGCGGAACCGCTGGGCCCGCCGCGACGGTGCTAGGCTGCCAGCAATACGGCCACAGTTCGGGCGATGCCACCAGCCCCTGTCGCACCGGGTTCATCCGGATAGAATGCGCCTTCTCCTCAAACGACGCGTCCGACCGCAGACGATGATCGAAAAAATCACGCCGCCATACGACTCCAGGACGCTTGGCGGTGTTCTCCTTGAAATTTGCGACCACGGCTTTCATTGCCACATCATAAAGAAACGAAGCCAACGCGTGCAAGTGATCCGGCATAAGCAAAAGTAAATGCACGTACCAGCGTCTGGTTCGCTGGCGAAAGTCAGTTACCTCGAAAAGCAGAGTCTTCACAGACTCAACGCAAAGCTGGTTCTTGCCGCGCGTTTGATAGCAGATAGTCAGAAAACAAACTTCACCCAGCCTAACCCAAGGTGGCATGCCATGCGAGAGTAAGGCTCGTTGGGGCAAGGTCATATGGGTGGTTGAGGACGGCGCGCCCAGCGGTCGCGCCCTACCTCGATGCTCTAATTTGCTCCGTGATTGCGATCGCCACCTCCAGCGCGCTCTTGCCCAGCGCGGCGCCGACCTTCGGCTGCTTGGCCTGCGCCACGCTGTCGACGAAATGTGCCAACTCCAGCGCGAGCGGCTCGCCTTTCTCCAACGGCACCGACTCTACCGGCACCGCGGCCGGATCGTCGGCCTTCACTGCGCCGCTCATCAGCTTCGCCGCATAGTCGAGCATCCCGGTTTTCCGCACGAGGTGGCCGGACTGCTTCATGAAATCAAAGGAAAAATAACCCGTCGGCTGGAAGACCCGGATCTCCCGCACTTTTTTCAGGCTCATGCGACTGGTGCTCAGGTTGGCCACGCAGCCATTGGCGAACTGGATCCGCGCGTTGGCGATATCCTCCGTCTTCGAGAGCACGCGCACACCTACGCTGTCAATTTTCTCCACCGGCGATCTGACCAACTCGAGCACGATGCCGATGTCGTGGATCATTAGGTCGAGTACCACCCCCACCTCCGTCCCACGTGGAGTGAACGGCGCAAGTCGCTCCGCGGTGATGAACTGCGGCTGCCGCACCTCTTGTTCGAGAAATCCCATCACCGGGTTGAAATGCTCTATGTGGCCGACCTGCACGAGGCACTGGTTGGCCTGCGCCGCCGCGAGCACCTGCTCGGCCTCGGCGAGCGAGGCGCACAACGGCTTCTCGATGAGCAGGTGGCAGCCGCGCGCCAGCAACGGCAACGCAACAGCGGCATGCAAATCCGTCGGCACGACAACCGACACCGCATCGCACGCCGCCCCCAGCTCGTCGACCGTCGTAAAGCGACGGCAGTTGAACTTCGCGCAAATCTCCGCCGCCCGTGCGTCGTTTGTCTCGTAGATACCAGCGAGTTCCGCACCGGGCAGTGCCGCGTAGATGCGGACGTGGTGCTGACCGAGTGAGCCGACCCCGGCGACACCGCAACGGATTTTAGGTTTAGCCATAAGAAAGTTTCCCATCATGGAGGAAAAGCTGGCGGCTCGTTTTTTGCGCATGCGCGGCGTTATGCGTCACGAGCACAAGCGCGGTTTGCGTCTCGCGGCAGAGCGAGAGCAACAGCTCAACGACCGAGTCGCCGGTATGCTCGTCGAGGTTGCCGGTGGGTTCATCGGCAAGGATCAGCCGGGGTGAGTTCATCAGCGCTCGGGCCACGGCCACCCGTTGGCGCTCGCCACCGGAAAGCTGTGCGGGTAAATGCGCCGCACGGCCGACGAGACCGGTGAGCGCAAGCAACTCCTTCGCCCGCGCGCGTTGCGCGGCACCAAGCACGCCGAGGATGCGGGCGGCCATGAGCACGTTGGCGAGCGCGTCAATTTCCGGAATCAGGTAAAATGATTGAAACACCATACCGAGAAATCGCGCCCGGTCTTTGGGGTGCGGCGACCGGCCAGACCAGAGCAACGAGCCGGCATCCGGCGTGTCGAGACCGGAGAGCAGGTTGAGCAGCGTGGATTTTCCCGAGCCCGACTCACCACGGATACTCACGCTCTCACCCGCCGCGACCGCCAGATCCACGCCGCGTAAAACTTCTAACCGTTGTGAACCGCTGAGATAATTTTTGCGTAGCGCCGTCGCCGACAGCACCACTTCGAGCCCGGCGGACGCGCCGGGCGTGACACAATATTCAGCCTTCAACTTCGAAGGTTGAACGTTGGTCGCGGCAGCGGGGGAACTGGATAAATTTTCGGACACGGGTTCGAGGCTTGGGCGTTGAACGTAAGCGGTTGGCGGTTGCGCGGAGTGTTTACTCGCTACGGAGCGCCTCCACAGGTTTGAGTTTCGACGCGCGCCAGGCAGGGATAACACCGGCCAGCGTCGAGATAACGATAGTGAAGACGACGATTTTCGCCACATCGGCACCAGCGGTGTGGGCCGGGAGCTGACTCAACTGGTAAAATTTCTGGAACACATCTTCGCGCTGGGTGAGGTGGGTGAGCGTATGGATCAGGTCGTTCCGCACGGCGAGCACACCCAGACCGAGCGCGAGGCCAAGCACCGTGCCGACCGTGCCGATGAATAAGCCCTGCGCGCAGAAGCAAATCGCCACGTCGCGCGGCCGGCCACCAAGCGCACCGAGCAGGCCGATCTCGCGCGTCTTGCGCACGACGGAGATGAGCAGCGAGCTCGTCACTGAGAACGCCGCCACGATCACAATGAAGAGGAGCAGAAAAAAAAACATGTTCTTCTCCATCTGCAGCACCCAGAGGAAGTCATTGAACGAGTCCATCCACGAATACGCCTTTAGTCCTGTCCCCAGAGGCAGGGCGGCGTTGAAACGCGCAACAGCGGCGTCCACGTCCGCGCCGGGTGCGAGCCGGACGTTGAAACCGTGGACGGCGTGGCCCAGGCCGTAGAGGTCCTGCATGCGGCGCAGGGTCACAATTGCAGTGTTGCTGTCGAGTTGCTGGTGGCCGACTTCAAAAACGCCTACGACGCGTAACTCGCGCGGCAGCATGACTTCGTCGTTCTTCTTCATGGCGTCCTTGAAGAACAAGGGCGAGTAGAGCACGACCTTGTCGCCGAGACGCGCGCCCAACGAGCTTGCGAGCTGGACGCTCAGAATGACCGTGTCGTCGTCGAGATCGTCGAGCGAACCGGGCCGGATAAAACGGTTGAGCTGTACCACTGACTCCACGCGTTTCAGGTCAATGCCCAGAATCTGCGGGAACGACGCTTTCTCGCCATACATCAGACCGCTCAAACCCACCGCGTAAGGCGTCACCCCAACGACCCCCGGTACAGCCGCGATGACAGGTATGAGGTCGGCCGGGTTTTCAACCACGCCGCCGTCACTCACCTTCACCTGCACCTCGCCCTGCGTGTCGGTAATCATGCGGTGGATTTCGTAACCAAAACCACCCATCACACTCATCACTACAATCAGCAACGCCACCCCCAGCGCCACTCCGGTCACCGAGATGAAGGTGAAAAACGGAAATCGACGCCCCGTAGGGAAGAGCTGCTTAAGGGCGAGATAAAGCGGCCAGGGCATCAGTGAAATGCGGAATTGGTGAGCGCGGATTGCGGAATGGTAGTGAAGGCGTACGACCCGATGCTGACTGATTCATTCCGTACTCCGCAATCTGCATTCCGTATCAGGCCGAACCGCTTGGCCGCAGCAACGGGAACAAGATCACGTCGCGGATACTCTCTGCGCCGGTGAGCAGGATGCACAGCCGGTCGATCCCGATGCCCATGCCACCCGCCGGCGGCATGCCGTGCTCCAGCGCGAGCAGAAAATCGTGGTCCAAGCTCTGCTGGTCGCCGCCCGCCTGCGCATCAAACATCGCGCGTTGCACGTCAGGGTCGTTTTGCTCCGAGTAAGCTGGCGCGACCTCCATGCCGCCAATGACCAACTCGAACACGTCAATCGTCGTCGGGTCGTCGAGCGTGAGCTTTGCCAGCGGGCACAACTCCTTTGGCAGGTGCGTGACGAACGTCGGCTGGATGAGCGTCGGCTCAATCTGCTTGGAGAAAATCTCGTTGGTGATCTCGAACTCCTCCCACTTCGGGTCGATCGCGAGACCGAGTTTTTCTGCACCGGAGATTTTTTCCGTCTTACTGCGCGCAAACCAGTCCGCATCACCCGTCGCCGCGCAGATGAGTTCCTTGTAGCTCACCTCGCGCCACTCGCCACCGAACTCGATATCCTGCCCGCTGGCGGCGTGTTTGATCTTCAACGCGCCGTCGGCCGGACGAATCACGTCGCGCACGAGCGACTGTAGCAGATCGCGCACGAGCACCATCATGCCGCGGTAGTCGCTGTAGGCCTGATAGACCTCTAGCATCGTGAACTCGGGATTGTGCTTCCGGGAAATGCCCTCGTTGCGGAAATTTCGCCCGATCTCAAATACGCGGTCGTAGCCGCCTACGAGCATGCGCTTGAGATAAAGCTCCAGCGAGATGCGCAGGAGAAAATCCGCCCCGAGCGCGTTATGGCGAGTCGTAAACGGTCGCGCCGCTGCGCCACCCGCCACACTTTGCAGCATCGGCGTCTCGACCTCGATGAACTGTCGCGTCTCAAGAAAATGCCGGATGTGTGATACGATCTTCGGCCGCAGCATGAGCCGCGCGCGTGACTCCGCGTTGACGATCAAGTCGAGGTAACGCTGGCGGTAGACTTGCTCGGGATCGGCGAGGCCGTGCCACTTCTCCGGCAACGGGCGCAGCGCCTTCGCGACGAGTGTGACGCCGCCCGCCTCGACACGCACCGTGACTTCGCCGGTCTTTGTCTTGAACAGCGTGCCGCGTGCTCCAATGAAATCACCGAGGTCGAGCTTCTTGAACGCGGCATAGGCCTCATCGCCCACCACGTCTTTCTTAAGATAGAGCTGAATCTGACCCTGCTGGTCCAGAATCTTCACAAACTGGCTTTTACCCATGTCGCGGATGGTCACGAGCCGTCCAGCGACGGCGACAGTCACGGCATTGTCCTGCCCATCCACGTGAAGTTTGAGCGCGTCGCCGGAGAAATGTGTGGGCGTGAAGCTTGCGCGGAACGGGTCGTGTCCGGCGGCGCGCAGCTCGGCGAGCTTTTGCCGCCGCACTGCGTGCTGGTCGTGGGAAATATCCGAAGGAGTGTCGCTCATGGAACGGGCAAGGCTGGCAGGTCGCTTCAGCCGGCGCAAACGGAAAAGCCTGTGCCTCGGCTGCAAACCTCTCGTCGATTCTAACCCTGAACATTCAGAATATCGGGCAGATGCCATACGAGCACATAAAGCATGCGTCTCTCAAGGTTACTCACTCACCCCACCTCAAACTCCACGCCCATCGGCCGCCAGTTAGAGATGAGGGCGCGGACGACCTCGCCGCGCGCTTGATTTCTCCCGCCCATCTGGGGGACACTATACC
>CAIQKQ010000179.1 GCA_903872425.1 uncultured Opitutia bacterium | reverse complement strand
GCTCCCTGCGCGAACGCGGGCTGCCGGGTGAGGAAATCTCCCGCCGCATCAGCGACGAGCTCAACTTGGCGCGCGTACTAACCCGGGCTGCGCAAAAATGGGACGGCGGCTACACGCTCTGCGGTCTCGTGGGCAACGGCGATGCCTTTGTCGCGCGCGACCCGTCGGGCATCCGCCCCTGCTGGTATTTCGAGAACGATGAAGTCATTGCTTTTGCCTCGGAGCGCGCGCCGCTGATGACGGTGTTCGACCTCGCTGTCGAGGACGTGAAAGAACTCGAACCCGGCCATGTCGCCGTGCTGAAGAAAAACGGCGCACTCACCGATGCCGCGTTCACCGCACCGCTGCCGCGCGCGTCATGCTCGTTTGAGCGAATCTATTTTTCGCGAGGTAACGACGTAGACATCTACCGCGAGCGGCAGGCGCTCGGTGGTCGGCTGGCCACGCAGGTGCTCGCCTCCGTCGGCTCTGACTGGGCGAACACCGTTTTCAGTTACATTCCTAACACCGCCGAGGTTGCGTTCTATGGCCTCATGTCCGCGCTGCGCTGCCGCCGGCGCGACGAGGTGAAGGCCGCGATCTTGGCCGCCAGCGCGCAAGGCCAGCTAACCGAGGCGATGCTCGACGAGCTCATCCTCCGTAATTGGCCGCGCGGCGAGAAGGTTGTCTCGAAAGACATTAAGCTCCGCACCTTCATCGGTCAGGAGTCAGTCCGCAACCATCTTGCCGGCCACGTCTACGACATTACCTACGGCTTGGTGCGCGCCGGGGTCGATAACCTTGTGTGTGTGGACGATTCCATCGTGCGCGGCACCACGCTCCGCCGCTCCATTCTCCGCATCCTCGCGCGGCTTGAGCCGAAGAAAATTGTCATCGCCTCCACGGCACCGCAAATCCGCTACCCCGACTGCTACGGCATCGACATGGCGGAACTGGGCAAATTTATCGCCTTTGAGGCCGCCGTCGAGCTACTCAAGGAGCGTGGGCAGGCCAGCCTGCTCACGGACGTCTATCATCTCTGCCTCGAGTCCGTCGCACGCGGCGAGCCGGAGAACCATGTCCGCAAAATCTACGAGCCGTTCACGCCTGAGGAGATTTCCGCGCGCATCGCGCAGTTCGTTCGTCCGAGCAAAATCGCTTGGAAGGGCGATATCGAGGTCATCTTTCAGACGATCGAAAACCTCCACACTGCGGTCCCCGCGCACACCGGCGATTGGTACTTCACGGGAAAATATCCGACCCCGGGTGGCTACCGAGTGGTGAACCAGGCCTTTGTGAATTATTACGAGAAACACGACGACCAACGTTCCTACGAGGCCGCGAAGTCGAAAACGCCGTAATTACGCCCGTTGGCCCGCGCGGATCTCCCATGTCCCTCTCATACGAATCTTCCGGCGTGCGCTACGACCAGCTTGACGCGTTCAAGCGCGCTTGCCAGCAAGCTGCGCGCGTGACAGCCGGCGCCCTCGCCGCCCACGGCTACGCCGAACCGGCGACGACCCGTGGCGAGAGCGCCTACCTCATCGAGGCGGGCGATCATTTTCTCGCGCATGTCGAGGAGGGTTTGGGCACCAAGAACCTCGTGGCCGATGCCGTCTATGCCGCGACGGGTAAATGTTTTTACCGTGAAATCGCGATCGATACAGTCGCCACCATCGTGAACGACCTCGCCACCTGCGGCGCGTTGCCCCTCTCGGTCGCGATGCACGCTGCCGTGGGCGACTCGGGCTGGTTTGCTGACACCGTACGCATGAACGCCCTGGTTACCGGTTGGGCTGAGGGCTGCCGCCAGGCTGGCGCCGTCTGGGGTGGCGGTGAGACGCCCACGCTCAAGGGCATCGTCAATCCGGGTACTATTGTCCTTGCCGGCTCGGCCATCGGAAAAATCTCGCCCAAACATCTTCGCATTACCGGCGACGTACGCTCCGGCGATGCCATCATCTTCCTCGCCAGTTCAGGCGTGCAAACTAACGGTCTATCGCTTTGCCGTCTCATCGCCGAGAAACTCCCGCAAGGTTACCAGACGCCCCTCGGCCACGGCGACTCGCGCACCTACGGCGAGGCACTGCTCGCGCCCTCGGTAATCTATGTTGCGTTTGTGCGCGAGTGCCAACGGCGCGGCCTCAAGCTCAACTACGCCGCGCACGTCACCGGCCACGGTTGGCGCAAGCTCATGCGGCTTGACGAGCCGTTCGTCTACGAGATCACCGCGCCGCGCCCACCCGGCGCCCTCTTCGACTTCCTCGCCAGCGTCGGACCAATTGACCGACGCGAAATGTATGCGACCTTCAATCAAGGTGTCGGTTTCGCCGCCTATGTTGCGCCGGAAGCCGCCGCCGCCACGCTTGCCGCAGCGCAAGCCGCGGGGTATGACGCGTGGCTCGCTGGATATGTGAAAAAGGACGGCACCCGTAAGGCTGTCACCGTTCCCTCACTGGGCCTCGCCTACGAGGGCGACACGTTGCAGGTGCGCTAAAGAAAAAAGGGGGGCGCGTCCGCCTCCGGGCTGGTTGTTTTTGTAACTTGTTTTCGGCAGCGGGGTGGATAGGTTTCCCTCATGCGCTGCAGCTTGTTTCCCGCCTTGCTGTTTTTGCCCCTGCTCCTCGCTTCGGCCTCTACCCCGTCGGCAGAGACCCATTTGTTTGCTGATGCCTACGGCCGTACTATAGTCGGCGTTATCATCGACGCGACCGACGCACAGGTTAAAATCCGCCGCGACGACGCGCAGATCGTCACAGTTGAAATCGCCAAGCTGGCCGAAGTTGATGCCGCCTATGTCGCCCAGTGGCGACGCGATCATGTGAAATATGTCCTTAAAATCGAGACGACCACGTTTCACGCGACGGTCGGCTCAAACCGCTCCGGTGATCCGGGCGTGGTGGATCAGGGCATGGTCGCTGGCTACGAAATCAAAATCAGTAACAACGCCGGCAATTCTGCCAAGGATCTCCGGGTGGAATACAATGTTTTTGGCGCTCAATATGATTACGAGGAGATCGTATTGTCATTACCGTCAGGCAACGGCCCCGGCCAGTTCGGCCAAGCGGGCCATACTGTTCTGCGCACTCGCCAGAAGATTACTCCGACGGATGTTCGTCTTAAGGGAACCTATACGCTGGATTTAGCCGGCTTTAAGACCTCGGCGGCCACGCGCACGGAGCCCTTACGCTATCGCAAACACGCCACGCTCTCCTCCACGGCAAACAACTATGAAACCGGCGAACTGCGCGGCATTTGGGTGCGGGTGATGGCCGGTAGTAAAATCGTGGCCGAATTTCTCTCCGACGAAAATATTCGGGGCTTGGGCTGGCAGGACATAGCGTCGGCGGGCACCGGCGGGAGCGTAAGCGGTAATTTTCCATCCGCTAAAACTTTGGCCGAGTGCGAGCCAGCGCGTGGACGTTGTATCTGTGTCAGCGAGAGCGAACGAGGATTTAGCGCCGGAAGTGAGAATGCCGGTGAACTCAATCTCAGCGTGGGCGGAGAAAGTGATAGTTAGGCTGGCGAGCAGCGAAACGAGTAGCGGTGGGCAATGTTTCATGCGATATGGAATGCTGGCGGATGGATCCCCTACGCCTTAACAGGTGCAGCGAGACTGCGTCCCGAAATCAAGCCGTCTGGGGCTCAATGGGCGGGGTGGAATTGGCCTCCTGTTCCTCGTCGGTCTCGACCACGCGGGCGATGCTCAGGAGCTTGTCGCCCTCCGCGAGCGTCAGAAGTTTTACGCCTTTGCCGCCGCGGTTGACCTCGCGGATCGTGTTGACGGGGCAGCGCACGCTCTGGCCTTTGGCCGTGAGAAGCATGATTTCATCGGTGTCCTGCACGCCGAGCGCGCCGGCCAGTTTGATGGAGCCATCCTCCGGCAAATCAATCGCCCAGACGCCGCTGCCGCCGCGGTTGATAAGGCGGTAGTCCTCGAAACGCGTGCGGACGCCGAGGCCGGCCTCGCTCGCTACGAGGAACTTGGCCGTGTGGTCCACGACCTCGATTACGTCGAGATGGTCGCTTTCCAATTTGAACCGCATCCCGGTCACGCCGCCCGTGGCGCGGCCGGTATCGCGGAAGAGGATTTCGTTGGTCTCGGCGTCGCGCTCCCGGAAACGGACAGCGAGTCCCTGATGGGAGACGAGGATGATCTCGTCGCTACCGGTGGTGAGCACGGTGCCGATCACCGCGTCGCCCTCGGCGAGGTTGATGCCGATAAGGCCGCCGTCGCGGGTGCAGTTGGCGTAATCGGAGAGGGCGCTCTTCTTGATGACACCCTTTTTCGTCGCCATGACGAGGAAGCGGTCGGGCGCGAAGTCCTTCACGCAGAGCATCGCGGCGATTTTCTCGCCCTCGGCGAGGCGGAGGAAGGACGAGATAGACTTGCCCTTCGCCGTACGCGTGCCCTCCGGGATATCATAGACCTTCTTCGCATTGCACTGGCCGATGCTGGTGAGGAAGAGAATGAAGTCATGTGTGCTCGCCGTGAAGAGGTGCTCGACGAAATCTTCGTCGTAGGTTTCCGCCCCGATGACGCCCTTGCCGCCGCGTTTCTGCGAGCGGTAATCGGCGACGCGGGTGCGTTTGATGAAACCGAGATGCGAGACAGTGATGACGCAGCCCTCATTGGGCACAACATCCTCCATGCGGAACTCGCCGGCGGCTCCGATGATCTCGGTGCGGCGGGGCGAGGTGTATTTCTCCTTCATGGCGAGCAGCTCGGTCTTAATGAGCGCCATGAGCTTAGCATCGGACTCTAGGATGCTACGGAGCTCCAGGATGACCTTTTCGAGTTCGAGATATTCGGCCTCGATCTTGCCGCGCTCCAGGCCGGTGAGCTGGTAGAGGCGGAGTTCGAGAATGGCGTCGGTCTGGCGCTCGCTGAGCGGATACTTCGCCATCAGGCGCTGCTTGGCCTCGTCCTTGTTGGCGGAGGCACGGATGATTTTGACGAAGTCGTCGAGGTTATCGAGGGCGATGATGTAACCCTCGAGGATATGGGCACGGGCTTCGGCCTCGCGTAGGCGGAACTTGGTGCGGCGCGTGACGACATCACGACGGTGCTCGATGTAGCACTCGATGAGCTCCTTGATATTCATCTGCTTCGGGCGCTTTTGGTCGAGCGCGAGGAGCGTGACGCCGAAAGAGGACTCGAGGGCGGTTTTTTGGAAAAGTTGGTTGATAACCACCTTGGCCTGCTCGCCGCGTTTCAGCTCGATGACAATGCGTGTCTGCTCGTCGGACTCGTCGCGGAGGTCGCGGATACCGTCGAGCTGCTTTTCGCTGACCAGCTCGGCGATGCGGAGGACGAGGGTGTTGCGATTTACATTGTAGGGGATCTCGGTGATGACGATCTGCTCCATGCCACCCTTGGTCTCCTCGGTGTGGGCCTTGCCGCGCGTGCGGACGATGCCCTTGCCAGTCTTGAGATAACTCAAGATGCCGTCGCGGCCGGAGATGATGCCACCGGTGGGAAAATCGGGACCGCGCACGATTTCGCACAGCTCGTCGAGGGAGATGCGCGGGTTTTGAATGATGGCGACCGTGGCGGTGATGATCTCGTCGAGATTATGCGGCGGGATGTTGGTCGTCATGCCGACGGCGATGCCGGTCGAGCCGTTCATCAGGAGATTCGGCAAGCCGGCGGGGAGGACGGACGGCTCGGTGGTGGACTCCTTGTAGTTGGGGACGAAATCAACGGTGTCCTCGTCAATATCCTTGAGCAGGTCTTCGGCGATGTCCTTGAGTCGGGCCTCGGTGTAACGGTAGGCGGCGGGCGGATCGCCGTCCACCGAGCCGAAGTTACCCTGCGGATCAATCAGCGGATAACGCATGACCCAAGGCTGAGCCATGCGGACGAGGGTATCATAGACGGAGGAGTCGCCATGCGGATGGTAATTCTTGAGCACCTCGCCGACGACACCGGCGCACTTGTCGAAGGCGCGGTTGTGGACGAGGCCCTCCCGGAGCATGGCGTAAAGAATGCGGCGTTGGACCGGTTTGAGGCCGTCGCGGGCGTCGGGCAGGGCGCGCGAGACAATGACCGACATCGAGTATTCGATGTAGGCCGACTGCATGATGTCGGTGATGTTGGCGGAGGAGAGCTTTTCGTTGGCGGTATACATTCTCAGAAATTATTAAGCGCGATGACGCGAAGATGCTAAGGTCGGAAGGAAGGAAATGAAATTTGGGTTTGGGCTTTGGATTGAATTAGTCACTTCGCGTCTTTGCGCTTAAACCGAATTTTGGAAATCCAAGTTCAGGACACGTGTGATACCGTACTTGATGAGCGGGACGTTGAAATTGATGAGTAGGCCGAGCGGCAGCTTGAGCAGTTTCAGGTAGGTGGTGACTTGGACGCGGTGAATGGGCCGGATGGCCTCGACGGCCTTCAGCTCGATAAGCAGCTGGCGGTTGATGATTAGGTCGAGCCGATAGGCGTTTTCGATGGCCTGGCCGCGATATGTCAGAGGCAGCATTTTCTCTCGTTCCAACTTCAGGCCAGCCAGCGAAAGCTCGATGGCGAGACACTCCTGATAGGCGCTCTCCAGCAAGCCGGGCCCGATTGAGCGAAGCACCGTCAGCGCAGCGTTCACGGTCTGTGCGGCAAGATGCTCGATCTCGTCTGGAATAACGACCTTTTTCATGGCTTGGCATCTTGGCGTCTTTGCGCTTCAACTCAGACATCCAAGAATTGGACGTTGAGCGCATTGTCCTCGATGAACTGACGGCGGGGGGGGACTTCGTCGCCCATGAGAAGGGTGAAGAGCTGGTCGGCTTTCGCGGCGTCGCTGACGGAGACTTTCAGGAGGCGGCGTTTGTCGGGGTCCATCGTCGTCTCGTAGAGCTGCTTCGGGTTCATTTCACCGAGACCCTTGTAGCGCTGGATGCTGAGACCCTTGCGGCCGTTGGCGCGGATTTGGGCGACGATGTCGAGAGGGGAGCGCAGTTCGGTCATATTCTCCGTTTTCTGGCCAGCGTTTTCGATGATGACGTAGCGCGACGCCTCGGTGGCGGTGAAGCGGTCAGTGTCGAGCCCGGCTTTGGCGAGGGCGCGGAGGAGTTTGGCCATCTCGCCGCTTTCGAAAATTTCGTGTATCGTCACGCGCTTGACCGGCAGCGGGTTTTTCGTGTCGCCCTTGGCGGCCTCGGCCTGCTCGGCGGGTCGGCGTCAAGGTTGTGCTGCGCGATGAATGCGGCCTTGGCGGCGGCGTCGCGGAGGAACTCGTGCGTCTCCTTGTTGCCCTCGCGGATGCGGGCGATGTAGCGCGGGAGGTCCTGCGTGGTCGCGTCGTGCTGGTCGAGATAGGCGGAGAGGTCCGCGCCGTGGCGGGTAACGCCAGCGCCGAGTTTTTCGAGCGCGGCGAGATTTTCCACGAGCGTGTCAATCGCCGCGGGGGCGAAGACGTGGCCGTCGCCGGAGCGCGTGAGGACGATGTCTTCGGAGCCGAGTTCGAGCAGGATTCGATTGAGCTGCTCGTCGTTGTCCACGTATTGCTCGCGCTTCTTGCGTTTGATTCTGTAGAGCGGCGGCTGGGCGATGTAAACGAAGCCACGGTCGAAGAGGCCCGTCATCTTACGGTAAAGAAACGTGAGTAGGAGCGTGCGGATGTGCGAGCCGTCCACGTCGGCGTCGGTCATGATGATAACCTTGTGGTAGCGGGCGCGGTCCGCGTTGAAGGCCGACTCGTCTTTCTCGTTCTCGCTGGTCCCGATGCCGGTGCCGATGGCGGTGATCAGGGTGCGGATTTCCTCGTTGTTGAGCACCTTGTCGAGTTGGGCCTTCTCAGAGTTGATGAGCTTGCCGCGGAGCGGGAGGATGGCCTGGAAACGGCGGTCGCGGCCCTGCTTGGCGGAACCGCCGGCGGAGTCGCCCTCGACGATGTAAAGCTCGGTGAGTGCGGGGTCGCGTTCGGAGCAGTCGGCAAGCTTACCGGGGAGGCCGCCGCCGGAGAGCGCGCCCTTGCGGATGGTCTCACGGGCCTTGCGGGCGGCCTCGCGGGCGCGTGCGGCCATGAGGCCCTTCTCCACGATGCGCTTGGCGACGCTGGGGTTGGCGTCGAAATAAAACATCAACCCCTCGTAACACACGGAACCGACAACGCTTTCGACCTCGGGGGAGAGTAGTTTCACCTTGGTCTGCGACTCAAACTTGGGGTCGCTGTGCTTGACGGAGATGACGGCAGTGAGTCCCTCACGTACATCATCGCCGGTGATCTGCGGGTCTTTTTCCTTGAGGAGGTTGTTGGCCTTGGAGAACTGATTGATGGCGCGGGTGAGCGCGCTGCGGAAGCCAGAGAGATGCGTGCCGCCATCGGGGTTGTGGATGGTGTTGGTGTAACAGAGTACCTGGTCGTTGAAGCCGTCGTTGTATTGGAGAACGACCTCGGCGTGGATCTCGATGGCCTTGTCGTCATTCACTAGCGAGGTCTCTTTCTTGAACGCGATGACTTTGGGGTGCAGTGCGGCCTTGTTGGTATTGAGCTGGCGGACAAACTCTTCGACGCCATTCTTGTAGTAAAACGTCTCGGGCTTCGCGCCGGCGGGGCGCTCGTCGAGAAACACAATCTCCAACCCGGAATTCAGAAACGCCAGCTCGCGCAGGCGCTGACCGATACGGTCGGTCTTGAACACCGTCGTTTCGCGGAAAATCTCCGCGTCAGGCTTGAACGTGATGAGTGTCCCGGTGCCTTTGGCGTTGCCGATAACCTCAAGCGTCTTCGTCACCTGCCCGCGCTCGAAGGTCATGTGGTGGACCTTGCCGTCACGTGACACCTCTACCTCAAACCACTCGCTCACCGCGTTGACACATTTAGCGCCGACGCCGTGCGTGCCGCCCGAGAACTTGTAGCCGCCTTGGCCATATTTGCCGCCGGAATGGAGCGTGGTCAGCACCAACTCGACGCCTGGCAGTCCGCTGTCCTTGTTGATATCAACGGGGATGCCGCGGCCGTTGTCGCGGATGCTGATGGAGCCATCCACATGGATCGTGACTTCGATGCGCGTACAATGTCCGGCGAGATGCTCGTCCACCGAGTTGTCAAGGACCTCGGAGACGCAGTGGTGGAGGGCGCGCTCGTCGGTGCCACCAATGTACATGCCGGGCTTTTTGCGGACAGCCTCAAGGCCCTTGAGCGAACTCAATTTGTCGGCGTCGTAGGATTCGCCAGTGGGCGGAATTTGATCAGGAATTTGCGGTTCGGAGGCGTCGGGCATGAAGAGGAATACGTGGTGAAAATTAAGCCCAAAAACTCGCCAAAAATTGCGCAGCAAACAACCACTATTTTGACGAATCATGACGCAAAAATTTCGAGATTTTGAGCGATTGTCGTTGCGCCTCCGGCGGGGGGCAAATAAGCAACCGGACGCGAAAACGGTGCGGAGGAAACGGTCACACGCTCCACCCCTGCGATTGCGCGTCGGACTTGGTGGTCGTCGCGAAGACCGTGCTCGGGTTTTTGGGATTTATGGCGTCGAATTGTCGGTTGAGCGGTGTGTATAATGGAGTTCTCGGAACTGGTATGGCGATTATCCTGATAGTAGTGGGCCGAACCCAACCGGGCCAACTTCAGGCTCTATCCAAGTCGCTTGCGGTGGCAGTTGAGTTTTCGGCGAGTCGGAGTTATGCTCCGCGGTTCGTGGCCTGTACTCATGAGACTTCCGTGTCGCACTCGCGCGGGTGAAGCGAGCCTGCATCTCTGGTAAGCTACTCCCGATGTTTGGGGCCCCTCAAAATTAGCGCTTGCGGCCCGTCCACCTCACCTGCGACGCTGACCGTTCGCGGCGGTTCTTTTGGTCAGGCTGGGGTTTGCCGCGATGCTCCCTTCAGCCTTCCTGTTAGTCCAACCCTCAACCCAACGGTCGCGCCTCGCGCGCGGCCATCGCGGGATGCCCGGCGCCTCGGAGCAAGGCGACGTTCGTCCCGTCCGTCACCACCATGAGTTCCATAATGGAAGAATTGCTCGCCCAGTCCTCCTTCGACAAGTTGAAGCAGGACGCTATCGTTCCGGGCGTTATCACCGAAATCCGCCAGCACGAGGTCATTGTTGATATCGGCGGCAAGTCCGAGGGCATCGTCCCGGCGTCCGAGTTTGTGGACATCGGCGAGCTGCAGATCGGTAGCACGATTGATGTCTATGTCGAAAAGCTCGAGGACAAGACCGGCGCGCCGGTTATCTCCTACGACCGTGCCGAACAGAAGAAAAACTGGGACAACATTCTCACCAAGTTCCCCGAGGGATCCGTGGCCGCTGGCCGCGTGAAGGCCAAGGTCAAGGGTGGACTCATCGTCAGCATCGGCGTGGACTCATTCCTGCCAGCGTCGCACATTGACATCCAGCCGCCCAAGAATCTCGACCAATACGTCGGCCAGACCTACGACTTCAAGGTCATCAAGATTGACCTGCTCCGCAAGAACGTCGTCCTCTCCCGCCGCGACCTCATCGAGGAACAGCGCACCTCGAAGCGCCGCAATCTCCTCGACAGCATCCAGCCCGGCCAGGTCCGCAAGGGTGTCGTCAAGAACATCACCGACTTCGGCGCGTTCATTGACCTCGACGGTATGGACGGCCTGCTCCACATCACCGACATGTCCTGGGGCCGCATCTCGCATCCGACGGAGATGGTCAAACAGGGCGAGGAAATCCAAGTCATGGTCATCGAGGTTAACCGCGAGAAAGAGCGCGTTTCCCTCGGTCTCAAGCAGACCACCAAGAACCCTTGGGACGAGATCGAGCGCAAGTTCCCCGTCGGCTCGAAAATCCACGGCAAGGTCGTTAATCTCGTGCCGTACGGCGCGTTCGTCGAGCTCGAGCCCGGGGTCGAGGGCCTCGTCCACATCACTGAGATGTCCTGGACGAAGCGCATCACCAAGCCCTCCGAACTGCTCAAGGTCGGCCAGGAAGTGGACGCTGTCGTCCTCGGTATCCAGAAGGACGACCAGAAAATCTCCCTCGGCCTGCGCCAACTCGAGCCCAACCCGTGGGACATGGTCCGCCACAATTACCCGGTCGGTGCACGCGTCCGCGGCAAGGTCCGCAACATGACGACCTACGGCGCATTCATCGAGCTGGAGGAAGGCATTGACGGTATGGTGCACGTCTCCGACATGAGCTGGACCCGCAAGGTCAACCACCCCTCCGAAGTCCTCAAGAAGGGCGACGAAGTGGACGCGCTCGTGCTCGACGTCGATCCCAGCCAGCAGCGCATCAGCCTCGGCATGAAACAGCTCGCCACCGACCCCTGGGCCGACATTGACGCCCATTTCAAGATCGGTGACGTCGTCAGCGGCACGGTTACAAAGATCACGTCGTTCGGCGCGTTTCTCGACCTCAAGGACGGCATTGATGGCCTCGTGCACATTTCGCAAATCAGCGAAGAGCGCATCGAGAAGATCAAGGACGTGCTCAAGCCTGGCCAGGCCGTCAGCGCGCGCGTCATCAAGATTGACCGCGAGGAGCGTCGCCTCGGCCTCTCGATCAAGGCCGCCAATTACGACGCCAGCCAGCTCGCCGCCGAAACGACGGCTTACGAGCAGCTCAATCGCAATGCTGGCAACGACATGATGAACCTCGGCGACATCCTTGACGAAGCCGCGAAGAAAGAGTGACGGGCCACGGCGAGTAGCTCGCCTTCCCTCCTCCGCAAGCGCCCGGACCTAAAGTCCGGGCGCTTTTTTTGTCGCGCGACCGGCGTCGTCTCTGCGGCTGCCCACTGAGCTGCCGTCTGAGTAAAGCGGGCATCAGCCGGAACGCCATATTCGCACAGCGATCAAGGCGCAGGTAAGCAGAACAGCGTGGGGGATTTCTGGGAGACTACATAGCTGGGCTTCAAACCAGCACGCGGCCTTGCAGCGGCGCACTGAGTGGCTAAACCCCTTGCATGCAAACCGACTGGCCCCGTCTGGCCGCCGTGCTCGCCGCGCGCCTCCCGCGCCGCGCCTTGCATCCGGCTGTGCGCATATGGACCAAGGGAAGCCCGCGCGGCTCATGGGCCGTGGCGTTCTCCGGCGGAGCCGACTCGCTCGCGCTGTTGCTGGTGCTCTGGGCGCATTTTCCCGAGCAGCGAAAAAAACTTGTCGCGCTGCATTTCAACCACCGGCTTCGCGGTCGCGCGGCCACGGCGGACGAAAAATTTTGCGTGCGGGTGTGCGTCGCGCTCGGTGTACGTTGCTACGTGGGCCGCTGGCAGCGGCCGGCGAAAACTGCCAGCGAGTCTGAGGCGCGCGCGGCGAGGTTCGCGTTTTTCGAACGTGAGCAAAAGCGCCTCCGTGCGCCTGCGCTCTGGCTTGGCCACCAGCAGGACGATATCGCCGAAACGATGCTCATGCGCCTCGCGCGCGGCAGCGGCACGGCCGGTCTGGCCGCGCCGCGACCGGTGCAACCGATGCCCGGCGGCCGCACGCATCTGCGTCCGCTGCTCACGTTGAAAAAACGCGAGCTCACCGCCGCGCTCCTAGCCGTCGACGCGCCGTGGCGCGAGGACGCGACCAATGCGGGCGGCGATTACTTCCGCAACCGTGTCCGCCGTTCCGTGCTGCCCGCGTGGCGACGCGCCGCCACCGACCGCGACGCGCTCGCTGGCGCGGCGCTCGCCCGCGAGCGGCTGGAGGAAGACGATGCGGCGCTGGAGACGTGGGTACAGCGGCTCGCGTTGCTCGACCATGGTGATCGCCGGTTGCATGTCGCCGCGCTGGCAGGAGTGCCGCGCGCAGTCGCACGCCGCGCGCTGCACCGCTGGCTGCTCGCGCAGCCAGACACCGGTGAACTTTCGCGACAGGGTTTCGACGTCCTGCTCGCCGCTGCCGAGCACGGTAACGCCACACGTTTCAGCCTCGGCCGCGCGGGCTTTGCAGTGATCCGGCGCGGATGGCTGGTTTATGAGCGGACGCGGCGGCTGAAAAAATAGCCCCTTAAAACCCGATTGCTATGGCCTTAACCTCAAATCTCACGCGGGCCGAAAAATGGTGGCAAGTCCCGGAATCGAACCGGGGACACAAGGATTTTCAGTCCTCTGCTCTACCAACTGAGCTAACTTGCCATGACTGCGAAGGGCAAGGGCAACCCACCCCCTCGGCGGCGTCAACGCGATTTTTAGTCACGTGCGGGAGGCTCGGCGCGGCGAGTTTTTCCTTGGCACGCGCAGACCGGGCGCAAGAGTCGCCGCCATATGAAGAAAACCGCCCCAAAATTTCTCAAACAGCACCTGTTGCCGACGGTGATATTTTTTACGTGTGCCTACGTGATCGCTTGGTTCGGGGTGCTGGATCGGATCGAATTTGTGGCGATAGACGCTCAAACCCGACTTAGATCCCGACTGGCGCAGAAAAAGCCATCTGGCCAACTGACGTTGGTGGGCATAGATGAGCCGAGTCTGAAAGGCTTTGGCCGATGGCCG
>CAIQKQ010000178.1 GCA_903872425.1 uncultured Opitutia bacterium | reverse complement strand
TTCGGCTTCGACTACCTCCGTGACAACGGCATGGCCACGCGCAAGGAGGACCAAGTGCAGCGCGACCACTGGTTTTGCATCGTCGATGAGGTGGACTCCATCCTCGTGGACGAGGCGCGCACGCCGCTCATCATTTCTGGCCCCGCTCCAATCGAGCGCGAACAGCCGTTCACTCGTATCAAGCCGAGCATTGACCAGCTCGTGAACGACCAGATCCGCCTGTGCAACCGGCTCGTGACCGAGGCGAGGGAGCTGCTCGAAAAACCCGGCGCTACCCGTGACGACAAGGAGGCCGCCGCGCACAAGTTGCTGCAGGTAAAGCTGGGGAACCCGAAAAACAAGCAGTTCCTTCGCATCCGCGAAAACCCCGAATGGCTCAAGTTGTTCGACCGCGTCGAGACCGAGATGAACAGCGATTTCCAGAAAGAAGAGATGTTCCGCCTCAAGGAGGTGCTGCTCTACGTCATTGATGAGCGCCAGCATCAGGCCGACCTCACGCAGCTCGGCCGCACGAAGCTCCGGCCGGACAACCCTGACGCATTCATGATGCCCGATCTCGCAACGGCGTTTAGCGACATCGACCGAGATTCCTCGCTCACACCTGAAGCCCGCGAACAACAAAAACTCGCCGCGCAAAACCACTACGCCGAGGTCTCAGAAGAGATTCATTCTATCTCGCAACTCCTCCGCGCCTACTCGCTCTACGAACGCGACGTCGAATACGTTGTCCAAGAGGGCAAGGTGATGATCGTGGACGAAAACACCGGCCGCGTGATGCCCGGCCGCCGCTGGTCGGACGGGTTGCATCAGGCAGTAGAGGCAAAGGAGGGCGTCGCCATCGAGCGCGAGACGCGCACCTACGCGACGATCACCATCCAAAATTATTTTCGGATGTATGAGAAACTTGCCGGCATGACCGGCACCGCCGAAACTGAGGCGACAGAGTTTTTCGACATCTACAAGCTCGCGGTGCAGGTCATCCCCACAAACCAGCCTTGCATCCGCGTGGACAAAAATGACGTGATCTACAAGACACGTCGCGATAAGTTCGCCGCCGTCGTCAAGGAAATCGAGGAGGCGCACCGGCGCGGCCAGCCCGTGCTCGTCGGCACCGTGAGCGTCGAGTCCTCTGAGGTACTTTCGCGAATGCTCAAGCGCGCGGGTGTGATCCACACCGTGCTCAACGCAAAATTCCATGCGCAGGAGGCCGACATCGTCGCGCGGGCCGGCCAGCGTGGCGCCGTCACCATCGCGACCAACATGGCTGGCCGCGGCACCGACATCAAACTCGGCGAGGGTGTGCGCCAGCTCGGCGGCCTCTACGTCATCGGCACCGAACGCCATCAGTCGCGGCGCATTGATCGGCAACTCCGCGGCCGCTGCTCACGGCAGGGCGATCCAGGCGTCACGAAATTTTACCTCTCGCTCGAGGACGAGTTGCTGCGGCTGTTTCTCCAAGGGAATCTTGCCTCGAAAATCATGGAAGGCTCCATGAAAGAGGGCGAAGAGCTGGAGCACCCATGGCTTAACCGCTCGATCGAGAGCGCGCAGAAAAAGGTGGAGCAGCAAAATTTCTCCATCCGCAAACGCCTCCTCTCCTATGACGACGTGCTCAATCAACAGCGCGAGGTCGTCTATGGCATCCGTAACGCCGCCATCCACGCCACACGCCCGCGCGACATCATCTTTGAGCAAATCGAGGAGGAGGTCGTAGCGCGCCTTGAGAACGCCGGTCTCGGCGGGCCGGGCGGCGCAAGCGCGGTCGCGTTGGATAGTTTTCTTGGCTGGGCCAATGGCGCGTTCCCTATTGGCCTTAAGCCCGCCGACCTCGTTGGTGGTGATCCCGTAGTGCTGGCGAAAATCGTTGTCGGTAAGGTTGCATCCGCCTACGCAGTAAAGGAGTCCGTCGAGAATCCCGATGCACTCGGCGCGTTGGAGCGCTACGTCGTCATAAACGCGATTGACCACCACTGGCAGGAGCACCTCACCGAGATGGAAAACCTCCGGCAAGCCGTCGGCCTCCGCAGTTACGGCCAAACCGATCCGCTCGTCGCCTACAAAGGC
Source organism: uncultured Opitutia bacterium (assembly GCA_903872425.1). Lineage (GTDB taxonomy): Bacteria > Verrucomicrobiota > Verrucomicrobiia > Opitutales > Opitutaceae > CAIYUN01. The sequence continues at coordinate 12,821 of CAIQKQ010000178.1, read as the reverse complement.
GAGGCTTACAAGTACTTTGAGGAACTGATGAACAACGTCCGCCTGCAAATTTGCACCGGCCTCTTCCGCAGCGCGTCAAACTTGTCCGTCTTCGAGAACATGCTCGCGCTCCTGAGTCGTACCGCGCAGGCGGTCGGCCCGACCGATACCCCGCCTCCTACCGCCGCGCCGCCACCTCCGCCCGAAGCCGCCGCGCCCGCACCTGAAAAGGAGATCACTCTCCCCATGCCCAAGCCCGTACCGGCGGCGCGCGCGTTCCCGAAAGTCGGCCGCAACGACCCCTGCCCCTGCGGCAGCGGCAAGAAATACAAATCCTGCCACGGAGCGTGAGGCTGGTGCCGGCTTCGCCTTGCCATGCGAATTTATTTCATGGGCATCTGCGGGACGGCGATGGGCAACGCCGCGCTACTCGCGCGCGCGGCCGGACACGACGTGCTCGGCACGGACAGCGGGGTCTATCCGCCGATGAGCACCGTGCTCGCCGCCGCGGGCATCACGTTGCACGAGGGCTACGACCCCGTGCGGCTAGAAAAACTCGCGCCCGATCTCGTCGTCATTGGCAACGCCATGTCGCGCGGCCACCCGGAGGTCGAGTGGTTGCTTGACACCCGTGCCCTCCCGTTCACCTCGCTGCCCGCGCTACTGCACGACTCGGTACTAAAGACGCGCCGCAACCTCGTCATCGCCGGCACCCATGGCAAGACGACCACCACAGCGCTCACCGCGTTCCTGCTGCGTGCGAACGGGCGTGACCCAGGTTGGCTCATCGGCGGAGTGCCGCAGGACCCACCGACCGGCAACCATCTCGGCGCCGCGGACGACCCGTTTGTGATCGAGGGCGACGAGTATGACAGTGCGTTTTTTGACAAGCGTAGCAAGTTCATCCACTACGCACCGCACATCGCCGTGCTCAACAACCTCGAGTTTGACCACGCCGACATCTTTCGCGACCTCGCCGACGTGCAGCGCACGTTCAGCCACCTCACCCGCATTGTGCCACGCCATGGCTGGGTCGTACTCAACGGCGATGACCCCAACCTTGCCGCGCTCGGTCCGCTGCCATGGACACGCACCGTGCGCGTCGGTACCGGCGAGAGCAACGACACGCGCATCGCGGACTTCACCGAGACGGCCGCCGGCGCGAGCTTCCGGCTGCTCTGGCGCAGCCAGCCGTGGGCCGATGTGAAATGGACGCAGCCGGGCTTGTTCAACGCGCGCAACGCGGCGATGGCCGCGACGGCAGCGGGACTGGCGCTGATGGAGCGTGTTGATCGCAACACGTTGACCTGTGGTTACGGCTCTGAAAGCGCGTTGGGGTCAACGCGCTCCACCTCGGCCAATCCCACTGGGCTTCGACTGGACGCGCTGGCCGATTTTCGCGGCGTCAAACGGCGGCAGGAAGTTTTGCTCCGCACGCCCGCCATCACGGTAATCGAGGACTTCGGCCACCATCCGACGGCGCTGGCGGAGACGCTGCATTCGTTTCGCGCGCGGTTTCCCGGCGGAAGACTAACCGCCGTCTTTGAGCCGCGGAGCAACACCGCACGCACCAAAGCGCTGCAAGCCGGCTTTCTGAACGCGCTTGCGTTAGCGGATGAGGTTTATCTCGGCGCGGTCAGCCGCGCGGAAAAGCTGAATGAGGATGAAAGATTCGATGCTGAGGCGGTCGCCAAGCATCTGGCAGGGCACGGCGTGGTGGCGCAGGCTTTCGCCACCAACGCGGCATTGCTCGAGGCGCTGACTAATCAGGCACTTGCGTCAAAGCCGGTAGCAGTCCCGCGCAACGGTTCGCGGGTAGTGGCCTTTTTCACCAACGGCAGCTTTGATGGCATTATTCCCAGATTCGTGGCGGCTGTAAAATAGTAGCGCGCGTCCCAAGTGTTGTCCTGACCTTGTCTTTTAGCTAGGCCGCCAGCTTACTGGCGCTGTTCTCGATTGCGCGCCATCTCGCTACCGACGGATAAATCCGCTCAGGCCGAGCGGTAGGTGGACTGGTACCACGGAGTTTTCGCGCGTTTTTTCACGCCGCTGCTTTTGTTGGCGGCAAGGTGCTCCAAAATTTTGAACGTGAGTTCGGTTTTCTCGGGCGCGCCGATCGCGGCGGATAACTGCTCGGCGGTGAAGGGTTTACCAGGCGATGCGGTCAACGCGGCGGTCAGCTTTTGTTTCAACGCAATGACACCGCCCGCCGCTTTCTTGCCGGCCTCGACGCCGGGCTGGTGGTAGGCGTTGATGCCGATGAGCGAAGCATAGAGGCCGACGACCCGCTCGTAGAGCGCAATTAGCATGCCGAGTGAATGCGGAGAGACATCCGGCAGTGTGATCGTGACGGAGTGGCGGTCTTTTTCGCTAAGGGCATCGCGCGTGCCAAGGAGGAAGCCTTGAAGAAAATCACCGCTCGTGATGCCGGGTTCGACTTCGAGCGCTGTCTTCGCGTCACGGTCCTTGAGCACCTCTATAAAGGTGATGAAAAAATTATTTACTCCATCACGGAGCTGCTGGACGTAGGCATGCTGGTCGGTCGAGCCTTTGTTGCCATAGACGGCAATGCCTTGGTTGACGACGTTGCCCTGCAGGTCGTGCTCTTTGCCGAGTGACTCCATCACCAACTGCTGGAGATAGCGGGAGAAGAGGAGCAGGCGGTCCTTGTAGGGAAGAACGACCATGTCCTTCGCGCCGCGTCCGTTGGTGGCGAAATGCCACATGAGTGCGAGGAGGGCGGCGGGGTTTTGCGCCGTGGTGGTGTTACGGGTGACGACGTCCATCGCCGCCGCGCCGTCGAGCATCGCCTGGATGTCTAGCCCTTGGAGCGCGGCGGGCAATAGCCCGACCGCACAAAGCTCGCTGGTGCGGCCCCCGACCCAGTCCCACATCGGAAAACGCGCGAGCCAGCCTTCGGCAGTAGCGACCGCGTCAAGCTTCGAGCCGACGCCGGTGACGGCGACGAAGTGTTTTGCGTGGTCGAGCTTAGCGGCCTTGAACGCGGCCTGCGCCTCAAGCATGCCGTTGCGCGTCTCGGCGGTACCTCCGGATTTCGAGATGACCACTACGAGAGTCTTCGCGAGCTGACCGCGCAGGCCATCGAGCACGTAGTCGATACCGTCAGGATCGGTGTTGTCGAAGAAGGTGACGACAAGCCGGTCTTTGCGCGGCTGGCCGAGGGCGTGGGCGACGAACTGCGGGCCAAGCGCGGAGCCGCCAATGCCGATGACGAGGAGGTTTTTGAATTTGCCCTTGGGCCCGGCGATCACGCCGGAGTGGACCTTGGCGGCGAAGCCTTTAATGGCGTCGAGCGTCGAGGTGATCTCGCCGGCGAGATCGGACGAAGGCGCGAGGTGCGGAGCGCGGAGCCAGTAGTGGCCGACCATACGCTGCTCGTCCGGGTTGGCGATGGCGCCGGCCTCGAGATGTTTCATCGCGGCAAATGCGTCCTGCATGCGCGGCTCCATCGCGGCGAGGAAGCCGTCGGGGAACGGGATGCGCGAGATGTCGAGCGAGACGCCGAGTTCGGCGTGTTGGTAGAGGTGGGTTTTGAAGCGGGACCAGTTCATGAAGATATGGGTTAACCACGAAATTCCGGGATGAGCACGGACAAATTGAGGAAATTTGCCATCACGAACGCGTCACTCGGAGGTGATTCCGTCCGCGACAAGTCACGGCGGGAGTTTACTGGCAGGCGTCCGCGAAAATTGGGGATGTCCTTCGATCCGCTTTTCAAATTCCGGCTGGGCTTCGGGCGCGAGCGATGCCGGGTGTTTCGAACTACTCCGGCGCCAACGTTTGAGCCATTCGTCGCCGAGCAAGCGAGGAGAGTTTGGGTGGGCGGCCGCCGCGTCGCTTCGGGTGAAAGCGATGGTAGTCTCGGCTTTCGGTCCGGTGCCGACGCCCTCGGCGACGAAAAATCCTGCGTTCAGCAAGGCCACTCGCACCGCCGTCGCAGCGGAGTACGTGTAAAGTTCGGCGGGCTTCGACGAACACGCCGAAAAAATTCGCGCAAAAGTCTCCGGCATCCAGAGGGCCGAGTCCGTTTTGTAGGAGAACGGATCGTATAAAATCAGGTCGGGTGGTTTGGCTGCCGCGAAGAGTGCCAGAAAATCCCCGCGCAGCAATTCCCAGCGCATCAACCCCGAGCGATGCGACCAATGCCCTTGAGCCAGAATTGACTGCGGTGCGCCGTGCTGCATGTGCGGAAAATAACCCACGTTCTTGGCGGCGAGGCGTAGCGGATCGAGATCGCATTCGAAGCTCACGAGGCGCAGTGGCCGCAGCGGGCCGTCCGTCTGCTCGGCGATGCAGCGTTCGAAGGCGCGTAACACGGCCATGGCGTTGGACGCTGCGCCGAGGCCCACGTCCCACACCACGAACTCTTCCGCGCTCGCAGCATCTGCTGTGAGACGCGTCGCGAGCGCGGATTGCTCGACGTAGAGGCGGTTCGCTTCGTCTTCCGGCCGGTTGACCGAGTGCATGACTTCGCCCGAACTGATTTGGCGGACGCTGTTGAAGCCGGCTGGTCCGCGGTGAATCTCGTAGTCGCCGAGCCGGGGAAATTTGAAGGCCTTCGCCGGTTTCGGCGCGACGCTAGGGTGCTCCGAATCGGTGCGCGCGAGTTCGGGGCGCATACGCTCGTAGAATTCGAGAAACGTGCCGGCCAAAATGGCTTCGCGCATCGCGCGCATCAGATTGTGATAAAAGGCTAGATTGTGAATCGACAGCAAGTGCCAGCCGAGCAACTCGTCGGCCTTCACCAAGTGGTGTAGGTAGGCTCGCGTGTGGTCGCGGCAGGCCTGGCAACCGCAAACCGGATCTAGCGGCATTTCGGAAAATTTATAGACTGAGCGGCGGAGGTGCAGCTTGCCTTGCGTTGTAAACACCGTGCCGCGTTGGGCGAGTTGTGACGGGATGATACAATCAAACATATCCACGCCGCGGTGCACCGCTTCGAGCAGATCAAGCGGAGTACCGACGCCCATCAGGTAGCGCGGTAAATTTTTGGGCAACTGGGCCGTCGCCAGTCCGGTGAACTCGTAACGCTGCGCGGGCGTTTCTCCGACCGCCAAGCCGCCGATCGCGAGACCGTCAAAAGGCAACGCGCGCAAAAACTCCGCGCTCTTTTTTCGGAGATCCGGGTGGCACGCGCCTTGGACGATGCCGAATAGCGCCTGCGGCGAATCGCCGCGCGCAGCCAATGAACGTTGCGCCCAGCGATGCGTGAGCGACATCGCCGCCTCCGCCTCGGTGTACGCTGCCGTCGAGGCGACGCATTGGTCGAGCACCATCATGACGTCGCTTCCGATGGCCTGTTGCATCGCGATGCTCGTCTCCGGTGAGAGGAGGTGCATGTCGCCATCCACATAGCTCCTAAAGGTCGCGCCGGCTTCATTCATCTGTCGCGAGCCGGGGAGGGAGAAAATCTGAAACCCGCCCGAGTCCGTGAGCACCGGCCCATCCCAATTCATGAAGCGGTGGATCCCGCCGACTTTCTTGAACACCTGCGGGCCGGGCCGGAGCAGCAGATGGAACGTGTTGGCGAGGAGCACGCGCGAGCCGACAGCCTTGAGCGTGTGAATCGTTTGGCCCTTCACGGTCGCCTGCGTGCCGACGGGCATGAAGATAGGCGTCTGGACTTCGCCATGCAGCGTCTGAAACCGCGCCGCGCGGGCACTGGAGCCAGTGGCTTCGCGTTCGAGGAAAAAATTGAGGCGGGACATGGCGGTTGCTGGAAAGAGGGTGTCAGTCCCGAGTAGGAGGAACTTACGACAACAAACGAAGCTTCTTTCCGCGAGGAGCGCATCTTGCGCGGCAAGTTCGGCTGATATTATTGCGAAACGGTGATCGGTGCCCAGACTTTTTTGCCTGTCGGACTAAATTCGGTGAGTGGGCTAGAATTTTTTCCGTTACGCCCCTCGTAGGTGCAGGCGATAAGGTCGGCGTGGTGGCGCAGGTCGGTTTTGAAGCAGGGCTAGATCATAGGGGCAAATTATCGGACAGAAAACGCAGAGACCAAAAGCTACCGATTCAACGAATCAACGAGATCTATCATTGCTGTATATTGTACGCCATTGATCGAAGGCATCACTCAATCATTGCGAAAAAGTTTGCCGCAAAACAGCCTGACAGCGAGACTGAGGTAGCACCCGCCCCCATGCTGACCTTCATCGTAACCTTGATCATAATTGACCTCCTTGCGCTTTTCAGTGCGTGGCTCATAGGTCGGCACGTGTATTCCTGCCTGAATGACAAGCCGGCCCAAACGGCCAATTCGCAGGCTCTCTTGGTCGCGCTGATTTCCTTCGCGCTGACTCAAATCGCCGTGTTCTTCGTATTCAGCATGTTCTTTGGCCGCTGAGCGGCTTTTTCCGAATTGCGATCAGCCATTCTGCGCAAAGCAAATTGGGAACGAAGCCCAGCCAAGCGTCCAGCATGTAGAGAAGCTGTGGGTCCAAGTTGAACGCGGCGGACAAGACCAGCCGCCACGTCCGCAATGTGATTGCGGAAAAGGTGAGCGCGTAACTGCGGGTCATGTAGTCCCGGTGGCCGACAATGTTGCCGCACTTGATTTCGATCACCGCCTTGAGCGTGAACCACAACCAAAGGCAGTCCAGAATCAAAAACGCGAGTTTCGAGGGTAGATGGCCGTTGGCGTAGACTGCCATGACGAGACCGGTCGGGAAATTGACGAAGATGATGTCCCATGCGTAAATCCGGCCGACGATCCGGTGTATGCGCCGATGGTTTTTCAGCAAGTCGCCCGAGAACTGGGTGAGGCCGGCCAATAGAGTGAAGATGCTGGAGAAAACGTGGGTGTAAAACGCGGCTTTCCACAGCCGGTTGTGCACATAGTCTTGCTTGGCTTGGAGGAAGCCGACATGGTCATTAAATGCCGTGTATTCGAGGATGTTCCTGAGCATGAGAAACACGCCCAAGTTCAGCATGAGGTAAAGGCCAACGACCTTGCAGATATTTCTGACCGTGGTCATCGGGTCGAGCCCAGCCCGGCCGGGCAGGTCGGCCTCCTACAGATTCTTATCCGTCACCGCACCTTCGGAGGCGCTGGCGACGAGCTTGGCGTATTTGGCAAGGACGCCGCGGGTTTCCTTGCATGGGCGGGGCTTGTTCGCAGCCATGCGGTCGACGTAGTCGGCGTCGGGGATGAGGAGGCTGATGGTGTTTTTGACGGCATCGATCTCGATGAGGTCGCCGCTTTTCACGATGCCGATGGGGCCGCCGAGCGCGGCCTCTGGGGTGATGTGACCGACGTCGAAGCCGTGGCTGCCGCCGGAGAAGCGGCCGTCTGTGATGAGAGCGACGTCCTTGATGAGGCCGCGACCGGCACAGGCGCTGGTAGGCGAAAGCATTTCCCGCATGCCGGGGCCGCCGACGGGGCCCTCGTTGCGGATGACGACCACGTCACCTTTGACTACGTCGCCGCGGAGGATGGCTTTGAGGGCGTCCTCCTCGCCTTCATAGACCTTGGCGGTGCCCTTGAAGTAGAGGCCTTCCTTGCCGGTGATTTTGCCGACGGCACCGGTGGGGGCTAGGTTGCCACGGAGAACGCGGAGGTGAGTTTCTTTTTTGATGGGGTTGTCCCACGGGAGGATGATGTCCTGCTCGGTGGGGTAAGCGCCGTAGGGTTTCACGTTTTTCAGCGACTCGGCGACGGTTTCGCCAGAGACGGTGAGGCAACCGCCGTGGAGGAGGCCGCGGTCGAGAAGAAGCTTCATCATCGGGCGGATGCCGCCGATGCGAATGAGGTGGCTCATGCCGTATTTGCCGAAGGGTTTCACGTCGGCGAGGAGCGGGATTTTTTCGCCGATGGTCTTGAAGTCGTCGAGCGCGAGGGGAACTTCGGCAGCGTGGGCGATGGCGAGGAGATGGAGAATGAGGTTGGTTGAGCCGCCGAGGGCGAGGCAGACCATGATGGCGTTTTCAAAGGCGTGGCGCGTCATGATGTCGCGGGGCTTCACACCTTTATTCAACATGGCCATGACGGCGGCACCGGCGCGGGCGCAGTCGTCGCGTTTCTCCTGGCCGATGGCGAGTTGGGCGGAGCTGTGGGGGAGCGACATGCCGAGGGCCTCGATGGCGCTGGCCATGGTGTTGGCGGTATACATGCCGCCGCAGGAGCCGGGGCCGGGGATGGCGGAGGACTCGACCTCCTTGAGGCCGGCGTCGGTGAGCTCGCCCTTGGCGTGTTTGCCGACGGCCTCGAAGACAGAGACGATGTCGAGGGGCTTTTTGTGGTCGCAGTCGCCGGGGGTGAAGCCGGGGAGGATGGTGCCACCATAGACGAAAACGGCCGGGCGGTTGAGGCGCGCGATGGCGATCATCGCGCCGGGCATGTTTTTGTCGCAGCCGCCGATGGCGACGAGGCCGTCGAAGCCCTCGGCGGCGACGGCGGTCTCTATGGAGTCGGCAATAACCTCGCGGGACACGAGGCTGTAGCGCATGCCCTGCGTGCCCATACTGATGCCGTCGGTGACGGTGATGGTGTTGAAATAGACGGGCTTGCCGCCGGCGGCGGCGATGCCTTTCTGCGCGTGCTCGCTGAGCTCGCCGAGGTGAACGTTGCACGGCGTCATGTTGGACGCGGCGGAGGCGACGGCGATCTGGGGCTTCTTGAAATCCTCATCGGTGAAGCCGACGGCGCGGAGCATGGAGCGCGCGGGAGCGCGGTCATTGCCGTCAACGACAACGGAAGAGTGGGGGCGGAGCGAATCGGACTTATGCGAAGACATGGGAAAAGGTGGGGCAGGCATCGAACCAAGGCAGAGCAGCGCGGGCAAGGCCGAAGGTGGAGGCATCCACCAGAGCGCAACCTCCGGCGATTTTTCTATGTCACCGACCGCACACAGAAATGCTTGGCCGTTTGAATTTTGCCCCAAGGCTGAAAAATGCAGTCAGACGGACCCCCTGCCCCTAAGCATGACCGGTTGTCTCCTGCCCCCCAGGGACCAGCATTGTTGGGGACGGCTCGCGCTGCCGAACTTCGCCGGGTTGCACGCTCTGATTTACTTCTGGCCGGACTTTGTTTTTAGAGCGGTCGCGGCCCAGCCGGCCAAAACTATTTCTTGCGCTCGCCCGATGCGCCGCGTAACGGCTCGCGGCTCCATGAAGTCCCTCGTCATCGCCGAGAAACCCTCCGTCGCCGCCGACCTCGCGCGCGCGCTCGGCAAAATCCCCAAGAAAGGGGAGCACTATGAGAACGACGAGCTCGTCATTTCATTCGCACTCGGCCATCTCGTGGAGCTCGAGATGCCGGAGGACATGGACAAGAAAAAATACGGCTTCTGGCGGCTGGAGACGCTGCCCATCATCCCGGAAAAATTCGGCCTCAAGCCCATCGAGGCGTCCAAGGACCGCTTCGCCGCGCTGAAAAAATTACTCGCCCGCAAAGACATTGGTACGGTCATCAACGCCTGCGATGCCGGCCGCGAGGGCGAACTGATCTTTGCCTACCTTTATCAGCTCACCAAGTGCAAGCTGCCTGTGAAGCGCGCGTGGATGCAGACGATGACCACCGGCGGCATCCAGGAGGCGTTTAAGAAACTGCGCGACGGCGCGCAACTCGCCGGCCTAGCAGACGCGGCTCGCTGCCGCAGCGAGAGCGACTGGCTCATCGGTATCAACGGCACTCGCGCCCTCACCAAGCGCATGTTTGGTTCGCGCGCCGGGAACGTCGCCAGCGTCGGCCGCGTGCAGACGCCCACGCTCGCCATTGTCTATGAACGCGAACTGGAGATCCGCCAGTTCAAGCCACGCGACTACTGGCGCGTGACGGCAACGTTCGAGCTCGCGAAGGGGAAATACGAGGGCGTCTATCAGCGGGCAAATTTCAAGAAAGCGGCGGAAGACGAGCATGACCGCATTGACCGCATCTGGCAAAAGGCACAGGCGGAGGCAGTCCTCGCCGCGTGCGCCGGCCAGCCACCCGCCGCCGTGCGCGAGGAAAAAAAGGCCAGCTCGTCGGCGGCGCCGCGTCTCTACGACCTCACCACTCTCCAGCGCGAGGCCAACAGCCGCTTCGGTCTGCCCGCCCGCCGTACCCTCCAGATTGCGCAGGCGCTTTACGAGCGGCACAAAGCCATCACCTATCCCCGAACCGATTCGCGGGCGCTGCCCGAGGACTTCATCCCGACCTGCCGGGAGACGCTTACCCACCTCACTGACAGCCTCGCGCCGCACGCGCAAAAGGTGCTCGACGAGGGCTGGCTGCGGCCGAACAAGAAAATTTTCAATAACGCGCAAATCTCCGATCACTTCGCTATCATCCCGACGACGACCGCGCCGCACAATCTCGACGAGATGGAGGCCAAGGTGTTTGATATGATCGCGCGCCGGTTCGTCGCAGCGTTTTATCCTGCAGCAGAGTTCGATGTCACTACGCGCACCAGCACGGTCTCGCCTGGCCATGAGTTCAAGACTGAGGGTAAAGTGCTCACGTTTCCTGGCTGGCTCGCCGTCTATGGAAAAACCACAGTGGACGATGACGCACCGGACTCGAAGGCGCTGCCCGCCCTCACCCCCACCGACAAAGCCACGGCAAAAACCGTCGAGGCCCAACTCCACGCCGAGACGACCAAGCCGCCACCGCGCTACACCGAGGCCACATTGCTCTCCGCGATGGAGGGGGCCGGCAAGCTCGTCGAGGACGAGGATATGGCCGAAGCGATGAAAGAACGTGGCCTGGGCACGCCTGCTACACGCGCCGACACCATTGACGGCCTCATTAACCAGAAATACATGGAGCGCGCCCAGCGGGAACTGGTGCCGACCGCCAAGGCGGAGCAGCTCATCCAATTTCTCGGCGCAGTGAAAGCCGACGCGCTCACCCAGCCGGCCATGACCGGCGAGTGGGAGTTCAAGCTACGCCAGATGGAGCAGAACAAATTCCCCCGCGCGAAGTTCATGGACGAAGTCATCGAGCAGACCAAAGGCATCATCGAGCGAGTGAAGGGCTTCGAGGAGGACGATTCCGTCGCGCGCACGACCGATATCCCCTCCCCCACCGACGGCAAACCACTTCGCGAGACGCTCCGTGGCTACAAGTCGCAAGACGGCGAGTTCATGATCTACAAGGTCATCGGCGGCCGAAAAATGGAGGAAGCGGAGGTGCGCGAGCTCGTCACCACCGGCAAGCTCGGGCCACTCGACGGTTTCATCTCGGCCAAGACGCGTAACCGTTTCTCCGCTCTGCTCCGCCTCGTGCAGGTAGAGGACAAAAAAAATCCAGCGATCAAAAAATGGCAGGCCCAATACGATTTCGGCGACAAGGTGGACCTCGGCACGGTCGACCCGTATTGGTCTGACCCGAAAACCGGAGCAAGCCTCTGCGAGGTCGGCTCCAGCCACGTGCTCCGCGAACCTGACCCGGACAAGCCCGGCGCATGGGAGCAAACGTTTCGCATTGGCCAGCTCATGTGCCAGAAGGCGATCACACGCGAGATGGCGATCCAGCTCGTCAGCGAGGGGAAAACCGGGGTCATCGAAAATTTCATTTCCAAAAAAGGTCGCCCGTTCAGCGCGATTCTAAAACGCGAAGGTGCAAAATTTTCGTGGGAGTTTCCACCGCGCGCACCCAAGCTCGACAAGGATGGCAAGCCCATCCCTCGCAAAACCAAAGCCCCTCCCGATCTCTCCAAGGCAGAAAAAATAGGCGAGAGCAAGGCGTTCAAAGGTGAGATTCTCTCGGCGGGCGACAGCTATTATGTCCGCCGTCCCGAACAGGACAACCGCATCGTCTTTACGATGAAGCGTCATATCTGCCAGAAAGAAATCCCGCCCGGCGAGCTGCAAAATCTCCTCGAAAACGGCCGTACGAATCTCATCGAGGGTCTTGTCTCCAAGCGCGGCTCGAGTTTCAGCGCCTTCCTCGTGCTTTCGAAGGACAAGAAGAAGGCCGACTTCGAGTTCCCTCCGCGTTGAGCAGGGAAGGGTGGCCGAAAACAAAGCCCATGAAACCGTCAGGGCTGTCATGTCGTCTTTAATCCCAAATCGCCCGACGGGGTCTCATGCTGGCATTTTCATCGACCAATCGGCTTTGTACCCTCCCAGCCTCCCTCCCAACTGACCAACACTCCCCACCATGCCCACACCGCTCCCCTCTCAGCGTTCGATCAGTTCGACCCGCTCCGCGCCCCCAGCAAAGTCCAATAACCTGAATATTGCACTCCTCCTGCTGCTGCTCGTCACACTCGGTGTCGGCGGCTACGGCTGGGTTAATCTAAATAACCGGATCACCACGCTCGAAACCAAGTTGAACCCACCTGCCCGCCTTGCGACTGCCGGGACGATCGGCCTCGACACGACTGGAAACACCAATCAGGGCAACGGTGGCTTTAATAATAACGGTGGCCGTGGTGGCGGACGTGGGCGCGGCGGAAACAGCGCGGCCACCATTGACCAAACCTTCGGTCTGAACCTCAACGCCGCTCAACTCACTCAACTGGACTCCCTGCTACAGCAACGCACCCAGCTGCGCAATGCAGCCCGGCAGGACGTAGGGGATCCTAACGCCGCCGATACGACTGCAATTGACAACCAGATGTCGGGACTGGTGGGTCCTGAAAACATCTCCCAAGTTCTCCAACAAATTAACGGCGGCGGTCGAGGTGGGCGCGGCGGTCGTGGCGGCAATGGCGGTGGTGGCGGCGGCGGCGGATTTGGTGGTGGAGGTGGTGGCTTTGGTGGTGGCGGTGGTGGCGGCGCAGGCTAATCTCGCTAGGATTGGGTTGGGGGCAGATCGAACGCGATTCTAACCAATGCTTGGAATTGACATTTCCTTCGCGGTAATTGTTTTGGAGGCATGTCCTACCCTGTGAAAC
>CAIQKQ010000177.1 GCA_903872425.1 uncultured Opitutia bacterium | reverse complement strand
CATCAAGAGCGGCCACGACGCGGCCGAGCGCGCCTTGCGCGGGCCGTTGCTGCGCTGGCACAGTGTCGGGGGCGGTTTCACCTGGGACACGCAGGACCGTGCGGCTGACATCGCGCGTTGTCGCGAAGGCTGGACGCTCGCGTGCAGCTATTTTACCGACCCAGAGATAGCTTTCGTCCTACTCGACGAGCTGAACATTGTCCTTGCTCATGACTACTTGCCGAAGGACGAAGTGCTCGCCGCGCTGGGAGCGAAACGTTCCGACCAGCACATCGTCATCACCGGCCGAGGCGCGCCATCCGAGTTGCTTGCGCTGGCCGACCTTGCGACCGAAATGCGCGAGATAAAGCACCCATTCAAGACTGGCGTGAAGGCGCAGGCCGGCATCGAATTTTAATGACCGTTAAATAATGGCTAGAGGCACATTAAAACGCCGGTCGTTAGTCGACCTATTGAACGCAATGCAGCCTAGCTCCGTATGAAAGCCATTTCCATCCTCGGCACCTCGTCAAACGCCGGTAAAACATGGATGGCCACCGCGCTTTGTGCGTGGTTGCGGCGTGAGGGCGTGCGGGTGGCGCCGTTCAAGGCGCAGAACATGTCCAACAACGCATGTGTCACGCTCGAAGGCGGCGAAATGGCGCGCGCGCAGGCGGTGCAGGCCGAGGCGTGTGGGCTGCGACCGGTGGTCGAGATGAACCCGATTTTGCTCAAGCCCAGCGGGGGCAACATCGCACAACTCATTGTGCTCGGCGAGGCACGGGCGCATCTCGCGGGCCGCGCCTATTACGAAAATTTCCCGGCGCTCTGGCAGACGGTGGCCGACACGCTCGACGGGTGGAAGAATCGCTGCGACGTGCTCGTGCTCGAAGGTGCGGGTAGTCCGGTCGAGCTCAACCTCATGGAGCGTGACCTCGTGAACCTGCGCCCAATCCGCCACCTCGATGGTCGCTGGCTTCTCGTGGGCGACATTGATCGCGGTGGCATATACGCGCAGCTCGCAGGGACGTGGGCGTTGCTTCCGGCCCACGATCGCGCGCGAGGGATCGGCGCAATTGTGAATCGCTTTCGGGGCGACCTCGGTCTGTTTCCCGAACCGCAGAAATGGCTCGCGCCGCACGCGCCCGGCCTCGCCGTGCTCGGTACCGTGCCGTTTCGCCGCGATCTCCAGCCCGAAGAGGAGGACGGCCTCGCCGCCAGCGACGAGGACCGTGGCGAAGGCGAGACAATCGCGTGGGTACGCTACCCGTGCGCGGCCAACCTCACTGATTGCCAGCCGTGGTGGGATGACACCGGCGTGCGGGTGCGCTGGACGGACGATGCCGCAGTGCTGGCGACGGCGCGTGTGATCGTTTTGCCAGGTACGAAAAACACCATTGGTGATTTGCGCTGGCTGCGCGAGCGCGGGCTGGACCGCGCCATCGTCGCGGCCGCGCAGCGCGGCGCGCTCGTCATTGGGGTGTGCGGTGGCTACCAGCTGCTTGGCGAACGATTGAGCGACCCGGCCGGTGTGGCTGGCGACGTGGGCGACGAGCTGGGCCTCGGGTTGCTGCCGGTCACGACGGAGTTTCGTGCGCCAAAAATCGTCCGAGCGGTCACAGCCGAATGCGACGGGCAGCGCTGGGAGGCTTACGAGATTCATCTGGGACGCAGTGCGCCGACTGCTCCTGCCGCGGCGTTGCAGACAGTATGGGATAGCGGTGTCCCTCGCGCCGAAGGCATGCGCGTCGGGCGGGTGTGGGGGACATATTTGCACGGTTGGTTCGAGTCACCGCAGTTACGTACCCGTGTCGCGGCGGCCGCCGGCCTCACCGCGTATCATCCGCACCCTCAGCCATGGCACGAGAAACGCGAGGCCACCTATATCGCGATGGCCGACCACATAGCCCAGCACGTCAGTCTCGACCCCATACGTCGCTACATCGGTCTCTGAGCGTGGGGCAAAGGTTTCCCAGCGGCACTATCAACTTAACCCTATAAAACTAAAGTAGCACTCAAATGCATTGTGGGCAAAGGATGGATTGACGGCGAGCGAGGAAAGTATGTAGATGCAAATATGTTGCCGTGTGGGCGAAAAAAATTGTCCGGGTGGTGGATCGCGCTCGGCGCGGCCTTGTTATTGGCTTGGTGGTTGCGGACGGGCGTGGGGTCCGGTGCCATGGCCCAGTACTTTGTCGGTGGGGTGACGCGCAACAGTGTCGGGTCGGTTGGTATCGATCCGCCGAGCAACGCAACCAGTGGTGTGGCTGTTGACGACAATGCAAGCGTCAACAACCCGAACACGGGAGGGGTGTCGGTGGCAACGGCTGCGGTGGGGAAGGCGTTGTGGCGAGTGCTTGCGCTGGCGGAGCCGATGAAATTGCCGTTGGCGCCGAAATACTCAGTGCCGACAGCGGCGGAGCAGGTTGAGCGAGCGGCGCGCATGGAACTGGGCGATTTGGCGCAACTGGCGGCGCTGCAGGCGGGCGACGAGGTGCGGCTGGCGTTGCTCGACGGGCGTGTGGCCGGGGGGCGGGTCAATCTCGTGCAACGTGAGGCCGACGGCCGCACGCTCATCGGCGGCGCGCTAGCCGACGGCGGCAGTTTCAGTCTCGGCGTGGGCGCAACTGTACGGTCGAGCGGCGGCACGATTTTGCCGGCGAACGGCGGCATGGCCTACGTCGTGCAGAGCGGCACGGATGGCGCGGTGTATTTGCTGGAGAAACAGCGCGAGTATGTATTGTGCGAATTACCACCTCCGCCCGCGCCACCGGGCGACGTGACGGCCGCTGCGGCCGCGCTGGTCGCCGGTGGGGCGAGCAGCGGCGCGGGTACGGCCGCGATCACGGTGCCGGAGCCTGATCTCGGTTTTGCTGCGGTCATCTACCTCGACTTCGACGGTGAGATCGTGAACGATCCGGATTGGAACGGTGGCAACACCGTGATCGCCGCCGAAAGTGGTCTCACGGTCGCGCAGCAGGAGGAGGTGCGCCGCCGCGTGGCCGAGGACTACCGGCCGTTTCAGATTAGTGTGACCACGAGCCGTGCGCGTTACGACGCCGCGCCGCCGAACCAGCGGATGCGTTGCATTGTCTCAAACATCGGTGCGAGCAGCCCAAGCAACTGGTTCGATGCGGGCGCGGCGGGTGTGGCCTATATCGCTTCGTGGACAGAGAGCGGCGTAGGCGGGGTGGCGGCGGACATCCCGGCGTGGGTTTATTCCGATCGCATCGGATTTGTGACGGCGGACATTGCTTTTGCCATTTCACACGAGGTGGGCCACACACTCGGACTGTCGCACGATGGGCTAAAAACGCGTTTCGGCGTGAAAACGGATGAGTATTACTTCGGACGTGGCTCCGGCGTGATGAGTTGGGGGCCGATTATGGGCGCGCCTTACGGCCGCACCGTCTCGCAATGGAGTAACGGAGACTACACCGACGGCACGAAACACGGCAGTAACACCGAGGATGACCTGGCGATCATTGCCGACATCAACAACCACACTGGTTTTCGCAAAGGCGACAACGCCAGCACGCGCACAGAGTCCGCCGCATTGGTCACGCCCGGGGCGACGACAGTGAGCCTCGCGGGCGCGATCGGGCGCACAGGCGAGACGGACATGTTTGTCTTTGCTGCGAGCGGCAGCGTCACACTAAGCGTGGCCGATGATTCGACCGGCACGAGCGAGGAGAATTTACCCAATCTGGATGCGAAACTGACGATCTTCAATGGCGCCGGGGCGGTGGTGACGATGGCAGATCCTGCGGATTCGATGTTTCCCACTCTCACAGCGAGCCTCGCACCGGGGATTTATTTTCTTGGCGTCACCGGTGTGGGCCAAGGGACAAGCGCCACCGGCTGGTCGAACTACGGCAGCCTCGGGCGGTATCGGCTGACGGGGACGATTTCGCAGGCACCCGGACTTTCGCCGACCGTGTTCGGCGCGGCGACGGCGAGCGCCGCGGTGGGCACGGCGTTTGGGTATCAAATTGCCGTGGCCGCCGCGACGGCGACCTTCTCGGCGGCCGGCCTGCCAGTCGGTCTCGTGTGCAACCCAATGACCGGCGCGATTTCCGGCACGCCGATGGTGGCGGGCAGCTATGCGGTCACGCTTACCGCTACAAATGTCACTGGCTCGGGCACAGGTGTGCTGCAACTCACAGTGTTGCCTGCGTTGCTCGCCGAAGCGCTCGACGCGCCGGCCGCATTGGCGTTCACGAGCGGCGGCGACGCGCCGTGGCTCGTGGACAACACGGCGGTGCACGATGGGGTCGCTTCGGCCCGCAGCGGCGTTATCATGAATAACGGCAAGCAGAGTTTTCTTCAAACCACTGTCACCGGGCCGGGGCGACTAACGTTTTGGTGGAAAGTTTCCTCGGAGGCTGACGCCACTCAAAACTACGACATCCTCAACTTCACGCTCGATGGTAACGAGTTGGCGCAAATCGGGGGTGAGCTCGACTGGGCGCAACGTACTTTCACACTTCCGGCTGGAGCGCACACGTTGCGTTGGGCCTACACCAAAGATCCCTACGTGAGCGTGGGCGCAGATGCCGGCTGGGTGGACGGCATGACGTTTGTTCCCACGGCTTTCGAATCATGGGCTCCGTTGCAAGGTCTGGCTGGCGGTGCGGCTGCGTCCGCCGCAGACCCTGACGGCGACGGTTTGGACAATCTCCTCGAATACGCGCTCGGCCTCGACCCGCGCGCGCCTGGGGTGCCGCCCGCCGGCGCGTCGGGTGGCGGCACGAGCGCCGGCTTGCCCGTCATCACAACGGTGGACGACGCAGGCACATTGCGGCTTGAACTCACATTCATTCGCCCGCCCGCCCGCGAGGACCTGATCTACACCGTCGAGATTTCTGATGATCTGGTGACTTGGATCGCAGGCCACGCTTATGGCACCGGTATCGTCAACGGCACAGGTCTACCCACGCTGGAGATGGAACGCACCACGCTCGGCGATGGGAGTGAGCGCATCCGCGTGCGCGATCTTGGTGGTGCCGGTGCGACGCGACGGTTCATGCGGGTGAGCGTCACGCGGCCATAGTTTTAATTTTCTGGCTCCAAAAGAGCTTTAAAAAACTACCTAAACAACCGAAAATAAATCATTTAAGTGTTAATAGGGTGATTTACCTATTTTTCTATTGACGATGTGGGACGAAAGCTTTCTTATGTCGTTAATCAACCCGCTATATTTATGAAAACATTCCGTGCCCCCAGCCTCGTCCGCGTCGCGCTCGTATCGGCTTCCCTGTTTTTGACCGGCCTCTCGGCCCACGCCGTCACCATCAGCGCGTTTCTGAATGTTACCAACATCAACCCGTTTAACAGTGGTGGCCCGTTCCCATTTACCGATGATGCGGTTGCGCTGGGTACGCTCGATTTTACCGGCCAACCGGTGGGGAGCATGCCCCAGTTGAATAGCATGCACTTCAGCTTGGCGCTCGGTGGCCTCGACACGGGGGCTAGCAACTTTGACTTCAACAATATCACACTGACGGTTGCGGGTATCGACACCGGCATCAAACTGAACGGCTATACGAATAGTATTTTTAGTCAGACTCGTACGTTTGATAAAAACATCCTCAATGGGGCAGCGATTTTGGCCGCGATTCAGAGCACGCCCTCCTCGATTTCGGTCGGGCTGCTGGATATCACTCCTGACGGCACCAATGAATATTACACCTACGGTGGCAGTTTCAACCTGACCTTCGACTCCAACCCCGTGCCCTTCACTCCCGCTGAGTCCATGGGTCTGGTTGTGATGGGTGCGGCCTCGGCTTGGGTACGGTTCCGCCGGCGCTCCGCGCCTGAGCAGTCGGCCTGAGCTTGACGTGGGGCCGTCCGTTTTTCGGACTGGGCCTGTGCAACCTCCAGCAACAAATTCGGCGACTGCGGCAACGCAGTCGCCTTTTTCTTGCTGGCGACCGTCGGAGGCGGCTGTGGTCGCGACGGCGGTGGGCTGGGTGATGCCGTTTGCCTGGAGCGTCAACCGCATCACTCACGAGTCGGCCGAGGCCGCGATCTGGCTGCTGATCGCGGCATGGGCGGGCTGGGCCTGTTGGAACGACTGGCCGGAAAAAATTTCGTCTCGGCCGGTGGTCGCTGGCGCGGTGGTGGGCGGTTGGGTCGCGCTGGTCTGGCTGACTGCGGGATTGTGGCCGGAGGACTACTGGCTCGTGCGCACGGCACTGTTGCTCGCGATACCGGCGCTGCTGGTGGCGGCCTGGGGTTGGCGTGGACTGTGGGCGGGCTGGCGGGGGTGGCCTACGTGCTAGTGTTTCTCGATCTCCGCGGCCTGCCGAGCCGGGCCAGCCGTGCAGCGATGAAGCTGCTCTCTTGGGCCGCGCTGCCGGCGATGGTGGGCTTCTTCGCGCTCGGGGTGATGTCGGCCTTCTCTGGGGTGCGGGTATATCGCAGCGCGGTCGCCAGCCTGCAGCAGCAATACAATCAAAGCCAGTTTGCCCTCCGGCAGGCTGAAACCAAGCTCCCCACGCTCAGCCCGTCGCAGGCGGCCGCGATCCTAGCCGAGGTGGACCCGAACCAGCGTCAGCGCCTCGCCACTTATTCGCCGGGAAAAATCACTTAAGAGCTGCGCCGCCAGATTCCGATTCGCCGTAAGGAATCCGAGACACAGCTCGCCCAGAATCTGAGTCGGCTCCGGCGCGAGCAGACGATTTTTAGCGGCAAATATCTATTTGGCGGCATCATGGTCGCGCTGATTTTGCTACTGGTGTTCGAGAACACCCGGCCCGCCCGTTTGGAAAAAATCTTCGCGCGTGGCGGCAGCCCCAACCTTAAGCTCGAAGACCAAGTTGTGCGTGGCGTCGGCCACGCCTACCAGTCGATGGAGCGCGTGGGCGACTTGCTGCTGCCCGACCTGTCAGGCTACCGCTGGTATCGCACCCTCCGCCGCAAATTCCGTCGCGACAAAAAGTGAGCCGGATAACCCTGAGGCTCAGGCCATCAGGTATCGATTGTGCCGCGCCAAGTCTGCGCTCCTGCGTTCGAAGCTAAAAGCAATCGGGCAAGTTCGCCTCGTTGCTCACGCCAGCGCGGCGAGGTAGTTTTTCTCGGCGGCGTCCCAGTCCACGACATTCCAAAAGGCGGCGATGTAGTCGGGGCGGCGATTCTGGTAATTCAAGTAATACGCGTGCTCCCAGACATCGAGGGCGATGACCGGCTTGCCCTCGATCCCGGCGACGGCCTTACCCATGAGCGGGCTGTCTTGGTTGGCAGTCGAGCCAACGGCGAGTTTCTGATCCGCGCCGACGACAAGCCACGCCCAACCGGAGCCGAAACGCGTCGCGCCAGCCTTGGCAAAGTCTTCCTTGAACTTGGCGAAGCCGCCGAGCTGCGTGTCAATCGCTGCGGCGAGCTTACCTTTCGGCGCGCCTCCTTTGCCGGCGCCCAGGATGGTCCAGAAAAACGAGTGGTTGCTGTGGCCACCGGCGTTGTTGCGGACGCCACCACGGATGGCGTCGGGGACCTTCGAGAGGTCGGCGATGAGCGTGTTGACCGGAAGCTCGACGAGGGCGGGCGTGTCCTTGAGCAGGTTGTTGGCGTTGGTGATGTAAGCCTGATGGTGTTTGCCGTGGTGGATTTCCATCGTGCGCGCGTCAATGTGCGGTTCAAGGGCGTTGGCGGCGTAGGGCAGGGTGGGAAGCGTGTAAGACATAGCGGCGTGATTTGAGGTTGGAGAAAAGGGGGACGTGAGAATGGCGCACATCGCGCGCGGCGTCAACTGCGGTTTGATTTTCCGGCATGCGATCAAGCAGTATGCCAGAATCCATGAGCTGAAAAATCAGCAAGATTCAGTTCCTGATTTCATGGTTTCCTGCTCGATCTATACTTTCTCCTTCCCCCACTCGCCGCTTGGCGCGAAAGAATTCCTGCAACAGTTCCCGGCACTCATGCTCCAGCACACTCCCGGCGGTCAGCTCGACGTGGTGGTTCACGCGGGGGAGCTCGTTGAGGTTGGTCGCGCCGCCGAGGCAGCCCATTTTCGGGTCCGGCACGGCATAACAGACCCGTTTCACGCGCGACATGAGCATCGCGCCAGAGCACATCGGGCACGGCTCCTTCGTCACGTAAACCGTCGCGCCGGCCAGCCGCCAGTTGCCGAGCCGCGCGGCGGCCTGCGTGAGTGCGAGCATTTCGGCGTGTGCAGTCGGGTCGCGCGCGGCTTCAACGGTGTTGTGCGCCGAGGCGATGACCTCGCCACCCAGCTCAATGACGCAGCCGATGGGCGCCTCGTCCGCACGCCATGCGTCCACAGCTTGATTGTAGGCGAGGGACATGAAAAACTCGTCATCGCGTACGAGCTGTGACGGAAAACGTTTCTCGAACGGGCAGGGCGGGACAGTGGCGGCGGGCGGTGGCATGGGCGGGCAAGAGGAAAGCCTTGACTTATCCGTCGGATTGCCGCCTTACAAGGGGCTTTCACCACCGCACCACGCATGATTTCTCTCCGCCTTCTTGGCCCCGCTTGATATGCCCGACGACAAAGTGATCGAAGTTGAAGGCAAGATCGTCGCCGTGCTGCCCGGCACGATGTTCAAGGTGCAATTGAACAACGCCACGCAACACATCGTACTGGCGCACATCTCGGGCAAGCTGCGCAAAAATTTCATCAAGATCGCCAATGGCGACAATGTGAAGATGGAGATGAGCCCCTACGATTTAGAAAAGGGCCGCATCACCTACCGCATGCGCGACGCCGCGCCGCCGCCCCCCGGCCACCGCCGTCGGCGGTATTGAAAAAAGGAGACGCGACGCAGTCGGCGCGGTTTTTGCGGGCAACGTACAACGGGAGCGAGGGCACTTCAGCCCCCTCTTGTCCGCACGCGAATGCAAGTTGCTCCACCGCCACGCGGGGCCATCTTCTTTCTCCGTGAGCCCGTCCAATAAAAACCCTGAGCACCCAGCTGTGCGTCGTGCACCAGCGGTTTCGGCGGACGCCCCCACCCCTCTGCCAGTCGCGATGGACGAGGCCATTACGGATTTTGGCAACTCGCTCAGCCTCGAGCGCGGCCGCTCACCGCGCACGCTGGAGGCGTATGAGAACGACCTGCGCCAGTGCGCCCACTTCCTGGCAGCGCGGCGAGTGCGGACGTGGGCTGGCGTCACACCGGCGCACGCGGCGGCTTGGCTCGGTTCGCTCGGCCGGCTTGCAGCGTCGAGCGCGGCGCGCAAACTCTCCGCACTGCGGATGTTTGCGCGGCACCTCGTGGCGGCGCGCATGCGGGAGGATGATTTTACGGCATTGCTCACGGGTCCAAAGCTCCGCCGCAAGCTACCAGCCACACTCACGCTCGCCGAGGTCGCGCGCATCCTCGCCGCGCCGGCGGGTGGGGGCGCGCAGGCGCTTCGCGACCGTGCGCTCTTAGAGCTGTTTTATGCGAGCGGGTTGCGCGTGTCGGAGTTGGCCGGGCTGAAATTGCAGCAGGTGGACTTGGAAAACGGCTTCGTGCGCGTCTTCGGCAAAGGCTCGAAAGAGCGCATCGTCCCGCTCGGCGGCGCGGCGCGCGGCGCGCTGTCGGCATGGCTCGCGGCCGGCCGACCGGCCTTCGTGAAAACGACCAAAACCGGCAGCCAATTTTTTCTGAGCCGGCGCGGCACGGCGCTCTCGCGGCAGATGGTGTGGGTGCTCGTGCGCAGCTATGCGCGGCGGGCGGGCATCACCAAACCGGTGAAGCCGCACCTGTTGCGCCATGCGTTCGCCACGCACCTGCTCGGCGGCGGGGCTGACTTGCGCGCAATTCAGGAGATGCTCGGCCACGCGAACATCTCGACCACGCAAATCTACACAGCGGTCGAGGGCACGCGCCTTGTCGAGCACCACGCAAAGTTCCACCCGCGCAATCGCGAGAAGTAGCTGCCGCGCCGCTGAGCACTACCCCGCGCGCGGGCTGCGGCCAACAAACAAAAAATAGCGCCAGACGCCACCGTAAGCCGCGCAAAGCTGTTCGACGCACGGTATGAAATGCGTGGACAGCGGCGGTCGGAGCTGGGCTTCCATGCGTACATGGTTGACCGCCATCCACCGGGCGAACGCAGGAAAACGCGTGTCGTGAAAATCCACGACCGCGATGTGGCCGCCCGGCGCGAGGTCGCGCGCGGCCGCGGCGATGGCCGCTTCGAAACCGGGGTTAAACATGGACAGCGCGTAGGAAAACAGCACGAGGTCAGGAGGCGGACCGTCGAGCGGCTTGGCCCCGTAGGCTCCGTGCTGGAGCTTCACCCGCGAGCCGAGCGGGGCGAGCTTGCGCCGTGCCCGTGCCAGCATGGGTGCGGAAAGATCCACGCCAGTGATCGCGGCAGCGGGGAACCGCCGCGCGAGGCCGACGAGGTTGCGACCTGTGCCGCAGCCGACCTCCAAGATACGGCGTGGCGTGCTGACGGAGGCGATCTCCTCCAGCACGCGCGCGCGGCCGAAGAGAAAGCTCCAGCGGGTCGCGTCGTACAGGCGGGCGTGTAGCCGATAATAGCGCTCTAGGGCTGCGTGGGCGGAAGCCGGGTGCGCGGTGACGGAGGCGGGGCTCATTTGATTTCGGCGAAATGCAGGCTGCCGTAGGTCCCGACGCGGTCGGTGCGGTGCAGGCGCGTCGTGAGCGCAGGCGAAAATTTTAGTCGAGCGCGGACGGATTCCGGAACGAAGGACAAATCGAGCGCAGCCGAACGCAGGAGGACTTTCGCGCCCGGTCGGCTGTTGGCAAAAATCAGCTCCCACTCTTCCAGCAGCGCAGCCGGGTCATGCCACGCGAGCCAGTCCTGATGGTCGAGCAGGACAAAGTGCGAGTAGCGGCCCGGCGAGCGGCGTAAAAAATCGCTGATGGTGCAGGTGTGTAGGTGCACGCGGTCGGCGCGCTCGACGAGCGGCGCAAAATTTTCGCGACGCAGGTAGTTAGGGCAGCAGCCGAACGTGTAGGAGCCGGTCATATAGACGCGCCAGAAATAATTTTCGCTTACCGGCAGCGCGGTCATCACGTGGCGCAGCTTGTCCTGCACGTAGGCGGTGAGGCCGCCGGGATAACCCTGCTCTATGAGGCGCACCTGCGGACCGGGCACGCCGAGGAGCGTCATCAGTAGCCGCTGGCGGACGAGCCAACTGTTGAGTTTGCCCCAGATTTTTGGCTCAAGCATCGCGTAAATCTCGCGTTGTTGCGCCAGCGTCTCGGCGTCGAGCAGACAGAGCGCGAGTTTCTTGGTGCCTGGATTGGCGCGAAACAACGCACCGCCGAGCAACCAGGCGACATCGCCCGCCGTCCCGTGGTAGTAAAACGAGCGTTTCAGGGCTTTGGGGTCAAAGAACGCAATCTTGCGATCCCAAAATTCCCGCGCCTCCTCAGGCAGGCTCGGCCGCACCGCCCGATAGACCGCCCGGTGCCGTTCGTGCGACCCGAGGCCGAAAAACTCGAAGAGATCGGTAAACTCGCCGCGCCGCAGCAGCGCAAGCTTGAGCGCCAGCAGCGCGTTTTGGCGACGGTTCACGTCCACCGCATGGATGGCTGCCGGGCCGTCGAGCAGGTAATCGAGGGCATTGCAGCCGGCGCTAGTGATCATTACGACCTCGCTGTCGGCGCGCAGGTGCATGAGCTCGCGGTCGATGCGCGGATCCTCCCAGCACGCATTGTAAATCAACTGGCCACCGTGGACGTGGCGAAAGACGGCGTCGTGGGCCGACTTGAGCAGCGAGCGCGCGGGCTTGGCGGGCGCGGCGGGGCCGCGAGGTTTGGCCGTCATGCGACGAGGCCGACACCGGGTGCTGAGTGGTTCAAGGCTAACGTCACCCCTGCGTAGAGATTTAACCTTCTCGGAACAATGTGCGCGTTCCCGGCGCAGCAAACGGAGTGGGTTCTCGCACGCGATTCAGCGCGGCGGATGGGGAGGTTAGGGTTGCAAACTTCCGGGCTGCTCCCAGTCTCACGAACCTTATGCTTTTTTCCCCCGCCCTGAATTTGCGTGCCTGTCTGATCATCGTGCTCGTCGCTATAAATTTCGCCACCGCTCCGTCGTTGCCAGCCGCCGCACCGATGGCATTGCCCGCGCCAATGCCTGTGCGGGCCGGGGTCAGCGGGGCTAACCTCCCCGTCCTTTATTCGTTTCAGCCGGAGAACGGGAAGGCCACCGGTGGCGCGGTGCTGGTGGTTCCTCCAGCCGGTAATGCCAATGGGGAGGGCGCGCAATTCGGCCGCTGGCTCAGCGAGCATGGAGTGGCGGGCTTCGTGCTGGGTGACGCCACAACTCCGGCCGACGTCACCCGCGCCCTGCAATATCTCCGCGCTCACGCCTCCGACCACAAAATTTCTCCCAACCGCATCGGCCTGCTCGGCTTGGCTGCAGGCGCGGCGCTCGCCGCCGACGCCGCCTACAATCATCAGAGCGAGGCCAACCCCGACGCATCCGATCCCGTGGAGAAAGTTTCCAGCCGGCCCGACTTCATGGCGCTCGTCTGGGGCTCGACTCCGCCGGCGGCCGGCGCAGCGATCCCGCCGCCCACCTTTCTCGTCGGATCGTCCCGCGCAGCCGACGGGCAGTCAGGAATGATTGACCTATGGACGCAGCTCCGCGCCGCCCGTGTGCCCGTGGACGCACATTTCTTCGCCAAAGCCGACGCCAGTTCTGGCCTAGGCGGCGACAACCACTCGCTTTCCGCGTGGCCGGACATGTTTCTCACCTGGGCAAAGTTTATGGGCTTCCTCACCGACGGGCCGCGCGTGCCGTTGCGCGGTTTGGTGACGGTTGACGGGCGCACGATCCCACACGGCTATCTGATTCTCGCGCCGGTGGATTTCGTCGGGGCCGGGCCAATCGCGGCGCAGATTTTGAACTCCACCGCTGGTGTGCCACTCGGGCAGTTCAGTGTCGCGGCGAACCTCGGCGCGGTGCCGGGCCGCTACCGGGTGGACGTGCGCGAGAACATGACTCGCTGGATCAGCAACTCTTTCACCGGCGCGCTTGCTCCGCTGCGCGGCGGTAACGAGGAACAGGCCTGGTTCGCCCATCACCGGCCGCTCGCGCCGAGTGTGGCCGACCAACTTTCCTTCACCAAGGTCCGCCCCGGTGACCAGCAGGATTACATCATCGAAATCAAACCCGATGCCGCCGCCAACATGGACCTAAAGATCGCGGTCTTCAGCCGTGATACCTCGCCGCCCGCGATCACCGTGACCGACGCCGACGCGGCGCTCGCGGGCTTTTCCCAGCCACCACAAAATCCCGGCCAGCTCGCCTACGTCGAGCAGCTCAAGGCCCATCCGCCCGGCCCCGTGCCCGGCATCCCTGAGCCGCTGCTGCTCTGGCCCGAAGGGGCGCCTGGTGCCATCCCTGACAGCAACGGCGTGTTCACCGACGAGGACAAGCCCGCCATCTACGCTTTCCCCGCACCCGCCGGCAACAACACCGGCGCGGCGGTGCTCGTGCTCCCTGGCGGCGCGTTCACCAACCGCGGTATGGACAACGAAGGCGTGCAGGTCGCGAAATTTCTCAACCGCAACGGTATCGCCGGTTTCGTTCTGCGCTACCGGCTCAGCCCGAACTACCCCAATCGCGCCACCTCCACACTGGACGCGCATCGCGCCATGCAATACCTCCGCGCCCACGCGGCGGAGTTCAAAATTTCGCCCGACCGCATCGGCGCCATCGGCTTTTCCGCGGGCTCCGAGCTGGAAGGCGACGCGTTTTTCAATAGCGTGCTTCCCGGTGATCCCGCCGCAGCCGACCCGCTTGACCGTATCTCCACCAAGTCGAACTTCAACATCCTCATTTACGGCGGCCGCAACCTTAGCGCCGCCATCGCCGCCGTCTCGCCGCCGACCTTTCAGTTCAACACCTTGGAGGACAACGGCCACCTTGGCGTCGAAGTGTCCGTGATGAACGCGCTGCGTGCCGCCGGCACGCCGGTTGAATCGCATTTCTACCAATACGGGCCGCACGGCACGAGCATGTCGCTCGGCGACCCTGAACTCGGCCAATGGCCGGAGCTAATGGTGAAATGGCTGAAGACCGGTGGGTTCCTCGACCGCCAGCCGGCCCAGTAAGCTCGCACCGCCTTTTGGGTGGTTCGTTCCGGTTGGGCCAAGGCTGCCTGTGCACTCCGGGCTTGCGAAACTTGTTCGGCCAGCCAGTGTCACAGTCCAATCCTCCCATGAAACGTCTCCTCCTTCCGGCTACCTTGTTCCTTGCTCTCACCGGCGCTCTCCTCCGCGCCGCTCCGCTCCAGCTTGGCGCTGCCGCCCCCGTCGTCACGGCCACAGACGAGACTGGCAAACCGTTTGATCTCGCCGCCGTCTATCAGGGCAGCAAATACACTCTGGTTTATTTTTACCCGAAAGCCTTTACCTCCGGCTGCACCACGCAGGGCTGCGCGCTACGCGACAGTTATGACGAGCTGACCAAGAAGGGTGTGACAGTCATCGGGGTGAGCGCCGACGACGCCGATACGCAGAAAAAATTTAAAGAGGAATACAAGTTTCCCTTCTCCCTCATCGCCGACACCGACAAAAAAGTTATGAAAGCCTTTGGCCAAGCCGGCCTAAACATGGCCTCCCGCGAGGCCTATCTCATCAAGGACGGCAAGGTCGTCTACCACGATACCAACCAGACCGGTTCGCAGGCGCAAAACATCCTCAATTTCCTCTCGCGCGAGAGTGCTGCCCCGGCCACCGCGCCTGCTCCGGCCACCAAGCCGGCAGACGCCAAGCCCGCCGCCCCTGCGGCGAAGTGAGCGGCGACAACTGATCAAATGCGGTGCGCTAACGCCGCCACCAACGGCCTCCGCTCACGCGGTGGCCTTTTTTGCGCGCGGTTCCTCGGGGTAATAGGTGCGATGCCGACCATCGAGGAGGAATTGAAAGAGGGCTAGGTCTCAAAATAATTTTGTTGTAAAGCGGCAATCAAAGCTGGGGCTGGAATAGGATTGGGACGCTGGCGGCGCCAGAGGGCGGTGGGTTGGCGCGGCGGTGGTTCCAAGTAGCCCTTAAACCCAGCCTAACGGCCCGTCGAAGTCGGTTTAAGCCGGCCTGTTAGATCATCCCACGCTCAGCTGACATCCCGCGTTGTGCTGGGCGGCCGTGACAGCGGGCGCACCGGTTTGAAGTAGCGGGGGGCTACCCAGTCGTAAAAGCGATGTGCGTGAGTGCGACTAGGTCGGCCTACCCGAATACTCGGCAGATGGCCAGCGATGGCGAGCTATTCGCCGTTCATCTTGCTCAAATTCGTGTGAATTTTCCATCAACCCGAAGTTGATCAAGCAAGTGACCGAGGCGGTTAGATTTCATAAATCCGGCTCACGGCAGCTTGGTTTCGGCGACTTTTTTCGTCTGCGCGGCGCGGTAGGCGTCGAGGGCGGCTTTGATTTTGGTGTCACTGAGGGCGAGGATGGCGGCGGCGAAGAGAGCGGAGTTGACCGCACCCGGCTTTCCGATCGCGAGGGTCGCCACGGGGATGCCGCCTGGCATTTGCACCATCGAGAGCAGCGAGTCGAGGCCCTTGAGCGAGGCGGACTCGATGGGGACGCCGAGCACGGGCAGCGGGGTGAGCGCCGCCGCCACGCCGGCGAGGTGCGCCGCACCACCCGCGGCAGCGATGATGACTTTGAGCCCGCGTGCTTGGGCGCCGCCACACCATTCGAAGGCGAGTTGAGGCGTGCGGTGCGCGCTGATGACGCGGCGTTCGTGCGCGATGCCGAGGGCGTCAAGCGTCTGCGAGCAGTTTTGCATCACGTCCCAGTCGGACGCGCTGCCCATGATGATTCCTACGAGGGGAGTGGCCATGCGGAAATAGTTGGTTGGGAGGGTGGCGGCCGGCAAGCCGGATTAAGCGCAAAGAGGTGAAGGGGCTAGGTTGGGGGGCGGCGACGAGTTTCGCAGAAAATTTTACCACGGATTACGTGGATGGAGACGGATGAGCGAGCTGGGTTATGGGGTGGAGCCCATGCCAAAAAGGAGGCGGCGGGGTTCGGCGACCCCGCCCTACGATTTCTTCAGACCGCAGTTTTTGCAGAGCGGCGGCGGCGATAGACGCGGCTCCAATGCAAACCCAAACCCACTACGATCGCCTCCCTTCGTCGGCGCTGAATCACAAGTGACTGTGCGCCTGTACGGCGAGAACGGACCGGTCAATCGTCCGCTGGTACCCCAAAATCATAGCCGGAATCATGCGCCGTGGGGGGACAGCCAAAACCGCCTGGACGCGGGGCGGGTTGGTCGAACGGGTGTTCCGGGACTTCGTTGTTGCCAAAGCCGGGATGAGCGGGCGCATTGGCGGACGCTGCGCAAATTACTGATGGCCCGCCTCCCGCATTTTTTTCTGACGCTCGCCGCCACCTTCGGCTTCACGGCGGCCGTCGCGGTTGCGCAAGAAAAATTGCCGCCACCGGTCGCCGTGGACCCGCTGCACCTGCCCGAAACGCTGCTGCCTGAACTGAAGCCTATTCTCGCGACGGCGCTGGAGGCCGCGCCACGAGTGTTGCAAGGCCGCCTTGCTGTCGCTATCGCGCAGGCCGGCGAGGAAGAAGCGCGGGCGGGGCTATATCCAACGCTGCGGGTCGGCGCGGGCGTGGACGGGCGGCAGGAGCTCCGGCGCGATCTGCCGGGCACGCAATACAGCGTGAAGTTTTCCTACGGCCTGCTTGCCACGCAGCCGCTCTTCCACTGGGGCGCGCTAGCCAACCGCGCCCGGCTCGGCACTATCCAGCGTGCGCTCGCCGAGCATGATTTCGCCGAAGCGCGGCGCAAACTCGTGCTTGAGGTGCGCGCGCAATACACCGCGCTGGTCGTGCGCGCACTCGAACTGCGGCAGGCCACGGAAGATGACTCCCGCGCCGGACGCCGGCTGGCGACGGATGCGACGCGCGCGGCACGCGGCGAGCTAGCGGAGCTAGACTTCGCCGAGGAAAAACTCGCCCGTGAACAGAGCCGCCGGCAGCTTGAGCGGTTGGCTTGGCAATGGAATCAGGCCCGGGCCGATTTTGCCGCGCTCGCCGGCCTGGAAAATTTCACCGCGTCCGTGCTGCCGGCCGAGATCCCGGCTTTGTCCGACGACTGGGTCGCGCGGCTAAAGCCCGATGCGGACCCGTCGCACAAATCCCAGCGGCCCGACGCGCTGGCCGGGCCGGACCTCGAACTGGCGGCGGCGCGGCTCAATTACGAGATCGCACACGTGCGTCTGAAACCAATGTTCGATCTCGTCGCCGGCATCACGCAGGATGAGGTGAGCTACACGGCGAACATCGCGGCGAAATTCGGCGCCGATATTCGCTATGTCGGCCTGCGGATGAATTGGAACATCTTCGACAGCGGCGCGAGCCGGGCCGCCGCGAGCCGTGCGCGGGCCGACGTGAAACAAAAAACGCTCGCGCTCGACGAGGCCACCCGCGGGTGGCAACGCCAGCTCGCCGACGGCTGGCGCGAGTTGATGCTGGCGCAAGACGACTTGCAGCTGGCTGAGGAAATATTCACCGCGCGCGCCGCCCGGCTCGCGGCCGATCAGCCGCGCCAGGCGGCCGGAGAAATCGCCGTCGAAGACTGGGCGCAACGGCTGGCCGATCAGGAACAGCGCCGGCTTGCGCTCCAGCGGCAGCGCGCCGCGCAGTTGCTTCGCGTCGCGGAATATGCCCTGCTGCGCGAGCGCGACCAGTCTGCGCCCCACTTTCCATGAAGCCGTCTTCCTTGCTCAAACTCGTCGCGTTGTTCGCCCTCGCTGGCGCGGTGGCGTTTGCGCTGCTGGGTCGGCCGCCGGTTGCGGCCGTGGCCGCGGTGAAGCGCGGGCGGGCCGTCCACACCGTGCTCGCCACTGTGTCGGTTCGGGCAGACCGCACGCTCGAGCTGCGCGGTGAGAACGCGGGTCGCGTGCGATCGAGTACGCTCGCCATTGGCGGGCGCGTGCGCGCCGGCGAGGTGGTCGTGCAGATGGACGACACCGACCTCCAGCACGAACTCCGCCGCCTGACCGACGAGCGCGACGCGGCGCAACGGCGGCTGGCCGCCGGCTCGGCCAGCGCGCCCGCGCTGGTGACGGCGCGCGAGGAGAGGGATAAGGCCGCGCGGCAGGCCGACGCCGGGACGTTTCCGAAGGCCGACGTGGAGCGGTTACGCCGCACGGTGCAGCAGCTAGAGACGAGCATGGCGTTAGAGCAAATTGATCGCGAGGCGGCGCTGTCCGACCTGGAGAGCCGGCTTAAGCTACAACAGCGGCTCATAGAGAAAACGCGTGTTGCCGCGCCGACCGACGCGCAGGTCGTTGCCGTGCTGGCGCAGCCCGGCGACCTCGTCCCCGCTGGCGCACCACTCGCGACGTTGCTCTCGGCTGCCCGGGTGGTGGAGGGTAGCCTCAGCGAGGAAAATTTCTCCGCCGTCGCGGTGGGCCAGCGCGCGACCGTGACGTTCCTTGGCTATGGAGCCGAAAAATTTGACGCCACCGTGGCCGCGGTGCTGCCGACGGCCGACGCCGCCACGCAGCGCTACACCGTGCGCCTCGACGTGAAGATCGCGCCGGAGCGGCTCGTGCCCGGACTGAGCGGCGAAGCCAGCGTCATCCTCGGCGAGCGTGCCGACGCCCTGCTCGTACCGCGCCGTGCCCTGCTCGGCGACGCCGTGCTCGTGGTGAAGGACGGTCGGGTGGAGCGGCGGCGGGTGACGCGTGGTTTCGCCACATTGGAGGAGGCTGAGCTGACAGCCGGGGTCGCGGCCGGTGAGCTCGTCATCACGGAAAACCTCGACGCCTTCCAGGCCGGCGGCCGCGTGCGCGTGGCGCAACCCTGAGTGCGCGCCATGCCGCCTAACCTGCGCATTGCCCTGCGGTTTCTGACGGCGCGGAAACGCTCTATGCTAATGAGCCTCGCAGGCATCGTGTTTGGCGTGGGCTTTTTTATCGTTACGCAGGCCCAGACCAGCGGCTTTGAGAATTTTTTCATTCGCACCATCCTCGGCACCAACGGCGCGCTGCGCGTGGAAAACCCACTCCGACCCGCGGCGGCCGGCGCGCGATCCCCAAGCGACGGCAACATCCAAGAGCCGGCACGCGTGGCGGCGGCGCTGCGGCAGTTTGGCAATGTGGCCGGCGTCTCCCAGATCTTACAAGCCGGGGTGAACTTGGTGGGTGCGACGGCCGCCTTGCCGGGACGGGTGTGCGGGGTCGACCTCGACGACCATCTCGCCGTGACAGACCTCGCGCGGCAGATTTTGCGTGGCGATCTGGAGGACTATCGGCGGACGCCTAACGGCGCGCTCGTCGGCAACGTGCTCGCGAATTGGCTGCAGGTCGGCGTGGGCGACTCATTCGCCATCGAGATACACGGCCAGACGCGCCGCTACCGAGTCTGTGCGATTTACGAGACGGGTATCCGCGACATCGACAAAGAGCGCGTCTACCTGCACCTCGACGAAGCTCGCTCGCTGCTGCAACGCCCTGGGGCGACGAGCTTTATCCAGGTCAGCCTCTTTGATCCAGACCGTGCGCCCGAGGATGCGGCGCAGATTCAGGCTGTGATTCAGCACGCCGTGTCTTCGTGGCAGTTGCGCGAGAAAACATGGCTAGAGGTGTTTCGCGCGCTGCGGTTTTCGTCGGCTCTCACAGTTTCGACCATCATCCTTGTAGCTGGGCTGGGGATGTTTAACACGCTTGCGATGCTGGTGCTGGAGAAGACCAAGGAAATTGCCATCCTGCGCTCAATGGGCTACACGCGGCGTGACATCAGCGGAATTTTTCTGTGGCAAGGCGCATTGGTGTTGGTGGGCGGCGCGGTGCTTGGCTCACTCTTCGGCGCGGCGGCAACGTGGGGCGTGTCGCGCCTGCCCATCCGCATCCGGGGGATATTTTCCACCGACTCGTTTGTCGTGACCTGGTCGCCGTGGCACTACCTGGCGGCCGTCGGAGCGGCGGCGGCTGTCGTGTTGGTGGCGAGCTAT
The DNA here is from genome assembly GCA_903872425.1 of uncultured Opitutia bacterium. GTDB lineage: Bacteria > Verrucomicrobiota > Verrucomicrobiia > Opitutales > Opitutaceae > CAIYUN01. Next base: position 4,823 of record CAIQKQ010000177.1, on the reverse strand, counting down.
CTCCCCGCCCGCCGCGCTGCACGACTCGAACCTGGCGAAGTCATCCGAGGTAATGCGCAATGATCGCCCCCGTGCCAATCCTTCCGGCCGAGCGCCTCGCACTGCGTTGCGAAAATCTCCATCGCCAGCTCGGGGCCGGCGAGGCGCGCGTCCAGGTACTGCGCGGGGTGTCATTTGCGGCCGAGCGCGGGCGGGTCTGCGCCGTTGTCGGGCCATCGGGCTGCGGCAAGTCCACGCTCCTCTATTCGCTCGGCCTGCTCGACCGCCCGGACGAGGGCCAAATTTGGATCGAGGGTGAGCCGATGTCGGGCGCAGACGACGAGCGGCGCACGGCGACACGCGCGCGGCACATCGGTTTCGTGTTTCAATTTCACTTTTTGCTGCTCGAGTTTACCACGTTGGAAAACGTGATGCTGCCGATGCGAAAACTCGCCCATCTGACCCCCGCCGCGATGGTGGCGCGCGCGCGGGAGCTGCTCGCAGCTGTCGGTTTGGCCGACAAGGCCGGCCGGCTGGCCGCGCAACTTTCTGGTGGTGAGCAGCAGCGCGTGGCCATTGCCCGTGCGCTCGCCAATGAGCCGACCGCCATCCTCGCCGACGAGCCGACGGGCAACCTTGACGCGAAAAACTCGACCCTCGTCTTCGAGTTGCTCACCAGCCTCGCCCGGCAGCACGGCCAAGCCGTGGTGATGGTCACCCACAACCCCGATCTTGCCGCACGCTGCGACGTGACGAGGACCATGCGCGATGGACAGTTCGTCTCCTGATCGTCCGGCCACCAAGGGATCGGGCGCTACGACCCGCGACGCCCGGCGTGGCGGCTGGTTCGTCATCGTCGCTGGCCTGGTGCTGGCGTTGGTGCTCGCGCTGCGGCTGACAGCGGCCGTGATGGACGCCACCCTGTCGAGCGACGTGCTCTATTCCTACGTGTTTGCGACCGACGTGCTGGCTGGAAAGTATCCGCTCTCGGGTTGGACACTGCCGGGCGCGCCGTATTTTTTTCCGGATATTTTTTTTCACCTGCCGATGCTCGCCGCCCTTGGGCCGGGCGGGGAGAGCTTCGCCGCCTACGCGGCTGGTTCTGGGCTGGTGCTGATCGGACTGGTCGCAGCCGTCGCGCGCTGGTGGCACGGCTGCCGGCCGCAGACCGCCTGGCTCGCGGGCGTGCTGGCGGTCAATGCTGCGCTCGCGCTGCAATTTTTGCCGCGCCACGGGCCGGTCGTGTGGTTGCTCGTGCAACCGGCATATCACGGCGGCGCGCTGTTGGTCGGGCTGGCGCTCGTTGCGTTCACCGGTCGCTTGCTGCGCGCGCCCGCACCCACCCGTTGGCTTTGGTTCGACATGTGCGCGCTGCTGGTGGCAACGTTGTGCTCGGACGCCCTCGTGCTCGTGCAGTTCGCGGGGCCGCTGTGCACGACGGTCTGGTGGCTAGAACGGCGCGCCGGTGCGCCGACGGGAACACTGCGGCGGTTGGGGAAATTGTTCCTCGCGGCGGCGGTCGGCGCCGTGGCGGTGCGGCTTGGCCTAGCGCTCGTATCGTGGGGCTATTTTTACCAGCTCGGCTTTCGCCAGGTCCCGACTCCCGGGGTGCTGCTGCATGCGACGGGAAAATTTCTCGGCGAGGCGGCGGCCGAGCTCGTGCCGCGTGCGTGGGGTTGGAGCGCGGGATTCGCCGCGTGGCTTGTGCTGTTGGCCGCCGACCTGTGGCGGTCCGCTCCGGCCGCCGACTCACGCGCGCGGGCGTGGCATGGGTTGGTGGCGCTCAGCACCGGCGGCATGGTCGCCGTGGTGGTGTTCACCGGGTTTTGGAAAGATTGGGGCAACGTTCGCTACCTGCTCAACCTCCTGTTCCTGCCGCTCGCGGTCGTCGCCATTGCAGTGGCGCGCCGTGTAGCGGTCGGCGGGTGGCTGGGCGGCGGCCGGGCCGTCGCCCTGACCTGCGGGCTCGCGGGTGTAGCGGTGGGCGCGGCGCTCTCGCTGGACCCGGCAGGCTGGCGGTTTCGGCCGACGCCCGCGTCGCGCGACTTCGAGGCTGCTGTCGCGCGCCACAGCCTGCACCGCGGGTTGGCGGGTTATTGGCAAGCCGACTTGCTTAATGTGCTCGGTGGTACGGCGCGCCTCAACACGCTTAAGCCGGACGCACACCCCTATTTTTGGTGTAATAACGCATTTTGGTTTTTTGAGCCGCCGGCGCCCGATGGCACCCTGCGCTGGCCGAGCTATGATTTTGTGCTGACGGCCGAGCTTGACCGCGCCGCGGTGCTCGCGCGCTTCGGCGCGCCGGCCGAGATCGTGCACGAGGGTGCATGGGAAATGTTCATCTATGACGCCGCCGGCCAGGCGCGCATTCGGGCCGCGCTTTCCCCCGAGATTGTGGAGAAGCTCGGTCCGGGTCGACTGCGCGGCCTGCGGTTAGATCCGTAGATTCGGCGGCTTGCGTCCGGCTGCGATGATAAACGGGCGTTGCCAGCTCACCACCGCGCCACTTGGCTCGCCGCGATGCTTGGAGCACTCTGGAAACGCCTGCCTTTCGTCCGCCTGACGGCGGCCGTGGTGCTGCTGTTGGCAGCCGGCGAGCAGTTCCCGCTCACGCGGCTGCCGATGTATTCTACATTCGACCCGGTGGCGGACTATTACTACCTCGCCGACGCCGCCGGCCGGCCGCTGGCGTGCGAGAAATATTTCGGCACCTCGACGGCCAACGTGAAAAAATTATACCGTACGCGGCTCCGCGAGCTCGTCGTCCCGCGCGGAGCGAGCGAAGCCACCGCCACGCCGGTCGAACGTCGCCACGCTGGGGAGGCGTTGTTGGATGAGCTGCGCGCAACTGGCGCGCGGCGCGGCGCGGCGGTGCCGACCGGTACGGTGCGCCTGCTGCGCGTCGAGGTGCGTCGCGTTGCAACGGTCGAGGGCTTTGCCAGGATCGAAGAACTGCTCGCGGAGAAATAGCATGAAACGCTGGCTGCAATCCCTCCGCGAGACGACCGTGGGCCACGCGCCGTGGGAGATGTACGTGATGCGCGCACTACTCGCATGGCTGATGTGGCGAATGTTGCCCGCCGTGGTGCCGTTCACCGCGCAGCCTTATCCCAACGGGTTAGCGCGGCTGGCCGATTTGACCTGGCTCGGTGATCCGGCGGTGTTTGCACCGTTGCGCGCGCTCGCACCGATTGCGCTTGGGCTCTACGCGATCGGCGTCGCGCCGCTGCTCACGCTCGGCTATGGGGCGGCATTGCTCACGGCCGTGGGCGCGCTGGAAAACTCGCAAGGCTCCATCGGCCACCATCTCCAGTTGCTCTGCCTTGTCGCGTTAGCGCAATGGCTGGCATACGCGACGGCCGCCGTGAGACCTGCTCCCGGCGCGCCGCGCGGCTTCGCGTGGGCCCCGACCGACACCCACCGCCGCGCCGTGCAGGCGGCCAAACTCATGATCGCGGCGGCCTACGTCACCTCAGGCTGGACGAAGCTCATCGCGTCGAAAGGTCGGTGGATCGCACAGCTTCCCGACATCTCGCTCCAACTCGTGAAGACGCACGCCAACGTGTACTACGATCAGTATGGTATGCCTGGAGCACCGGTTACGCTCGGGACGGACTGGCCGCGCCTCATTGCCGAGCATCCGTGGCTCACGCGACTGGCATTCACGCCGGGGCTGTTACTTGAGTTGGGAGCGGTGCTTGCGCTCACCGGCCGGCGCGCGGCGTGCGCGGTTGGTCTCGGCTTGCTGGCGATGCACCTGCTGGCGCGGACGGTGATGGAGCTGGGGTTTTTCGCGCACGAATGGCTACTCGTGATTTTTTTTATCAACGTGCCATGGCTCGTTTGCGTCGGCCTGAAACGGTGCCGCAGCGACGCGGCGCCGCCGTAGCGGCGCCGTTTACCGCTTTCCAAGCGGCGTCGCACGCGCCAAGTTCGACGCGCCATGAGAAAATATTTATTGTTCGGGCTGCTGGGTGGTCTGGCGTTGCTGTGGGCGGTCCGGCCCGCGCTCGCGGCCACGAATGGCGGGCCAGCGAAACCCGCCGCCGCCACGCCAACCGTCGCCGACCACTCGCCGGCCGCGCCATTTTCGGGCGCGCTCGCGACTGTCACGGGGATCGCCATCTCGCCGCTCGTTGGCACGGGGGCCTATGGGGCCTATCTCCGATTACGCTCAGGCGGCGCTCGGCGACATCACCTATGTGCAACTGCCGAAACCGGGGGCCAGCCTTGCCGCCGGGTCAGTTTTCGGGGTGGTCGAGTCGGTCAAGGCTGCTTCGGACCTCTATGCGCCTGTTGCCGGCACGGTAGTTGAGGTCAACAACGTGCTCACGTCCGCGCCGGAGACAGTCAACCAATCGCCCTACGAGGCCGGCTGGATGCTGAAGCTCAAGCTCGCCGATTCGGCGGTATCGGCGGCGCTACTCGACTCGGCGGAGTATGCAAAACTGCTAGGATAATTTAGGTCCGTTGCGTCGCAGTGAGGAGCGAAAGAATGGAGCCTCAGATTTTGGCAAATCCAACCATAGAGGCAGTCGATTGGTCTGACGGGTCGGGGTGGTGGTGGAGCATCTGCATCGGGCGTGACGCGCAGGGTTATCACTTACGATCTCGGATAGGGGGCGTCCAATCCAGCCTGCGGGACAGCGTGCACTGCCCGCCTAAATGGTAGCGGACTGTTTAGCGGGTGAACTACTATGGGGGGGATGTTTTTCTGGAGTGCTTTCATTAAAAATCGTCATTGACGATTTACCCGTCTAGTGTGGTGCTGGTGTCCGTTTTTACTCTTCATTCCAACCCCCAAAAGCCACCCCATGAATCCCTCCCGCCTGTTCACGGCCAGT
>CAIQKQ010000176.1 GCA_903872425.1 uncultured Opitutia bacterium | reverse complement strand
TAAAAGCACGCCTAAACGTCTAATACGATAGAGTTGGACTACTGCCACCGCCGAGAACCGACCGGAGGCGCGGAGTAATCGTGCAGTGTCCGCCGTGGGTGAGCACGCCTCCGCGTTAACTCATGTCGCGCTTCACCCCCACCGCCTCACGTACGAGGGCGGCGAGCGCGGGTCTGAGATCAAGCACTAGCGCCAACGCGCGCGCGGGGGGGCTCATTTTACGCCAGGTTTTTTTCAGGATGTCGGCGAATTTCTCGCGCGGGTAGTTGGCATGCTGCTTGGCAAAGGCGTCGAGCTCGTTCTCCAAGAACACCAGGCAGGCTGCGTCCTCCAACGCCTGCGTGCCGGCGTTGGTGTGAAGACCGGTTTTGGAAACCCACGTCGCGACCTCGTCCGCTTCAGTCGCGGCCACGCCGGCAGCGAGCAATAGCTCGCGGGCACGCGCAGCCTGTTTCGTGTACAGCGAGCGCCGCCACGCGAGGTAACCGGGCTTGCCCTCGGGGAAAGTCGCGCGTGGCACTAGCCAGCGTTCGAGATGCTGGCAGCGCGCGGCGAGGCGCAGCAACTCCGGCGCGTCGGTCACGAGGCGCGCGACCCACGCTTCCATGCGCTCGGCATAAACTAATTCCGCCGCACGCCCATCCGCTGCGCGCGCCGGGTCGGCGGCATGGGCGGCGTCGATGAGCTGACGAGCGCGGGTGAACGAATGGTTCACGGCTTCTCCGGCTCATACCACTCGCCACGCAGCCAGTCGGCGACGAGGCCGATTTCCTGGGTGCTCAAGCGCTGGTCTTTACCGAAGGCCGGCATCCGGTCATTGTCCTTGCCGTAGAAGCGCGCGTGCGACGGGTCAGTGATGAACGCGACCAGCCACTCACGCGAACCGTAGCCTGTCAGGTCGGGCGCGACAGCGTCCGCGTCCGCGACGTGAAATTGGTGGCAGTCGGTACAACTCACGCCAGCGCTGCCGATGAGTTTCTTGCCTTGGTCAATGATGGCCACGTCCCCCGCATCAAGGACGCGCTGCGATTTCAGACCGGCCTCGGCAGAGAGCGCGACGATGACTTGCTGAAGCTGGGCCTTCTGCTCGGCCGAAAAGCCGGCGACATCTTTTTTCACGAAACCGACCATTTTGTCGTCCTTGAATTTCGTGCCGCCGAAATAATGCGGGCCATCCACCTGTTTAGGATCAAGCAGGCCGGCCAACCATTCGCGGCTGGCGAAGCCCTTGAGGTCGGACGCGCCAATCTTTCCCGTCGGCGTGCCGCCGAGGCCGTTGCCACCGTCGTAGCGGTGGCAACTCGCACAGTTTTTGGCGAACAGCTTCGGGCCTTGGGTGAGTGCGTCGTGGCGGAGGAGCGTGGCCGCACCGGTCTGCGGGATACCGTCGGGTGACCGTGCGAGCGCGACGACCCGCTCGGCATCACGTTCGGCGGCAGCGACGGCGATGGCGTTGTCGGGGTTGTGACGGTCCTCGTTGACGGCGAGCCATGTTAGCAGCGCGACGCCGCCGAGCATCACCCAGAGGAACCCGACGTTGAAGCGGTGGCCGAGCTTCCATTTCCCTATGAACGGCATCGCGGCGAGGACCAACATGAGCAGCCCTGGCACCACCATCGCGCCCCAGATCTCCGTGCCGCCGGGGAAATATTTCAGGAGCTGGAACAGGAAGAGAAAATACCACTCAGGCCGCGCCGCGCCAAAAGGTTCCGAGGGGTCGGCGGGCGCTCCCAACTCCGCGCCGTGATAGCGTACGACCAGAAACAGCACAACAGCCAGCACGGCGAGACACGCGACCGCGTCGCACAGCACCTGCCCCGGCCAAAATGGCGCATCGGGCTTCCGCCGCGGTTCCTTCGCCGTGAGGCCGTGACGGCGGAACAGCCAGATGTGCGCGCCGATGAACGCGATGATCGCCCCAGGGATAAAACCCGCATGCACCGCAAGAAACCGCGTGAGCGTGAGATGCCCGTAGTCGGAGCCACCCACGACCAACTTTTGCAGCGCGGGTCCGACGAACGGCGTGATCGCCATGATGCTCGTGGCGACCTTCGTGGCCCAGAAACCTTTCTGATCCCACGGCAGCAGGTAGCCGGTGAGCGAGAGCGCAAGCACCAGTAGCAATAACAGGATACCCGTCCAGAAGTTGACCTCACGCGGGGCCTTGTAGGCTCCGTCAATGACGACCTGCATCAGGTGTAGCACGAGCAGCACCGTCATGGCCTGCGCCGTGTAGTGATGCAGCCCACGCAGAAACCAGCCACCGGCCATCTCGTGTTGGATGTAATAAACGCTTTCCCACGCCGTCTGCGCGCTGGCGCTGTAGGCAAGCCAGAGGAACAGCCCCGTGATCACCTGCACCGCAAAGCAGAACGTGAGCGTGCTACCCCAGACATAGCGCCAGCGCGCTCCGCCGGGAACGTTCTCAAAGAGCGCCTCGTGCAGCAGCTTCTTGTAGCCAGTGCGTTGATCGAGCCAGTCGAGTGCGGGTTTCATCAGACAGGAATCCTCTCTTTTTCGCCGGGTCGGAAATTACGGAAAGTAACCCAGACTTCACCCCCGTTACGGACCTCAGCTGTCAGCTCGTCGAGTGCGCGCGGGCTGGGACTAGTGCGATCAAGTACCTGGCCGTCTGTCGCAAACGTGCTGTTGTGACACGGGCAGAGGTAGCAATTTTTGTCCGCCCGAAACCCCACGAAGCAGCCCGCATGTGGACAGGAGGCGTTGAAGGCGCGAACTGCGCCACCTTTTAGTCGCTGGAGAAACACCGCGCCCACGGGGACGTTACGCGTGATGTTCCACGCGTCCACCCGCGTGGCGAGCACAGGGAACTGGCGCGGCTCGCCGCCTTCCGGCAGCGCCGCCAGCGACGCGACTTGCACCGCACCGCCGGCGGCAGATTTCCGCCGTAAGGGATCGAGTGCGACCACAAGCCCGGCGACCGGGGCAGCCACGGCCAACGCGCTGCCGATGACAACGGCGGCAGCCTTGGCGAGAAAGTCTCGGCGGTCAGGCGGGGGAGAAGCAGGTGAAGAGTGCGCCATGCAGGTAACGCGGCCAACTCCGGCCGCAGCCCTTGATGACGACAATGCGCGAAAACTGTTTCAAGCGTAAACACGATGACTCCGCCCACTGACACCTTCCCCTTATGGGGGTTATGACGCCGGCTGACGGCCGAGATCCCCCCAACGGCTACGTAGAGCGCAACAGATTGGCCGCGCCGATTTATCTGGCTGCTATCTATAATTTCTGTAATATCTGAAATATTATGAAGCTTACCCCGGTCATGCAAAAATTTATCCTCCACTGGGGCGAGATGGGCTGTCGCTGGGGTGTCACCCGTGCCGTCGCGCAGACACACGCGTTGCTCATGCTCTCGCCGCAACCGCTCCCGGCCGACGAGATCGCCGAAACGCTTGGCGTCGCCCGCTCCAACGTCAGCACGAGCCTCAAGGAGCTCCAGGGCTGGGGGCTGGCGCGCATCGTCCATGTCTTCGGTGACCGGCGCGAGCACTTCGCTACTCTCGACGATGTATGGGAGATGTTCCAGGTCATCCTCCGCGAGCGCAAGAAACGCGAGCTCGACCCGACACTCGCCACCTTACGCGCATGCGCTGCCGAGGTTGCTGCCGACACCGGTGGCAGCAAAACCGACAAAGCCGCCGCCGCCCACTTCGCGGCCCGCCTGACTGGGCTGACGGAGTTCATCGAGCTGACATCCAGTTGGGCCGAGCGCGGTCAGGCGCTCGCACCGAAACATGCCCAGCGTCTGTTCCAACTCGGCGACAAAATCTTCCGTCTTGTCGGCTGATCCTACCGCTCTTTTCGCCGCTGCCAAACGCAGATCGCTGAGCCTCGCTCCACCCAGGCGCACGCCTACAAACTGCGACCCTACAAGCCAACCACCTCCCATGAAAATCATCCTCCCCGGCGGCACTGGCCAAGTCGGCCACATGCTCATCCGCGCCTTCCTCGCCGAAGGACACGAATGTGTCGTTCTTACGCGCCACCCAGACGAGCGCACGACCACGGCTATACCCGGCCTGCGTCAGGTCGCATGGGACGGTCGCACCGTGGGCGCGTGGGCAGCCGAATTCGAGACGGCCGACGCCGTTATCAACCTCGCCGGCCGCACGGTGGACTGCCGCTACAGCGCCAAAAACCTCGCCGAGATCTTGGACTCGCGCGTGGACTCGACGCGCGCCGTTGGCGCAGCCATCGCCGCGGCCAAAAGCCCGCCGCGCGTCTGGCTCCAAGCCGCCACTGCGACCATTTACGGTCACCGTTACGATGCGCCCAACGACGAGGAAACCGGCCTCATCGGCGACCCGCCCGGCGTGCCCGCTTTGTGGGGCAAAAGTGTGGACATCGGCAAGGCCTGGGAAGCGGAGATCAACGCTGCTCCTACTCCGTGCACCCGCAAGGTCATCCTGCGCACCTCGCTGGTTATGGGTACGGCCCGCGGCGGTGTGTTTCAGGTGCTAGCCAACCTCTGTCGCCTCGGCTTCGGGCGGCAGGGTGACGGCCGCCAATATGTCTCTTGGATCCACGAGCATGATTTCGTGGCGGCCGTGCGCTTCCTCATCGCGCGCGATGATCTCGCCGGGGCGTTCAATCTCGCTGCGCCGAATCCGCTGCCGAACCGCGATTTCATCGCCGGTTTTCGCGTCGCCCTCGGGGCCTGGATCAGCGTGCCGGTTCCGGTATGGGCGTTGGAACTCGGCGCGTTTTTCATGCGCACCGAAACCGAGCTCATCCTGAAAAGTCGCCGTGTCGTGCCTGGTCGCCTTCTCGCCGCCGGTTTCACCTTCCGCTACCCTGACTGGCCGGCCGCTGCCATCGAATTGACGAAACGTTGGCGGCAGGGCTAATCGGCGGGCAGTCGTCCCATAGCTCGGCAGCGGGTCAGTTTGTATTGTAGCGCGACTGCCTTGCCAAGGCTGCGCAGGAACATCGTTCCCGGCCGTTGCAAGACAGCGGTCCTACCTTAATTTCACCAGCTGGCGCACTACCTAAAACCCGGCTTGCCGCCGGGCGAGCTCGCGCCACACTACTCGTACCGCTCTGCCCATGCCGCCCTCCCGCCCCCGCATCGCCGTCGTGATCCCCGTGTTTAACGAGGAGGCGGTGCTACCGGAGCTGTTCCGGCGACTCGACGCCGTCACCGCGGCGCGGCCGGGTGAAGAGTGGGTCGCAGTGTTTGTGAACGACGGCTGCCGCGATGGCAGCGGCACGCTGCTCATGGCCCGCGCCGCCGCCGTTCCAGGCACGCGCGTCATCGAGCTGTCGCGAAATTTCGGACATCAGAGCGCGCTTGCCGCCGGCCTCGCGCATGCGGCCGACGCCGACGCGGCTGTGACGATGGACGCCGACTTGCAAGACCCGCCCGAGCTGATCCCGCAGCTCGTGGACGCGTGGCGTGGCGGAGCGGAGGTCGTGCTCGCCGTACGCCGGTCACGGGCGGAAGGCGGGCTGCGACGCGCGGGTTTCGACACGTTTCACGCGGTGTTTGGCCGACTGACCGACCTACCGATCGAGCGCAACACGGGCACATTCGGCTTACTTGGGCGCGCGGCCGTCGAGGCCTTTAATAGCCTGCCAGAAAAACATCGTTTTTTCCCCGGCCTGCGCGCGTGGATCGGCTTCCCGCCCGCCGAGATTTTTTACGATCGGCAGGAACGCGCGGCGGGGCAGCCGGGACAAACGCTACGACGGCTCGTGCGGTACGCGCTCGACGGCGTCTTTAGTTTTTCCTACTTGCCGCTGCGGATGCTAACTTACAGCGGTGTGGTCGTGGGCCTCGCCGGTTTCGTGCTTGGCCTTTATTACGTGATCAAGCGCCTGATCAACGTGGAGACCGCCCCTACAGGTTTCACCACGTTGGCGATTCTCGTGCTCTTTCTTGGCGGCGTGCAGCTCATTGGCATTGGCGTGCTCGGCGAATACCTCGGCCGCGTCTACGACGAGGTAAAACGCCGGCCGAACTATGTCGTGCGTCGCAAGACTGGCGGCGACTGAGCGCGCCCGCCACCATGTCCGCCTTGCGCCGCGCTGCCGTCGTTTTGTTGCTCGGGTTGTTTTGGTGGATGGCCGCGAGCGTCTCGCGGCAGCACAGCGCGACGGCTGATGAGATCGCCTACACGGCCGCCGGCTACAGTTACTGGACGCGCCACGACCACCGACTACAGCCGGAGAACGGAGACTTTCCCCAGCGCTGGGCCGCTCTGCCGTTGCTCGTGCAGCCGCCGCGCTATCCTACACCGACGGAACCGGGCTGGGCTGAGAGCGACGCATGGCGCGTCGGCTTCGACCTGCTCTACAATTTAGGCAACAACGCAGCCGACATCCTCGCACGCGAGCGGGCGATGATCGCACTGCTTGGCGTAGCGTTGGGTGCGTTGGTATTTGCCTGGGCGCGCGCGCTGCACGGGCGAGCGGGTGGTTTTGTCGCGCTGGGGCTACTGGTGTTTTCGCCCGAAATGTTGGCGCACGGCGGGTTGTTCACCTCGGACATGGCGGCGGCACTCGGCTTCACCGCCGCCTTGCTCGCGTGGTGGCGGCTGCTGCATCGCGTGACCATCGGCCGCCTACTGGCGGCGGGCGGCGGACTGGGACTGCTGGCGCTGTCGAAATACTCCGTCGTCATCTTCGCGCCGGTGGCGGTAATCCTTGCGGGTCTGCGGCTGCTACACCCGACGCC
>CAIQKQ010000175.1 GCA_903872425.1 uncultured Opitutia bacterium | reverse complement strand
CGGTATGGCTCAGTGGAAAGCACGTCAGCGCTGTGGACGTCGACTATCCAGCGAGCGGACGGAGCGAGGTCAAGAATGACATCCCATGACGGTGCCTTCTGATCGCTGCCTGTGGGTTCGGACTCGGGGATCTCGTGGGGAGTTTCCACCTCGCGGGCTTCGGTGATGCGGTTGTTGCGGATAATGATGTTGCCGCCGAGACCGGAGGTGGACCAGACGTTGATGGGCGTCCAACCACAGCGCAGGATGGTGTTGCCACTGACGACGACATCGCATGAGCCGTGGCCGGAGACTTCGGAGGTGTAGCCCGCAAGCACGGCATTGCCGTTGAGGTTCTCAAAATGATTGTCCGCGATCCACGCGCGGGTGCCGTTGAACTTCACACCATGCGCGCGTCCGCCAACGGTCCGGTTGCGGCGATAAACGAAGTCTTCATTGCTGGGCGCATCGCAGTACAGAAACACGGTTTTCCATCCACTCGCAACGTCGTACTGGATGTGCGCGAGCAGCTCTGCCAACGGACGCCCCAAGCGCACGCGCGCGCCTTTCACCTCCAGCGCGATGGCTGATACGCCGCGTCCGTTCTTAGCGTTTACCAGCGCGATACGGTCACCTTCGCGCACTGCGTTGCCAGCGAGCAGGACCGCATCCTCGCCGTCTGTGCCTTTAATAGACTGCCGAAACGATTGCTCTGCCGGGCCGTCGTCCGGCAGGCACTCGAACTCGCAGCCCTCGATCCATTCGCCGATGCGTCCGCTGCCCGTGGCCGCGTGGCCGCCGAAGTAATCCAGAGGTGAGCGCGGCTTTACTTTGCATGCGAGATAGCTGCGCGCGGAGTTGTTACTGCCGCCACAAAACGCGCCGGGCAAATCCGTCACCGTCACATCGCTAAACGTGCATTCATCCGTACGGTTCATCTGCACCCATTGCCAATGATACGACGTGACAACCGCGACAGCGCCCACCGGCATCAGCTCCAGCGTGGCGGCCTTCACGGGACTGAACACAAACGCGCACGAGTCATCTTTCGCAGGTGCGACCTGCACCGTGCGCGCGGAGATACCTGCGCCGATAAGATACCTGCCGTGATGCTGCGCGTCCATGCAGCCGAGGAAACTCCCGCCACTGCCCGCCATGCTGAAGTAGCGCGACACATCGGGATCATAGCCAGGCTCGGGTTTTACAATTAGCCGCATGTTCGCCAAGTCCTTCTCCACCACACGTACCAGCGTGTGGCCTGGACGATTTGCCAGCACCGTAAAATGCTGGAGCGTCACACGCTGGCAATCATTTAGCGTGAGCAGCGTGCCCGCCAGCACCAACCGTGCGCCGTGTCCGTCAATAATGAGATCATGCGCCTTCGCCAGCGTTACGAGGCACTTCGCATCCATCGGTGCGAACCGATACTCGCCCGGCTCAAAATCCACCCGTGCCGGAGTAGACGCTGCCGCCTCCAGCAACACCCGCGCGACCGTCTCCGAGTCACTTCCCAAGCGGATGGTGAACGCATGCTCCGGCGCCCGTACTTCAAACGCCATCGCCCGCGACCACTCGCCCTCACCACGCCTCACGCGCCACCAATACTTTGCTGGTGACAACGCTTTCACCGGTACAAAGCGGGACACCACTTCCACCTTATCATCACACACGGCCTCCTTAAACAACTCATCTCGAGCAATTTGGATATGATGCACGTCATCAAATTTACCCCCCGCCTCCCGCATCCACCGAAAGTGCGGATGAGGCGAATAGACGAAGTCTCCCGAGACGGGCGTTGCTGGAATGGGCAAATTGGACAGATTCCCATCTTCTACGAACAAAGGATTCGCCGGATTACTTACGGCGCTTTTGCTGCCCTGTCCGTTCATCAGTTTCTGGATGAGAAACTGGATGTGCGGTGCATTGGGATCCGTCGGTGAAACTGGATGCGCCAAGTGGCATTCCACGCCGAGCGTATCGAGACGCTCCTTTAGATGAAGACCGAAAGCTGCGCCGTGAACGGAATCGAGTTGAGGCTGATCTGCAGGCGGAGGTGAGGCGCTGTAGCTCAGAAAAATCGGAGGGTCCCCAGCACTGGCATGTTCAATCGGTGAATATTCCTTAATCCAAGGGAGG
>CAIQKQ010000174.1 GCA_903872425.1 uncultured Opitutia bacterium | reverse complement strand
GCCACGAGCACACCGAGCGGATAGTTCGCCCAACTCTTTTCGCCGCGCTGCTTTTTTTCCCCGCCGTTCAGCAACGTCACAACATCGCCTCCCGCGGCGCTGACCAACCGCCGCCGTCCGTCGCGACGCGGCGCGAGCGCTACCCAGACGTGGCGGTTGATAGCCGCGCCGAGTACCGCACCGCCGTTATAGTCGGTGTGGTTACCGACGAACTCGATCCGGCCCGGAGCGCGCGCAACAAACTGCGGCGCACGGCTAAAAGTCCGCTCAAAGAAGGCGCGGAGATTTTTCCGCATGACGGCGGGCGGGTGTCACTTCAGGTCGGCGGCCTTTTGGAAGCCGTCGGCGACAACCGTCGCCATGAGATTATCCTTATCCACCGTGACTACGTCGAGGAAGGCGCTGGGAACTTTTTTAAAACGGTTGTCGAGCGTTGTCGTGGTGGCGACCTTTTTGCCTTTTAGCCAAGTCAATCGCGGCCTGCCCTGCGAAGTCGGCGAGTTTTTGGAGCGGTTTATAGACTGTCATCGTCTGCGTGCCCCGCAGGATGCGCTGGCAGGCGGCGAGTTCGGCGTCTTGGCCGGTGACGATGACCCTGCCGGCCAGCTTCTCCTCAACGAGCGCCTGCACGCAGCCGCCGGCGACGCCGTCGGCAGAGGCAATGACGGCATCGATGTCATGGCCAGCCTTGGTGATGGCGGCATTGACGATTTTTTTGCCATTGGCGGGGGACCAGTCGGCCGCCCAGTCGGCGTGAACAATCTGGATTTTGCCGGCCTTGACGAGTGGCTCGAGCACGCTGTGTTGGCCTTCCTTCACGAGCTTGGCATTGTTGTCGGTGGGCGCACCATAGACGGTGACAATTTTCGCCATCCGGCCGGCCGGGAGGTGATCTACGGTATATTGAGCCTGCAACGCACCAACCTTCACGTTGTCGAACGTGACATAGAGGTCCACGTCGCAATCGAGGATGAGGCGGTCGTAAGCGATGACCGGGATACCGGCGGCCTTGGCGTCGCCAACGGCGCGCTTGAGCGCCTCGCCGTTGTGGGCGACAATAACAAGCACGTCCACGCCCTTGGTGATGAGCGACTCGATGTCGCGCACCTGCGTGGAATCATCTCCGTTGGCGGAGACGGCGACGAGCGAGCCGCCGAGAGACTTGACCTTGGCCTCCAGGGTATCTCGGTCGTGCTGCCAACGCTCCTCTTTGAGGGTGTCGAACGAGAAGCCGACCACGGGTTTGTCCTTGGCCCCAAAAACCGCTGCGGTAAGGCCGAGGAAGACGGCGAGTAGGCGGAGGCAGCGGAGCACGGGAAAAGGAAAATTTTTCATAGGGGGTGAAAAAATTGGGGGATGGCGATGCATGGTGGTAGGACCTGGATTCGAACCAGGGAAGGCGTTAGCCAGCAGATTTACAGTCTGCCCTCGTTGGCCACTTGAGTATCCTACCGCTTTGCGGGATGAGGACGTTCGCGGGCAGGTCGGCGGAGTTCAAGGATTTTTCTCAGGCGTCCGCCGAGTCTTCGCGCAGCTTGCGTCCCGGCGCGCGGCGGGCTAGCGTGGAGAAGTGCATCTGCCCGACCTGATCGCTGACGCGCTGGGCAACGGCCTACGCTCCTACCTGCTCACAGTGAGCGGATTTTTGCTCGCGGTGCTGGTGCTCGCGCGGTTGCAGGGCGAACGGCGAGCGCCTGCGAACACGTTGGCCTGGCTACTCATCGTCGTGCTGCTGCCTTATGTCGGTGTGCCGCTGTTCCTTCTCGTGGGCGGCCGTAAGCTTCGCCGACTCGTCGCGCGCAAGGCGCCCGTGTGTCCCGCACCGCCGGTCGACGCGCCCCGCGCAGCGGCCTGTGCCGACTCACCAGTGGCGCAGGCGATCGTGTCTGCCGGCGCGCCGCCGCCTGTCGCTGGCAACGCGGTGCGCCTGCTCACGACCGGCGAGGAAACCTACGCAGTGCTAGAGGAGCACATCCGCGCAGCGCGGCACTCGGTGGACATCATGACCTTCATCCTCGGCCGCGACGACACCGGCCGGCGACTCATCCGTCTACTCGCTGCACGTGCCCGCGAGGGAGTGAAAGTGCGACTGCTGCTCGATTCGGTGGGCTGCATGTTTCTTAGCCGTGATTTTCTCCGACGGCTCACCCGCGCAGGCGGCGAGGTCGCGTGGTTCATGCCGGTGCTGCACTTTGCCCCACGAGGTGCGGCCAACCTCCGCAATCACCGCAAAATCGCCGTCTTCGACCGCCGTACCGCGATGGTTGGCGGCCACAACCTCGCCCGCCTCTACTTGGGGCCACAGCCATGGCGAAAGCGCTGGCCCGACTTCGGCGCGATCATCACCGGCCCAGCCGCCGCACAACTGCACGAAGTATTCATCGCCGACTGGTGTTTTACCACCGGCCAGACGCCGGCGACGGTACGCGGCAATGGCTTCGCGTCCAACGACGACGGTCTCGCTAGTGGACCCGCAGAATTGCAGGTCGTCGCCAGCGGCCCCGACGTACCAGGTGATCCGCTGTATGAGGGCATCCTCGCGATGATTCAGGAGGCAAAGGAAAGCGTCGTGCTCATCACGCCTTATTTTATCCCCGACGAGGTGCTCATGCGGTCGCTGACAGTGAAAGCCCGCGCCGGCCGCGCCGTCACCCTGCTGGTGCCGACCAAGCCCGACCACCTCATCACCGAGCTCGCCCGCCGCCACGCCCTGCGTGCGCTGCACGCCGCCGGGGTCGAGGTACGCCTCGTCGGTCCAGGGATGATGCACAGCAAGGCCCTGATTGTGGACGACCGCCTCGCGCTCTTCGGCTCGGCGAACTTTGATCCGCGCAGTCTGTTTGTGAATTTCGAGATCGGCGTATTCGTTCACTCGCAGCCTGAAGTACTCGCGATGAAGGCCTGGGCCGACAGCCTACGTGTGCGCTCACACGCTTACCGGCCGGAACCGCCGCGCGGCTTCGCGCCTCTCCGCGAGCTCGCCGAGGAGGTCAGCCGCCTGCTCGCGCCGATGTTGTGAGCGCGGGCATCCTGACCGTCGCTGTTCGTAACCTGGACCGGATGCCCATGCGATTCCGGCCGCGTTGTCACGTCTGCGACAGCATGTATTCCACCGAATCGCGCAACGCCTCCCAACTCGCATC
>CAIQKQ010000173.1 GCA_903872425.1 uncultured Opitutia bacterium | reverse complement strand
CGCCCATAAGCATTGGTTGCCAGCCAGCCACGCCCAAGATGAAACCCAGCCTTCAGACCCGCCTCCGTACGATTTTTTCTCCTGCTGCCTGAGCTGAGCGCGCGGAAATCGCGCGGCTGGCCGCTCTGCCCAAATATGCGGGCACGGTCACGCGACTATTGGGCCCGGAGCTACAGGTCACCGATGGCCAGAGTTTCGTCGCTGCCTATCGGGCCTATTTTCAGAAGGAGAGCTATCGCTTTCCCGCGACCTCCCCTACCCCGCTCATCATCGACGGCGGAGCCAACGTTGGTGTCGGCGTGCGCTATTGGAAACGCCTTCACCCTACTGCGAGAGTGATCGCCTTTGAGTGCGACCCGGCCTCATTCGCCGCGCTGCAGCGGAACACGGCCGACTTGCACGACGTCACCCTGCGACCCGAGGCGCTGTGGACGGAAAACGGTACCATGGAATTTGCCGCCGTGGGTGCAGATGGCGGCCATCTCACGGCCGTTGGCACCGGCAACCGGCCACCACAGACCCTAAGAGTGTCAGCTACGCGGCTGCGCGACTTGCTCACCGAGCCAGTGGATCTGCTCAAACTCGACATCGAGGGCGCCGAAACCGATGTACTCCTCGACTGCCACGACCGCCTCTCATGCGTGCGCCATCTGTTTGTCGAATACCACTCTTTCGCTGACCGACCGCAACGGCTCGGGCTTTTTTTCGGCGCGTTGGAGCAAGCCGGATTCCGTGTTCACGCCCATCCCGACTGCTGGTCGCAGCAGCCATTCATTTCGTGCCCCGTGTCCAACGGGAAAGATTTTCGCCTCAATGTGTTTTGCTTCCGCCCCTGAGTCAGGTGCGCGCAGACGGAAGGCTCGTTTTTGCTGGCTGATTTCGGCTGCGGTCGGGCTCACACCGGGTTGCTGCGCAGGAAAAGTTGTCGGCTTGTCAGCGAGCCGCCTTCCACACAGCGAGGCATGACGCAATCAGCTCGGGCAGCGCGGCAAGGGCTATTTGGCTTTGCGCGTCGCTGATGGCCTTGGCGGGATTTGGATGCGTTTCGATGAATAAGCCGTTGGCTCCGGCGGCGAGCGCGGCCTTAGCGAGCGGGGACACGAACTCGCGCTGGCCGCCGCTCGCGCCACCGACTGCACCGGGGAGTTGTACGCTATGCGTCGCGTCAAAGACTGTCGGGCAGCCATTCGCACGCATGATGGCAAACGAGCGCATATCCACTACGAGGTTTTGGTAACCAAAGGTTGTGCCGCGCTCCGTCTGCCAGATTTCCTTCGCGCCGCCCTCGCGAAGCTTGGCGACCACAAACGGCATCTCCTGCGGCGAAAGAAACTGGCCCTTTTTCACATTAACCACCCGGCCAGTCGCGGCGGCGGCAAGCAGTAGATCGGTCTGACGGCAGAGAAACGCGGGGATCTGTAGTACGTCGCACGTGGCGGCGACGGCCGGCACCTGCGCGACCTCATGGATATCGGTGAGAACAGGAAAGCCGTAGTCGAGTTTGACCATCGCGAGCAACGCGAGACCGGCGTCTAGACCAGGCCCCCGCGCTCCGCCGCGCGAGGTGCGGTTAGCCTTGTCGTAAGAGCCCTTAAAAACGATGCGTAGGTCGCGGTGCTGGCGCGCAAGCTTTACGAGTGCCTCGGCGACCGCACGGGTGACCCGTTCGTTTTCGAGCGAACACGGCCCAGCAATCAGGAGAAGTTTTTTTGGAGCGAAGAGCATCGGCCGCAGCATAGAAGAATCATCCGCGTGGGCGAGCCGAATTCACCGCCCCCACCCAACAAAGCCGACAGTATAGGAATAAATTGTCCTCCAAACCCTCCCAATTCTCGACCCCAGCACGACGCTCACGGTGCAGGTTCGGCTCCGAGGGAACCGGGCGCAACCGCCAGCACGAGACGGAGCATAAACACACCACCATCGGCCGGCAGAGGGACGGTCGCCGTGAAGCGCGCCGTGTTGGCGTCATCATCGGACAGCGGGGTGATGGCCGCCGACGGGAGGTCTGACCAATTCACGTTGTCGGTCGAGGTTTGCATCGCGAGTCGGAGGCCGAGGGCGGCGAGGTTTTTGCGCTCGCGATAGCGAAGGGTTAGAGTGGCGGTCCTGTCGGCCGTTACCGTAACGGCGGCCGTCGGCAGCAGGCTCGAGGGCGAAGAGGCATCAAGGTTCATCGCGAGCGCGAGCAGGGGAGACAGGTCGGCGGCCGTGGGCGGTGGTGTCGTGCTGTCCAGACCGAGTGCGCTCACCCACGCGATAGCGTCAGCCGTGCTGACGGTAAACTGCGCAAGATTTTTATTAAACAGGTAGCTGAGTTCGTCGGTGGTAGGCGCACGGTCGCCCCGGAGTTCGGCTGGGACGGAGCCGGGCGCGAGCACTGACCTTGGCGAGCCCGTGCCGGCAACAACCGACCCGGCGGCAGCTGGTCCGCCGGCCGGGGCGGGCACGTCAGCGCTGGTGAGGCTGAGCGCGATTGTGCCACTGGATCCCCCAAAACCGTCCACGGCGATCTGGTAGGTCGTGCCGGCTGACGCGGAGAAGGTGAGCTGGCTGGCAAAATGGGTGCCGCTGTCGTCATCGCTGGCCACACGCACAAGTTCGGCGAGCGAAGCGCCGGTGTAGACGGCCAGAACGGTGTCGAAACTGCTGCCACTCGTCGAGACGACCACGTTGCCTGAACTCGGAGCCGTCCATCTCCACCACACAGACCGGCCGCCGTGACTGCCGTCGTGGTTGGGCTCACCGGTCTCCTTGGTCGCGGCGAGATTGGAGCCAGTGGCACTGACAGGAAGACCAGTCAGCACGAGACGATTAGTGAAAAGGTCATTGGCCGGACTGGGCACACTCACCGAGAGGACGGCGAGAGAGCTGACAGCAGTGCCGCCATCGTTGGTAGCAACGCAACGATAGAGAGCCGCGTTCAAATTTGCGCTGGCGTTGACACTCAGGGTGGTGGTGGTGACGCCTGTGTAAATGGAATCGTTGTCCAAGTCGCTGAAGCTTTTGCCATCGTCCATCGATACCTGCCAACGGAGCGTAGGTACCGGCGCACCTGTGACTGCAACGCTAAAGGTCACCGTCTGATCAGAGGTGATACTTACAGCAGAGGGCTGGCGCTTAAAGGCCGGGGCGATGGCGCCAGCCTCCACCGTCAACGTCCGGGTAACATCGGGGGCGGCGTTGTAGTTGCCGTTACCAGCTTGGCGGGCGGTGATGGTGGTGCTGCCTTTACCGACGACGGTCAAGGTTGTACCTTTGACGGTCGCCACCGCACGGTTGGAACTGGTGAAGCTAACGGCCAGCCCTGAGCTGCTGCTCGCGGATAAGGCAAAATTCGCCGCCCCCACCCGCGTGGTCGGCAGCACGGGAAAATTGATAGTCTGCGCCGCCTTGGTTATAACCATGGTGCCGGACGTGCTGCCGGAGAACGGGGCGAGTATCTTCGCCACCACCGCGTAGCTACCGGCATTCGTTGGCGCAGTACCGGAGCCATTGTAACTCAGGCTCACGGCAAGGCTGCCGGGTGAAGTCAGCACGTTCGCGGATTTGGGTGCGCCTGAGTAGATTTGGGCAAGGTTGCCCAGAGTGACGGTCGCCTTGTTGGTCGCGGTGGCGGATCCAGAAATGGGCAAGGTGCTTTGGCCTCCAGTCACATTGGCGTCCACGATGACAGTGCCGCCGAAGCTGCCGACAGCCCTCGGCGCGAATGTGACGGTGACTTTGCGCGTGGCACCGGGCGCGAGACTAAACGCAGAGGCATCGCCCGTGAATTCTCCCGATGGAAAATTTATGTGTGAGACGGTCAGAGTGCTGTTGCCGGTGTTGCTCAGGGTGAGTGAGGCTGTCTTGCTGGTGTTGATCGGCAGGGCGCCAAACGCCAGGCTGCCTGCGAAACCCAGTGTGCGGGTGGCTCCCACGACCCGGATACCGCCATCCGGAATCCCAAAATCGCTTTCGCCGGTCGTACCCTTGGAGCGCACCCAATAAAAATAAGCCGTGCCCGGTGTCGCCGTGGTGTCGCTAAAACTGGTCGTGGTGACGGGCGAGCTGTTGAGTTTGGTCGCGGCGGCGGTGTTGTTGCTGGTCGCACGGTAGATATTGTAGCCGGCAGCTCCGTCCGCGGCGATCCAGCTCACCAACACGCGATCGGCCAAATTGTCGCTCGCTTGTACGCCCGTGGGGGTGGATGCGGAAGGACGGATGATCGTGCCGGCAATCTCATAGTCCCCTAGGCTCCCGTAATTCGAATAACCCGTCTGCAGCGGGTCGCCTTCGCCCACGCCGGCGATGCGGAGATAATAGATGCCGGCGGAGACGCTCGCGGTCAGTACCGGATTGAGCGAGTGCAGCGGATTTGCCTCGGCCACCACGACGTTGGCCGAATTGATCAGGGTCAATGCAGCGTCGAGATTGGGCAAACCAGCCGCCCTCGCCACGACATGGAACGACACGGTACCAGTTTCGGTGGAAAAGACAAAGCGGTCCGCGTCGCCCGTGCGCTCAATGAGGCCAGTAACCGACACCGAACCGGCGCCGGTCACCGTCATCGGCGTCGCATCTACATTGGTGTCGGCATAATCGTCAGGTAGATAGGCAACATGGTTGCTCGCGCTAGTGATGATGGCCAAATCGTCCTCGCGGTTGTTCGCCAACAGGACCCCGTTGCCGTAGTCGCCCTTGCTCCACTGCACGAGATTCATGTCGTCGCCGTTGCCCATGATCACACCCCAACTGGTCGCGCCGGTGCCGTGGCCCTCAAAATATTCGGCGACAGTAACTCCGCTGCTGTTTTTCAACCCATCGTGCGACAGACCCAGCGTGTGGCCGATCTCATGCGACACTCCTTCGGCGATGTAGCGCGGGTTGTTGGCGAGCCGAGTAGTAAAGACCCAACAGGGCACCGTATTGGAGAAATCGTTGCCCGCACCAGCCCATGAGCCCACGTAGCCCACACCGCCGGCATCCGGATACCACGCGTTGCGGGTGATGACGCAGCGCATCCGCCGGCCAACGGGTGCGCTGTTGTAGCGACTCACGTTCGTCGTTACATCCACTAGGAACGGCCGGTAGTCTTCCGCCACCTGCTGCCACACCGCGGTAATCTGCGCCGCCGTCAGGCCACTATCAGTGGCTACGACGGTGCGGCCTTTGTTCCAGTCGGGATCCGTCACGGTCGCGCCATCAAAGTCCAAATAAATCACTGCTCCGGCGGTCGGTCGGCTGCTCAGCGAAGGGGGCGCAACTGCCGACGGTGTTCCGCTGCCCGCTGGTGCCGCACTGGCGGCCGCCGGCAAAGCTCCGGCCGCCGGCACGCACAGCACCCCCTCGCGCAATTTTTCCACCAAGTAAGTCTGCCCGTCGCGGCCGCCCTGAATCACATAAGCCAACTCGCCGGCTGCCGGCAAAATGATCCCGCTCGCACCTGCCGGCCCGGCCTTCAGGCTGAACGAACCCTCCGCCGCGCCCGGCAGTACGCCGCCGACCATGACCAGCCCCGAGTCCTCGCGCTGCACCAAATTCACCACACCCGTGACCGACGCACCATCAAAGAGCCCAAGCCGCACTCGGTCGCCAGCCCGCAACGCGCCGAGCGCGGCTGCATTGAATCCATTCACCGGCGCGAACCGGCGCGCCTCTTCCGCCTTCGATGGCACGTCGTAACGCGCCGCGAGGGGCGACGCCGCGCCCGCCGGCAGCGGTGCGGCCACCTGATAGAAAGCTGCCGAGGGCGTAGCCGAAGCCGCGCCAGGGTCGTCAGTTGCAGCGACGAAATTCGCATCCGGCGCGTCGGCCGCCGGTGCATTATCAGCTGAAACCTTCCCCACTGCTGTGGGGTCTTTCCACTCACTGGCTATCCTCGGTCCGTGCATGGTAACTCCCGCCCAAAGGACAAGCCCGAGAATAACGAGCAGTATGGTCCAATGTCGGGGCGCAAATTTCATACAACAGGTCTTTAATCAGCTAAATTCGCTCTGAGACGCAAGCCAGAAGAGAACGCTTTGCATCATTCACATTTACGGCACAGCGGTCGGCTCTTCTGCCGGGATAGGGGCAAGCACGAGACGAAGTAACAGCCCACCGTCGACTGGCACTTGGACATTCGCCTCCAGCCGGGCAGTGTCACTATCGTCATCCGGCAGCGCGGTGAGCGCGGACAGCGGGACATCGGTCCACGTCACGTTGTCCACTGATGTCTGGGCCACAAGACGTAGGCCGAGTACAACGAGATTTTTGTTCAGGCGATATTGCACCGACAGACGCGGCACACCGTCGGCCGTTGCCACCGTCGTGCGCGGCAAATGAGATCTGGGGGAGTCTGCCGTGAGATTCATCGCCAGTTGCAGGGGCGACGGAACCGCAGCAGCCGCCACCGTCTGGTTGACCGACTCGCTACCGGTGCCAGTCACCCACGCGATGGCATCGTCGGTGTTGATCGAATAGCCGCGCCCCAACCAGACGAGCGCGGTGGATACTGCGCGATGTAAATAGGTGTTCAGTACAAGGCTACTCGCTAGGCCACCAGCCAGCGTAAGCGTTGTGCCCACGTCGGCCGTGACGGTCTGGGCTAAAGTGAGGTTGGACGTCGGAATACCGACGGTCAGTATTCCACCGGCGTAGAGCGTTGTGGTGGTGAGGCTGCTGCCGGTGCCTCGACTGTTCAGGCTCAGCGCTCCCGAGGAGTTGAGCACTCCGATGCCTGCCGTGTTGCCGCCCACCAAGCTGAGGCTGCCGTTGGAGTTTGAGTCAAGATTGTGGGCCAGGTTGAGTGTAACCGAACCGGATTGCG
>CAIQKQ010000172.1 GCA_903872425.1 uncultured Opitutia bacterium | reverse complement strand
GGCTCGTCGTAGAGCACCTTATAGGTGTAGGGTGTGGTGAGCACGGCGACCAACGTGCAACCGACCACGACCGCGCCGATTTGCCAGCGCTCGCGGCATGAGAGCGACGGCAATGCGCAGCACGCGCCGGGCACGACACGCACCATGGCCAGCACGAACCACGCGAATGTCCCTGCTATGGTGTAGTAGCCGTATTGCTGGATGAGATGTCCGGCCGTGTCGAACGGCACCACAAGAAAACCAACCACCACGGCCGCCAGCGCCACTGCGCCGAAGAGCGCTAGCCGTACCGGTGAACCGACGCTGGTCCGGGCTAGGGCAGGGGAGGGCAAGACTGGAGGCGCGGGCGGCAGACTCATGGCGGAACAGTGGCGATGCAGCCTAGGGCAGTTCTTTCAGCCAACGCTCGACGTAAGCTTTCTGTACGGCTTCCAGCTCAGCGGCGGTGCGCGGCGGGCCGGCGGCAGGCGTGGCAAGGTGGGTTTGTTCGGCGGTTTGACCGCCCGCGTGGATCGCCTTCACACGGCTGATGCGGTCGAGTACTCCAATTTTGATGATCCGCTCCCAGACCGTTTCTAACTCGAAGTCCGGGCCAAGGTCGTCGTCTGGCTCCAATCGGAGCTCAACTGTTTCCCCTGCGTCCGTTTGAAGGCCCTCGGTCGGCCTCTTCACTGCGCGAAATTGTTGAAACACATACAGCTCACTGAACCCGCGGTTTCGCACAATCCATAGGATGCTATCCTTGCGCGCGATGGCCTGTAGGGGCGGGGTGGCGCTGACTTGGTTGACGATCCAGAAGGTCGAGTCGCGGTCAATGAATAGATAGTCTCGCTCGGGGAATTTTTTGAGAAACTCCTGCCGCCACGCCATCTCGACCCCCGGCGTGTATTCGCGCGCATAGGCCTGCCTCGCCATCACGGGCAGGCTGTGCGTCAGTACTGCCACGAGTGTGAGGCCGCCCAACCATTGCCAGCCGCGCGACGTGAGCCGCAGGTGCGCGCCGCCGGCGACGAGGGCAAGCGCGAAGAGCAGATGCGTCGGCAGGCTCAGGCGATGGATCACGTACTCGTCTATGTGTCGGTAGTAAAATAGTAGCAACCCGGCGCCGGCCAGCAGACCGATGCCGATGGCCGCCAACCCCACGTCAGCCGGCGCGGCCATGCGGGGCGCCCGCAGCACGCGCAAAATCCACAGCCCGAAAAACGGCAGCGCCAGCAGACCAAGCAGTGAGAACAACGGCGAGCTGGGCTCGTAGCCTTGGAGGAAAACCCCGCTGTCGGCGTCGAAGAAAAATTTCAGCGCGTAGCCGAGGTTGTCGGCAAAATAACCCAGGGCGAATGGCGTGTCCGCGCCGGGTACACTGCCGAGTTCCCAGGCCGTCGGGTTGACGGTGAAGACGCGGTGTTGCCAGAGCCACGGCAGAAGTAACAACGGGGCCACGATGACCGGCCAAGTGAGAGTCACGCGGCTGTCGCGCCACCATGCCCATAACACCAGTGCCGCGACCGGCAGCAGAAAAATCACCGACTCATAGCGCGAGTAGGCCAGTAGCACCGTGGCGAGCACCAGCGCCTCCAGAGTGGCTGCGTCGCGCCGCGCCGCGAAAGTCCGCGCCAGCAGTGCGACGGTCGCAAGCATGACGAGGTTGAGCAGATCGAAACCACCTCCTGCCATCTGCTGCCCAAGCAACGGCAGACCGGCAAACAGCACCACCGTGAGCGCGCCGGCCCACGGCGAACCTCCTAGGCTACGGCCCAGCAGCCATACCAATGCGAGGAAAACGAAGCCCAGCGCTGTGTTCACATAAAACGAGTTTTCCGGACGGTAGCCGGTGAGGTCGTGGGCGAGCGCGACGAGGAACGGAAAAAAAAACGGGCGCTTGTCGAGCACGCTCTGTACGAGTTGAAACGGCCCCTGTATGTCGTTGGCGCGTACCGGATATGCCGCCGCGCGGTCGAGATGCATGCCCATAGAGGTACCGAGTAGCAGTACCTCGTCTTCGAGAATCTTGAAGCCGTGGTGCTCGTGCGCCAGCAACACACCGCCGCCGGCGAGCACCAAAGCGAGCGCCACCGCCTCGGTGCGGCCGGGTCGCCGCGCGCGCCACGCAGCATGGCCGACTTGCCAGGCCGCGCGGGCGAACAGCACGAGCGCGCCGAGCATGACCCAATAGCCGGTTTTTACCGCCGCGCGGATCGCGGATTCGTCCACGATGTCGCCAACTTCCTTAGTTGAAAGCGCACCATGGCCCGCCGCGAACCCGACGGCGAATTTGACGGGCAGTAGCCACAGCCCCGACACAAGGGCGATCGCCGCACACAGCGCCGTCAGTCGAACGCGCCGATCACGGCAGAGTTGGTAAAAAAAGGACATAAAAAAGCCGTCCATGTTGAAATGGACGGCTCGAAGAACTGCAATCAGAGTTCGCTCAGGGAGCGAGGGTCACGGTGCGCTGGCCGGCGATGCCGGAGGCCGTGATGGCCGCGCTCTGGAGGATCGTCGCCGTGTAGGCTTCGCCCGCGACCGTGGTGAAGGTCTTCACATATTGCGAAGAGTTCGTGCCCACGAGATCGGCGGAAGCGACGGAGCTGAGGCCGCGCTCGGTGAAGTAGGTATCAGCACCTTGGGAGAGCTGGCGAAGGTTGCTGGCAACCGTCTTGTCCTGGGCGGACTGACGAACCTTGTTAAACGCGGGAACGGCCATCGCGGCGAGGAGGCCGATGATGACGACAACGATCATGATTTCGACGAGGGTGAAGCCCTGCTTGGTGGATGTTTTCATGTTAGAACGGACTTTATGTTGGATGATATAAGATGCTCAGAAGCGAGCAGTAGTCGATATTAATGGCAGACGGGCGGGCGGAATCAAGCCTGTTTTTGTTAGAAATTTGCTAAAATCGGTTAGCAGGGGCAGGTCTTAGTGATCAGTGCATACAAGGCCTGTGCGTAAATTTCGACTCATCAGTATGTAGCCACTGCGCTTTGGCTTCACTTAGCTTCGAGTTGGTCAACGGTTGAGCGGATTTCCATTGGCGGACGAGATTCCTTGTCGCAGAGTTGCCCGCTGTCTTGAACCACCGCGCCTTATCGCGCTGGTGGCGCGAGGCCAGAGCATGAGCGTCAAACTCTATTTCAACGGACTGCCCGGCGAGTCCATGCCGGGCATATCACTTTTCACCAACGCGGAAAAGTTGGGCATCGCCGTGCCGACCTCGTGCAACAAGCAGGGCAAGTGCAAAGAGTGCGTCGTCGATGTCACCGAGGGTATGGAGTGCCTGTCGAAGCCCGGCCCGGAAGAGCGGCACCTGAAGGGCAGCGCGTTTCGGTTGTCGTGCTGCACGCGCGTCGTCACCGAGGACGGCCTCGTACGCTGCCACACAATGCGGCGCGGGCAGATGAAAATTGAGAAGCATGCCTTCGAGTTACCGACCGGCGCGCGGTCGTGGACGCTTGATCCAGCGGTGACGCGCGATGGCGAGCGCATCCTGCTCGATGGCGTGGAGATAGACCGCAGCACTGGGCCGCTGCACGGGTTGGCGATCGACCTCGGCACGACGACCATCGTCATTCGGCTGCTAAATCTGGAAACGGGCGAGGTGGTCGCAGACTCGTCGTTCGAGAACCCGCAGCGCTTCGGCGGCTCCGACGTGATGGCGCGCATCCAATATGACACAGAGGACCGCACCAAAACATTGCAGCGCACACTCGTCGGTTACCTGAGCCGCGCCATCGCGGAGTTTCCTGTGCCAGCACACTCGATTTATGAGGTCGTGTTGGCGGGCAACTCGACGATGCGAGATATGTTTTTCCGCCTCTCGGTCTATTCGATCGGCCAGAGTCCCTACCAGTCGCTTACCGAACTCGAATTGGCCGAGGGCAAGCGCACAACGACAAGCCTCAGCGAACGCGCGGGCAAGCTCGGCCTGCCTGTTCACCCAAAGGCGCGAGTCTATGGTCTGCCAATCATCAGTGGCCACGTCGGTGCGGACGCCGCAGCGTGCATGCTCGCGGTGGACATTGCTAACGAAGAGCGCGTTGTCGCCGTCATGGATATTGGCACGAACACCGAGCTGATTGTGGGCAACAAGCACAAGGTACTTGCAGCTTCGTGTCCGGCTGGACCGGCGTTCGAGGGCGGGCAGATCACGTTTGGGATGCCAGGACTGCCTGGGGCGATTGAAAAAGTTTCCATAGCTGACGACGGCACGGTGAGCACGACCGTCATCGGCGACGTGCCGCCCGAAGGCCTGTGCGGTTCCGGTCTGGTAGATGTGATGAGCGAACTGCTCCGTACGGGCCGCATGAATGAGCTCGGGCGTTTTGAAATCGGCCCGGAATTTGTCGTTGCTGAGAGTGGCGGGCGGCCGATCACCTTCAGCGAGGCCGACGTAAACGCGCTCGCGCAGGCGAAAGGCGCGAACGTCGCCGGTTTGCAAATAGCGTTCGCCGAATACGGCATCCGCTTCGCCGACCTCGACGTGTTTTACCTCGCGGGCGGCTTTGGGCGCCACCTGAACCTCGAGTCGTCTAAACGCATCGGCCTCATTCCGAACATCCCCACTGGAAAAATTGTCCAGGTGGGCAACGCCTCCGTCGAGGGTGCATGTATCGCGCTGCTTTCGCGCACCAAACGCGCCGAACTGGAACAACTCGTACGCCGCGTGCAACATTGTCGGCTTGAGACGCATTCGCAATTTTTTGATTTCTTCGTCAATGGCTGTCAGTTCGCGCCGGTGGAAGACACGGATTCACCACATCCGGCCGAAGTAGGTGGCGCGGTAAGCACGCCACCTGCCCGGGAAACCGTAACCCCATGAGTGCCACGTCCACCCCAGTCCTCTCCATGCGCGAAATTTTCGACGCGTCGCCTGTGGTCAACGTGGCCGAGGCCGAATATCGTCGGCTGCTGGGATACCCGTCGCACTATGCTCCGGGTGAGCGAGCGGAAGAACTGGCGGCTTGGGCGCGGCACTGGTTCGCGGAGCACGGTCGGCCGTGGATCTATCTGTCCGAGGCGGAGCTGGAACTGGTCGGCAACGGGGTGCTTCGAATTGGCGGTAAGGAGTTTCAATCGCGACAACTACACGACCATTTGCAGCAACTTGGTGCGCGTCGGGTGATGTTGATGGCTGTGAGTGCAGGCCGCGAGTGCGAGGAGCACGCCCGCCAGCTTTGGGAGGCGGCGAAGCCCGACGAGTATTTTTTTCTAGAGATGTTCGGTTCGGCGGTGGTTGAGCACCTTGTCGCCGCGACCAACTCCCGCGTGTGCGACCTCGCCGAACGCGAAGGCCTGATGGCCGTGCCCCATTACAGCCCGGGCTACGGCGGTTGGGATATAGCGGAGCAGAATAAACTTTTCGCGCTCATCACCGGCAGCGCGAAGCGCCTGCTACCTGGCCCCCTGGAGGTGTTGACGAGTGGAATGCTGCGGCCAAAAAAATCATTGCTCGCCGTTATCGGACTCGCGCCCGCCGTGGCGCGTGCGGCCGGTGCGGTGTCCGCCGGGCCGTGCGAGAGCTGTTCGTTTTCGCCGTGCCAATACCGCCGTCGAGCCTACCGATACGACGGTCGGGTTGCCACCGCAACCGAACAGCCGAAGACACACAGTGCCGAATTCCCGACCGTCTCGCGGCTATCCGCCGTCGCTTATACTGTCAGTGCCCGTGCGCTGAAGAAATGGGCCGGTGAGCGTGTCAGTCTTGTGCCCCGCGCCGACGGCGGGGTCGAGGCGTGCTTTCGTTTCGATGGCACGACGTGCTCCAATTCCGGCCAGCCGTTAGCTTTCGAGTACATCGTTTCGCTCGGTCCACCCGAGCTGGGCCGCCCGATCTTGCGCGCCGACTGCCGCCCCGCGCCGGGCGACGAAGGCCATAAAAAAATGTGTGCATATCTCAGCGATGCTGATGCCCTGATGACGGCGATCGCAGGGGAACGGCCACCGCTACTGGACCGACCGCTGGATGACATTTTCACTTGGTCGCGCACCTCGGCCTCATCGGGCTGTCATTGCGCCGCAGACGGCCGAGCCCACAAATGGGGGTTGGCGCTGGAGGCGATCCATTACACGCTCGCCCACCCCGAAATTTCTGTCTCAACCTCCGTCTCTTCCTCCTCATGATCAAACTCTGCGACATCAACCAGGCCGCCAAGGAAAAGCTCCCGCCCGAGTTTCGCGATAAATCCGGCATCGGCGTGCATTACGTTGACGCGTTTCTCAAGCCGATGAACGCCGCACTGCCCGACGGTACACGGGTCGCTTGCAAACGGCGCGGCCTCAAAGTTAACCTCACTGTCGGCGCGAAAAAAGGCTCCGGCCTCATGCGCCGACTCGCTGTGAGCGATAACCCCGTAATCATGCTTCAGGCCGCCCTCGCCGAGGCCGCCGCGGCCGCCGGCGTGCAACTGCAGGTCACTGAGACAGAAAT
The DNA here is from genome assembly GCA_903872425.1 of uncultured Opitutia bacterium. Classification (GTDB taxonomy): domain Bacteria; phylum Verrucomicrobiota; class Verrucomicrobiia; order Opitutales; family Opitutaceae; genus CAIYUN01. Next base: position 4,662 of record CAIQKQ010000172.1, on the reverse strand, counting down.
TTTGGTCGCTCCGTGATAATTCCCAGCTCCGTCACCCTATTTTTTCAACCCGACTAACCCTTTCAGCCACAGGACCACACACATGAAACGCGAACACTGGGAGATTTTCAAAAAAGCCTCGCGCCTAGAACGGCTCGACAAGATTCCGATGGCAATGATCATCGACAGCCCGTGGATTCCTGGCTACGTCGGCGTGAAGCACATGGACTTTTTCCTCGATCCCGAGGTCTGGTTTCAGTCGCACTATAAAATTCATCAGGAATTTCCCGACATCATGTTCGTTCCCGGCTGGTGGTGGGAATATGGGATGGCGGCCGAGCCGTCGGTCTTCGGCTCGAAGATCAAGTTCTGGTCGGATAACACACCGAGCGAATACCACATGCTTTTCAATATCGAGGATCTCGAGAAATTCCCCGAATACGAAGTCGAGAACGACGCCTTCATGGCGATGACCCTCCACCGCATTCGAATGCAGCGGCAGCGCGTACTCGATACCGGCGAGATTCTGCCATTCGTCACCGCTCGCGGGCCGATGTGCACCGCTGGCTTCGTGCGCAGCACGACGGATTTCATGATCGATCTGGTCGAGAAACCTGAGTGGGCGCACAAGCTTCTCGATCTTTGCACGCGCATGATCATTGACTGGCTCAAGGCGCAGGCGAAGGCCATGGGGCCGACCGTTGAGGGCATCTTCGTGCTCGATGACATCGTCGGCTTCGTTAATGAGGAACACTACAAGGAGTTTTGCCACCCCTACTTGAAGCGCATCTGCGATGCGTTTCCGAAGGACTGGGTCAAACTTTACCACAACGACGCTGAGGTGCAGGCATGCCTCGACCACCTGCCCGACTGTGGCTTCAACGTTCTCAACTGGGGCAAGCAGACCGACATCTCCGAGGTCAAGGCGCGCGTCGGTGACCGGATGTGTCTCATGGGAAATGTTAATCCACTCGAGATTGGCGTGCGCGGCACGCCCGAGGAGGTTCGCGCTGCGACACTCGACGTGCTCGAGAAAGGCGGCAAGGACGGCAAGGGCATGATCCTATCTGTCGGTGGCGGCACCAGCCCCGGTATGCCCCGCGTCAACATCCTGGCCATGGAGTCTGCACTTGCGGAGTTCAACAAGGCCCACTTCGGCCGCAGCTAAACCTTAATCTTTTCCCACCATGCCAGACTACGCTTTGATGAACCAGTGCATCTACGAGGGCAAAGCCAAGGAGGTCGAGCAATTGACCCAGGCTGCCCTCGCCGAAGGCCGCACCGCCCAAGAAATTCTCTCCGACGGTCTCATCGCTGGGATGAGCGTCGTCGGTGAGGACTTCAAGTACAACGTCCTCTACGTTCCCGAGGTGCTTATCGCCGCGCGGGCGATGAAGGCCGGCATGGGTGTGCTCAAGCCTCTGCTCAGCGCCAAAGGTGCGGTGGATAGTTCCTCGGGCCGCCTCCTGATGGGCACCGTGCGCGGCGACCTCCACGACATTGGCAAGAATCTCGTCTGCATGATGGCCGAGGGCGCGGGCTTCACCGTGAAAGACCTCGGCGTGGACCAAAGCGTCGAGAAATTCGAGGCCGCCACCGCCGAATTCAACCCCGACATTATCGGTATGAGTGCACTGCTTACCACGACGATGACATACATGAAGGTCGTCATCGATGGCTTCGATAAGCCCGGCCGCGACCACATCAAAATGGCCATCGGCGGCGCACCCATCTCACAGATGTTTGCCGACGAAATCGGGGCCGATGGCTACGGGGCCGATGCCTCGAGCGCGGTGGACCTGTTTCTCTGGTTTGTTGGCAAAGGCCCGCAGCCAAAGGCGGCCGTGAAGCGTGGTGTTGCCATCCCCGCCAGCATCCCCCCCACCGCGTTGGTGCGCCCGCCCGGCTCCAAGGCGAAATACCAGATTCTCTACTGGCAGGACATTCCCTCTGAGGTGAAGGCGTGGGACGATTTCGATGAAGTGAAAGTCTCCCTGCCGCACATTTTTGCCGAACGCATTGACGCACAGGCCCAGCGCCTCGGCCTCGCCAAAGGCGACGCCTACATGGCGGAGTTGCGCTGGGGGCCCGAACTGGAGCGCATCGGCGCGCCCGGCGAGGTCGCCGCCACCGTACTCGCCGAGTTGGAGTCCGCCGCGTACTGAGCTTTCTGACCTAGGGAGTCTGGCTTGCAGACGTTACGACCTTCCCGCGAACCACCGCCCCAACTCGACGTCTGCCAAACAGATGCCCTACCTTCCAAACCATGAACCCCCTCCGCTTACTCGTTTGTGCGCTAGTCCTCCCTCTCGCCGCGTCCGCCGCCGCACCGACCGCTCCGATTGAGGTGAAGCTCGACACCACCAAGACTGGCGCGCCCATCAGCCCACTCATCTACGGTCAGTTCATTGAGCACCTTGGTCGATGCATCTACGGAGGCATCTGGGCCGAGATGCTGGAGGATCGTAAGTTTTATTTTCCCGTCACCGCAACCTACGCACCTTATAAGGATCTCAAGGAGTCGGCGTTTCCTGTCGTCGGCGCGTCGCCGTGGGAGATCATCGGCCCGGCGGACGGCGTGCGGATGGAGAAGAAGGATGCATTTGTCGGCGAACATTCGCCGCTCCTCAAAGCCGGTTCGGGCGTTCGCCAGCACGACCTTGGGGTCGTAGCCAACAAGGGTTACACTGGCTACGTGTGGGTCAATCCGCTCGCGGGCCGCGCCGAAGTGGCGGTGACGCTCATCTGGGGCGACGCCCCGGCTGACCGTGCAACCACCCGCCTCACGTTCACCGGTTCCGGCTGGTCCAAGCAGGCCTTCACATTCACCGCCGGCCACACCACCGACAAAGCCCTGCTCGAGATTCGCACTTCTGCCGCCACCGGCGAGGTGCTCCTCGGGCCGCCGTCGCTCATGCCGGCCGACAACGTCCGCGGTCTCCGCGCCGACACGCTTGCGCTTCTCAAGCAGCTCAACGCCGCCGACTACCGCTGGCCGGGCGGCAACTTCGTGAGCGGCTACGACTGGCATGATGGCATTGGCGACCGCGACCGCCGCCCGCCCAAGAAGAATCCCGCCTGGACCGGCGTTGAGCACAACGATTTCGGCACCGACGAGTTTCTCGCGTTCTGTCGCGAGGTCGCCGCCGAGCCGCTCATTGCCGTCAACACCGGCTTCGGTGACGCCTACTCTGCCGCGCAGTGGGTCGAGTATTGCAACGCCGACTCCTCCACGCTCGCGGGCGGCTGGCGCGCGAAAAACGGCCACGACAAACCCTACGGCGTGAAATACTGGGGCGTGGGCAACGAGATGTATGGCCACTGGCAGCTCGGCTTCATGCAGTTCGCCAATTACACCATCAAACACAACATCGTCGCCGACGCGATGTGGAAGGTTGACCCCAATGCCATCCTCATCGGCGTGGGCGACATCGGTCGCGTGAACACCGACTACGACCCCGACATGGTGAAGGCCGGCCAGACTTGGTCGAAGGGCATGTTGGAGCTGTCCGGCGACAAGATGAATGTCATGTCCGAGCATTTTTACGAGGGCCGCATGCCATGGACGAAGGACGCCCGCGGCGACCTACTGCTCTCCGTCACGAAGATGAAGGAGAACATCCGCAAGAAAGCCGAGGCCCACCGCCAGATGCAGCCCACCGTCACGCAGCTCAACGGCCGCATCGTGCCCATCGCGATGGACGAGTGGAACTACTGGCACCGCGACTACGTCTTCGGCGAGCTCGGCTGCAACTACGACATCGCCGACGGCCTCGGCATCGCCGAGGGCCTCCACGAGTATTACCGCCAGAGCGACATCATCCACATGGCGAACTACGCGCAGACCGTGAACGTCATCGGCGCGATCAAGACCACCAAGACCGCCGCCGAGATGGAGACCACCGGCCTTGTCCTCACGCTCTACCGCGCGCACTACGGCGAGAAGCCGCTCGTGATCGAAAAGGACTACGCGCCCTACGACATCGCCGCCGCGCTCACCAAGGATGGCAAGGCCGTCACCTTCAGCGTTGTCAACCCCACCACCTCGCCCATCGAGGTGCGCCCCGCACTCGCCGGCGCGACCTTCGCCGGCAGCGGCACGCGCTACCACATCACCGGCAAGGACGAGTTCGCGCACAACTTCCCCGGCCAGCCGCGCGCCGTGGACATCGTCAAGACCGACGGCATCAACCCCACCGCCCCGCTCGCCGTCCCCGCGCTCAGTGCGACGGTGTTCGTGCTGCCATTGAAGTGATCGCACCAACTCAGACCTCCTTCGCCATGAAAACCAACGAACTAAAATTTTCGCACGTTTGGCCCATCGCTCTGGGATGTCTTGTTTTTGGCGCGTTCATGGGATGGCGGAATGAGTTTGCATCCATTTATGTGAGAGCGGCTATGGCCGGCACTGACGCCGCCATTTTGGCCCTCTGCTGGTCGGTGGGCTTTGGACGCATAAAACGCGACCGGGAGAGAAAATGAAATGGAAACCCTTCGCGAGAAGCTCGCCGCGCCGGGCCGCTTCCTGATTGGCAGCGAGCTGGTTTCCACGCGGGGCGGCATGGCGGAGGGCAGCGCGATCAAGGCCCGCGATTTTTTGCACGGCCTCGTCGAGTCGCCGCGCGTGGACTGGGTCTCCATCACCGACAACGCCGGCGGCAACCCGCAGCTCGCGCCCACCGC
>CAIQKQ010000171.1 GCA_903872425.1 uncultured Opitutia bacterium | reverse complement strand
TCTCCGAGACCTCAAACCGCGCGTCACCCGTCACGGCCGCACGCAGCATCGCCAGCCGGTCGGCGACCGGCGCACCCGGCACACCGGATTTAAGGGGAGCCTGCGCCGCGGGCATGAACACCACTCGATCCAGCCCGGCGCCGTCACATGCATCGGCCGCCGCCGCGAGGTGGCCGTTGTGCACCGGGTCAAAACTGCCGCCGAGGAAACCGATTTTCACGCGCCGTGAAACTGGCCAGCGCCTGTGCGCCCGGCAAGGCGCGTTTTCCAAGATTGCCCTCCGCGCCGCCGTCGCGAGCATCGCGCCATGCCGCCCACGCCTTCGTTCGTCGCACCCGCGCCGGACCGACGGATATTTTTTCGCCGATGAATCCCTCCTGGCCACGCCTCCGCTGGCCGTCCGCCGTCGTGGCCGGCGGGCTGCTCGCGTTTCTCGCGCTGATCACGCACGAAGAGGGCTGGGACTGGCTCGGCGTGCAGCACCTCACACCGTATTTTTTTGACCTCGTCGCCATCCTCGCCGCCGGGCAGGCTTGGAGCGCGGGGCGCGACGTGTATGCGCCCAACCCGTTTGACCCCGGCGGACGTCCGCACGTCTATGGCCCGTGGTGGCTCGCAGGCGGACCGCTCGGCCTCACGACGGGCGACGCGCGCTGGCTTGGCTGGCTGCTTGTACTCGCGTTTTTTATCACGGTGGCCGCCGTGCTGGCGCCGCGCCGTCCGGCCGCGGTGTTGGTAGCGCTGCTGCTGCTGCTTTCGCCGCCGGTACTTTACGGTGTCGAGCGGGGTAATAACGACCTCGTCGTCTTCATGCTCTTCGCCGCCGCCGGCGCATTGCTCGCGCGGGTGGCGCGTAATGCGGCCGTCGGTCAGCCGGAGTCCGCGGGCTGGCTCACCGCTGGGCCGGCGGCCGGGCTGCTCTGGCTCGCCGCTGCCTTGAAAATTTACCCACTTGTCGCACTGCCCGCGCTCGCCGCGCAGGCCGGGTCTCGCCGCCGCACACTCGGGTGGTTGGGTGGCACGGCTGGCGCGTGCCTCGCCGTGTTTCTCCTCTGGCGTACGGACTATCAGCGCGCGATGGCCATCGTGCCGCGACCGGAGACAATCTTTGCCTATGGCTGGAGCTTGCTTCCGCTGGCATGGGAAAAAATCCCGCTCCAGCGCGGCCCTCTGCTGCTCGCCGTGCTGCCCGTGATCGCGCTGGTGGGCGGTTGGGGATGGGCGCGGCGCCGCGCGTTGCTGGCGGCCGTGCCGCTCACAGGCGCGGCAACGGCGTGGTACGTCACGGGCGCGCTCGCGTGGCTCTTCTGCTGGGCGGCCAACACCAACTACCCCTATCGCGCCGTCCTCCTTCTACTGCCCGCGGGTCTCTGGCTCGCGCACGCGCAGACCGCCGAGGCCGACGCGTCGCGGGCCACCGTCGCGCGCGTGCAACTCGCCGGGTGCGTGCTGTTGCTTTGGCTCTGGCCCCTCAAGTCGTGGTGGGCCGTCGCGCTCAACAGCGGACGAACTGGGGCCGACCGCTGCCTCGTTATGGTCTTCGGCGTCGAGCAGGCGCTCGTCCTTGGCCTCAACTTTGCGCTCACCCTCGGCGTAGCCGGCTGGGCGTGGCGGTGGTGGCACACCCCCGACGCGGCGCGCATGAACCCAAAGGCGGACATATAAAACTAAAAACGGAACAACCCGCGCCCCCGCCATGCCCGCTGATCCCAACGAGCCAACGTCCGCCGCAGATCCCGTTTTTCCGTCCGTTCTTTGCGGGACTTTGTTCCGCGCCGGACTAGCGCTCGCCGCCGTCGGCTGGCTGGTGCTTGTGTGGGGCGCGCTGTGCACGGTGCCGGGCGTGCCCTGGAACCCGGCGCGACTCGCGCCGAGCTTCGCGTTGGCGCGTGGGCTGCCGATTTATGCGCTGCGCGATTCGGGCGCACAACTCGGCTGGATTTACGGGCCGGTTTTTCCCGTGTGGTATCTGCCGGTCACGCTCACCGACAACCCCACGCTCGCGCTCCTACTCGCCGGTCTGATCAATGTCGCGACGCTGCTCGCACCGCTTGCGCTCGTGCTGCGCGCTGCCGGCGTGGCGCATGGGCGCTCGTTGGTGGCCGCCACGCTTGCGACCGCCGTGCTGCTGGTCGGCGACCATACCTATTGGGCTGGCTATTATTTTGTCCATGTGGACGCTGTGTGCCTCGCACTCGGCGCGGCCGCCTGCGTCGCACTGCACCACGCGGCGCACGGTGGCGACCGGCGCTGGCTGCATGTGGCGGCGCTCGGCGCCGCGCTGGCCTTTTGGACGAAGGCGCTCGCGTTGCCGCTATTCGTGGCGATGCCGCTGTGGCTCTGGCGCGAACGGCGGCGCGACCTCGTCGGACCGTTGTTGGGTTACTTGCTGCTCTGGGGCGGGTTGGTTTCGATCGGCGTCTTCGTGTGCTTCGGGGCTGAGGAAGTGCTGTTTAATTGCTGGCTGTTTCACACCCGCAACCCATGGGTCGGGGGCTGGGCATTGTTAGGAAAAAAAGTTGTCGAGGCGCTCGGCTACGCCGGTGTCTGGCTCGCGCTCTTAGCGTGGGCGTGGTGGGATGGTCGGCGCGCGGCGCGGGCCACCGCCGCCGGCCACGCGTTGCCGTTGCCTGCGCTTCCCGCGCGCGCGGCGTCGCTCGCGCGGTTGTTGCTGTGGGCCGCGCTCTGGCAGCTCCCGCTCGGCCTGCTCGCACCACTTAAGTCCGGTGGCACGCTTGGTTCGTTGCACTCGGTGTGGTGGGCATTGCTTGCGGCGATGATTTATCTCTGGCACCGTTGGACGCAGCCACCGTCGGCCGACCGGCGTGTGGCCGCGCGGCCGGCGCTGGAATTTGCGTTGGCGATGCTGGCGTCGCTTGTCCTGGCGGGATGGAGTACCGTGGAGTTTAACGGCGTGTGGACGCCTTACCGCGGGCTGGAGGCCGACCTCGCCCAGGCTCGCGCCAATGTGGACCGGATTTATTTCCCGTGGGATCCCCTGCTTACCATCATCACTGAGCGTCGGGTCTATCCACTCGACGATGCGCTGTATTGCCTGGCGGTGGCCGGGCTGGAGCCGCCACCGGAAAAAATTCGCGCTACCGTCCCACCCGACGTGCTGGTGGTGTACCACGACAACGCCTACATCAAATTTGCCGCGCGATATTTCGCACCGACGCAGCGGGACCGAAACAAAGCTGGAGCACGTTAACCTAACGCGCTGGATCGAGAACTGAAATAGGTGGAGCGTGTTGACCCCAACGCGCTGGTTTGAAAAGCGAAGTAGTGGTGGAGCGTGTTGACCCCAACGCGCTGGTTTGAGCACCGAAACAGTGGTATCGCTGCTTTGAAAACACCGCAACTCGCGTTGTGCACAACCCGCACCACTTCGCTTCACGCCAGCATTGACCGCCCACGCTGCGCCGACGAGAGTCGGACTGCGTGGCCCCCGTGGCGGAATGGCAGACGCAAAGGACTTAAAATCCTTTGGCCGAAAGGCCGTGCCGGTTCGACCCCGGCCGGGGGCACCATTAACAATCAACAAGTTGTTCCTTCGCTCAATACTTGTGCTCGTTTTTAAAAAGGTCCGAATTACCAGCGCCGGGAAATCGGCTGGACTCTCAGTCCTCCGCCGACCCGATATAGATCTGACGCCGGCCACGAGTGTCGCCACCTGCCTTCCCCTAAAGCCTGCGGCTTTTAAGAGGGAAATGGAGGGGCTTTCGCGCGGGCTGATTTCCCGGACAAATTATTTCTGAAAGAGCACAAGTATTGAGCGAAGGAACAACTTTGTGTCTTTTTTTCGTGTCGAGCGCAGGCTCGACATGAAGCCGATCGTGCACTCTAGCTTTGAACCTACGCCGCCCCATGACACGCGCCGAATACATCATTGCAGAATGGCGAACTCGGTTTTGTTGCGTGCTTGTCGCATGCCTGCTATTGCCCCTCCTGTTCGTGTGCGGAAAGTTTGCAGTCACCCACTTGATTCACATCCCGACCCCGGCGGAACGCAGCCTGCATAAGCCGGATGGCTGGGATGGTGCTCTCGCTGGTATTAAGATCGGCTTGATTCTCGCCCCTCTGCTTGGCCTCTACATGCTGGCTTTGTTTTACCTGAGTCGTCTTATCGGGCGGCGTTGCCCGAGCTGCAACCGTTGCGTGACTGGATTGCGTCAGTTCGAGAAGATCGTCGAGAGTGGACAGTGTCCGTTTTGCAAGAAACCCATCTTCTGAGCCTGATGCTTTGCGCCCCACTGGTGCGCAGCAACGCCGTCCCTCCGGCTATCGTCAGCGGGCGGTGGAGTTGGTCGCTCCAGTAGCCCCCGCGTCCTGACTTCAGACGCGCCTCAGTCGTGCGATGTGGTCGTGGCTGCGTCCAAATATCGGCCAAACTCCCGGCGACGGATTCGCAGGCTCTCTATTCGAGAGCCGCGTCGGCGTCAGCCGGTCTCGTCCAATTTCGAGTTTGAGGAAATCAGTAATCGGTAAGGCAGAAATCAAGGCTGCCGCGAATCATATTCCCGGCTTATACTCGCTGATGCGCGTCCCCGGCGGCAGGGCTTCGCGGATGTCGGAGGTTGGCTGAGTCGTGCCGAACTTTACCAGCCCGCCCTTGACCGAGCCTTTGAATGTTTTGGTCAAACCGTTCAGAAACACGATATGCCCGCCCCAGTCGCCATAGGTGCCGAGGCGCTTCGACCAAGTGCCGTCGGGCTGTAGGCCGCGTGTCCATGCGAGTGGTGTGTTTCCCGGTAGCGGCTTAAGATTGGTGCCGGCTGGAAATAGCGCGACGGCGAACGCCAGCGGCGCAGCTTGGAATTTGGGATTGATCGTTGGATCGCCACCGACTTCAGCAGCAGGAATCAAAATTGCTGGGGGCTCGATTGGTGCTGGATAATTCCGGTCAATTTTCGAATACCAGAGCTTTGAGTCGTTCATCATCCCGTCGCGGGCAAGGTGCGCGGCAAGGGCATACACGTCTGGCAAGCCGGAAGACAACTGATAGCCGTTATGATGCGTGGCCGCATCGGCAAGCATCGCCTGGCCGATGCTGCGGAGGTTGCTGGCTTCCACGTTGCGATAAACCTCTAATGGGATACGGTATTCGCTCGGGCTTACCAACGCTGCGAGGATGCCAATCACTGCGATCACCGTAGACAGTTCGAGCAATGTATAGCGATGCTTGGCACGACGGTGCGGGCTGGGTGGAACAGGGGTAGGGTTCACGACGCCATTAGGCTCACCTTAAAACTCCCCATCGTCAAGGCTGCGAGGCCAACAGCCCCACGCAACACGCCCCTCCAACGCTCACCCATTCCGCACACCGCAATTCGCACACCGCAATTCCGACAATCCAAATTCCAAAATCCAAATTCCAAAATTCAAAATTAGCCTAATCCTCGCCCGCAGTCGCCAGCCTGCGCCCTCACTTCATTTACTCCGCGTCTCCGGGTATCAAAACCGGTCTCGGTCGGAGCGGTTTTATCCGCGTGCATCAGAGTGAATCTGTGATTGATTGCCTCCGTGCCTGACGACCAGCCCAACCTCTTCGGCGCCGACGACACACCCGTGCGCCCGTCTGCCGCGCAGCCTCTCGCCGCGCGGATGCGGCCGCGCTCGCTCGTGGAGGTCGTCGGGCAGGAGCATCTCCTTGCGCCCGGCTCGCTACTGCCGCGTCTCGTCGCGCAAAACCGTTTCGGCTCACTCATTTTTTACGGTCCGCCTGGCACCGGCAAGACTTCCATCGCCGAGGCGATCGCGCGCGAGACGAAGAGCCGCTTCGTGCGTATCAACGCTGTCATGTCCGGCGTGGCCGAACTGCGCGACGTGCTCGCCACCGCCCGCCGTCGCCCCGAGGCCGCCACGTTGCTCTTCATTGATGAGCTGCACCGTTTCAACAAATCGCAGCAGGATCTCCTCCTGCCCGACGTGGAGGAAGGCGTTGTCCGCCTCATCGGCGCAACCACGCACAACCCCGGCTTCTACGTAAACCCGCCGCTCCTTTCGCGCAGCCACCTTTTCCGCCTCGAACCGCTCGCACCCGCCGCTGTCGCCGCCGTGCTCCGCCGCGCGCTCACCGACACCGTGCGCGGTCTTGGCGTGCGCCGCCACGCGGCCAACGACCAGCTTCTTCTCGCCCTCGCGGTGCTCTGCGACGGCGATCTCCGCCGCGCGCTCAACGCCCTCGAGGTTATCGTCCTCAGCCTGCCCGAGGGCGCGCCGATCACACCGCATGAACTGGAGATTTTCGCCCGCGAGCGCCGCATCCGCTACGATGCCGACGAGGACGAGCACTACGACACCATCTCCGCGTTTATCAAAAGCTGCCGCGGCAGCGATCCCGACGCCGCGATGTATTGGTTGGCAAAGATGCTCGCCGGCGGCGAAGACCCGCGCTTCGTCGCGCGCCGACTCGTCATCCTCGCGAGCGAGGACGTGGGCCTCGCCGACCCGCTGGCGCTGCCGCTCGCGGTGGCGGCGCACCACGCGTGCGATTTCATCGGCCTGCCTGAGGCGGAGCTGACCCTCGCCCACGCCACGCTCTACATCGCCTGCGCGCCCAAGAGTAATTCGGCCACGCTCGCGCTCGGCGAGGCGCACCGCGTCCTTAAAGAGTCGCCGGTGCAACCCGTCCCGCTGGCGCTGCGCGACAAAAGCGGTGCCGCGAGCAAGCAGGCTGGCCACGGGCAAGGCTACCGATACTCGCACGACTATCCCGAGAACATCTCCGGCCAAAATTACCTGGCCCAGCCGTTGGCGCTCTACACGCCGAAGCTCGCCGGTCACGAGGCCAAGATCGCCGAGCGCCTCGCCCGCTGGCGTGAGCTGAAGGCGGGGATGGGGCGAGCACAGGGGTGATTTTGAAAATCAGATGGTGGAGCGTGACGTCCCTGGCGCGTTTCTAACGCCGAGGAGGCTTCTCCGCCCTAGGCCGAGCGCGCCGGGATGAGCGCTCCACCGCCCAATCTCTTGCTTGCCCGCCGCCGCGCCCGCGCCCACCGTCGCGCACGATGGCTTTTCCGCAACCTCCCGCCATTCTCGCGTCGCGCGATCTCGCCGGGGCGGAGCTGGAGAAAAATTCTCCGGCCTCCCTCCTGCGCCTTCACGCGTGGATGCACCTCGCGCGTGCCGCCGACAACCGCATCCTCGACCTCTTCCGACAAGGCCTGATCAAGGGCACCGTTTGTGGTGGGCAGGGCAACGAGGCGCTCGTCGTCCCGCTCGCACTTCTCGCCCAGAAGGCGCACGACGTCGTCTCCTTCTCCCATCGCGGTTTCGGCGGTCACCTCGTCTGGAGCGGCCACCTCTGCGACCAGCTCAACCAATATTTCGCCAACGCCGGCAGCCCCACCCGCGCCCGCGAGGGCAACATCCACCATGGCGATCCCGCAGCGCGCTCGTTGCCGATGATCTCGCACCTCGGCGCGATGCTGCCGCTCGTCGCCGGCGCGACCGACGCCCAGCGCCGCCTCGGTCACCCGGCCGTCGGCCTTGCATTTTTTGGCGACGGCTCGTCGAGCACCGGGGATGTCCATGAGACGCTGAATCTCGCGTCACTCCTCTCCCTCCCAGTCCTCTTCGTCATCGAGAACAACCGCTACGCCTACTCGACGCCCGTGCGCGAGCAGTTCGCCGCCGGCACCGAGCTCTGGAAACGCGCTGCCGGCTACGGCATCGAAGGCTTCGCACTCGACGCGACCGCCGACCCCGCCGCCACCGCCCGCACTCTCGCCGCCGCGCTGGAGAAAGTCCGCACGACCTCGCGACCGCTGCTCATCGAGGCCCACACGCTCCGCCTGCGCGGCCACGCCGCCTATGATACCGGCGACTACCTTGCACCCGGCGAGAGCGACGCCTTTTTCGCCGCCGACCCACTGCCGAAATTCCGCGCCCGCCTCATTGCCGAAGGTCACGCCGCTGCGGTCGAAAAAATCGAGGCCGAGCTCAACGCCTTCCTCGAAGCCTGCGTGCAAGTCTCCCTCGCTACCCGGCGACCCACCGGCGACGCCGCCGCGATGCAAGCCGACGTCTTCGCCCCCACCGCCCCGCCCATCGCCTGGGTACCGTCGCTGGACTCTACTCCGCACTCCGCACTCCACACTCCGCATTCAGAGAATTTAACGTCCGCCCAGGCCCTCAATCTCGCGCACCGCAAAATCCTTACCGAGCGCAAAGAATCCCTCGTTCTCGGTCAGGACATCGCCACTTACGGCGGCGCGTTCAAAGTCACCGATGGCCTGCTTGCCGACTTCGGCCGCGCGCGGGTGTTCAATGTCCCGCTCGCTGAAAGCGCCTGCACCGGCTGGGCGACTGGCCTCGCGCTCGGCGGTTTCCGTCCTATCGAGGAATTTCAATTCGCCGATTTCTCCACTGAGGCGTTCACCCAGATCACGCTTAACGCCGCCACCATGCACTTCCGTGCCGGCGCGAAGGTTCCGCTCGTGCTGCGCCTCCCTTGCGGTGGTGGGCTCACATTTGGTTCGTTTCACTCGCAGGAGTTAGAGTCCGTCTTCCTCGCGATGCCCGGTCTCAAAGCGCTCTATCCTTCGACCCCGCAGGACGCCTTTAACGCGCTCCTCGCTGCTTATGAGGACGACAACCCCGTACTCCTCTTCGAGCACAAGGGTCTCTACCGCCGCGGCAAACACCCCGTCGCATGGGACCCCCACTATCGCGACGTGTGGACGCCGCGCCACGTTCGCGTCGGCAACTACGCCACCTTTGTCACTTATGGCGAGATGACGCACCTCGCGGCCGAGGCCTGCGACTATTTCGCCAGCGAATACGAAAAAACTTTCGACCTCTTCGATCTGCGCGCCCTCGCCCCGCTCCGACTCGATACCATCCGCGCCTCTCTGGAACGCACGCACCGCCTCATCGTCCTGCATGAAGGCCGCCGCACCCACGGCTTCGGCGCCGAGTTGGTTGCACGCCTGACCGAGGAAAACTTTTTCTCATTCGAGGCTGCTCCGCTTCGCCTCGCCGCACTCGACTTGCCGGTCCCCTTCGCACCCGAGTTAGAAACCGTCCACCGCCCGACCACGGAAAAAATCATCGAGCGAATCGCGACGTGGATCGGGTGAGAATTATGGATTTTGGAATTTCGATTTTGGATTAACCGATCAAGCTCTTCGCTGCCGCTCCCGTGCCCCAATCCAAAATCCAAAATCCGAAATCCAAAATCAGCCGCGCCGCCTGGGCGCGCGTCCGGCTGCTTGCGCTCGACGTAGACGGCGTCCTCACCGACGGCACCGTGCGAATCTCCTCCGACAGCACCGAATCCAAGTCCTTCTCCATCCTCGATGGCATGGGGATCGTTCGGATGCACAAGGCAGGTGTCATCGTGGCGTGGATTAGCGGTCGCCCTTCCGGGGCGACACGCGCCCGCGCCGCCGAGCTAAAAATTCCGCACCTCATTGAGGGCCGCACCGATAAGCTCGCCGCACTTCAAGAGCTCGCCACCGCCCTCGGCCTCACCGCTGCGCAGTGCGCCTACATGGGCGACGACGATATCGACGCCCCCGCCATCGCGTGGGCCGGCGTCGGCATCGCTCCTGCCGGCGCGATGTCGGCCGCACTGCATGCGGCGCGCTTCGTTCCCTCTCGACCCGCCGGCCTCGGCGCGGTGCGTGAAGTTTGCGAACAATTGCTCGCCGCCCAGACGGCCTCCGCCGCCGAACCGGAAAAAGGGAACAAGGCCAAGCGAGAAAGGACCAACACCCGATGACCAACCGCCCTCTGCGCGAGTGTTCCTCGCAGCTTCCTCCCTGTTCTTTGTTCCCGCGTGGGCGGGGCGCTGTGTTGGGGGCCGTGCTCCTTGGTGTTTTCACGCTGCTTTTACTTGGCGCGAACGCACCAGCGCCGATCGGTAAGCCCGGCGAAAAGCTTTCAATCAAGGCGTTCACGAAGGAAGGCCCCCTCGACACTTGGCTGACGGCCGAGACGTGGAATTACACCAATGCGGCGCAGACGCGGTTCGAGGCCATGGGGGTCAAGTATATCAAGTTCAAGGGCAACGCCGCCAACGACGAGGACACCGTACTCGTCACACCCGCCGCCACCGTGCTGGCCGACCAAAAAATCATTCGGGGCGACTCGACCGTGAAAATCACCCGGCCCGAGCGGGGCATGGAGATGTCCGGCGAACAGTGGAGCTATGATCAAAACGCCCAGACCATTGTGATCGAAAAGAACATCCGCACGGTCTTCCGCACCAAAATTCCTCCGCTGCTCAAATGAATATCACCCGACTTCTCTGGCTCTTCGCCGCTGCCACCGGCCTTGTGCTCGCGGCCGACTCGCCCAAGCCCGCACCCGAGGTGGACCAGCCCACCGTGGTCACGGCGGTACGAGGCAAAATTATCGGCGGCAACACCGAGACCGTCATCACCTATGATCAGGCCGTCACCGTGACGGCGACCAACCTCCATCTCACCTGCGACCATTTGGAGATCGTGCTGACCCGCCTGGGCGACAAATCCGAAACAGTTTCCGCCGAAGACAAGTTTAAGTCACTCGTCGCCACGGGCAACGTCCACATCACGCAGGGCGACCGGGAAGCGAGCTGCGGCCGGGCTGAGGTCTTGCCGGGAGCCGACAAAATTGTGCTCACCGAAAAGCCGGTGGTCGTCCACAACGATGGCAAGAACACCATCGTGGACGCCGGTTCGCGTATCACGTTTTTTCGCGGGGATAACCGGATTGAGGTCGAAGCCCCGGAGACCACCCTGCCTTCCATGAAGAATTTTGGCGCCAAGCCCGGATCGCTTCCGCCCGCCACGCCTGGCGCCAAGCAACCATGAGCGATGCCGCCCACTCTCCAGCGCCGGCCGTCGCGGTCGCGTCCGAAATCCGCGCCGAAGGCTTGGTGAAAACCTACGGCTCGCGCGCCGTGGTCAACGGTGTGGACCTCCATGTACGCGCGGGCGAAATCGTCGGCTTCCTCGGCCCCAATGGCGCAGGCAAGACCACCACGTTTTACTTGATGGTCGGCCTCGTGCCTGCCACGCGGGGCCGGGTGCTGCTCGACGGCCGCGACATTACGCGCTGCCGGATGCACGAACGCGCTCGACTCGGCCTCGGTTACCTGCCGCAGGAGCCGTCCACGTTTCGCAAGCTCACGGTTGCGCAGAACATCCTCGCCATCGCCGAGGCCGTAGGCGTGCCTCGGCGCAATCGGGCCGCCCTGGTGGCGCGCCAATTGGAGGAATTCAATCTCACCCAGGTTGCCACGCAGCCGGCCTACACGCTTTCGGGTGGCGAGCGGCGGCGGTTAGAGATCGCGCGGGCGCTGGTCACCGAGCCGAAGTTTCTGTTGCTCGACGAGCCGTTCGCGGCGATTGACCCTATCTCGGTCGCCGAAGTGCAGCGCGTGCTGCTCCAGCTCAAGGCGCGCGGCCTCGGCATCGTCATCACCGACCATAATGTCCGAGAGACGCTGCGAGTGGTAGATCGCGCCTACCTCATCCGCGAGGGCCGCGTTTTCAAGGAAGGGCCGGCCGAGATGCTCATCCACGACCCCGAGGCGCGTGAATTTTACCTTGGCGAAAACTTCAATATGTAAGGGGACAAAACAGGGTGCATCTGCAGCCAGCCACGCCTCATTGCCTTTCTCCTCGCTACCCGCTCCTCGTTGCTCACTACTTCTGCCACTGCCATGCCTACCCAACCCGGCATCACTGTCGCGCACTTCTTCGACACCTACCGTGAAAAGCTCCAGCTGGAGCTCATCACCGGCGCAGCTGGACTTCCGCGGTTGATCAAAGAGGGTAGTATTAACCGCCCGGCGCTCGCGCTCACCGGTTTCTTCAAGTATTTCGCCAACAAACGCGTCCAGGTCTTCGGCGCAGCCGAGATGACATATTTTCGCGGTCTTTCGCTGCAGCGGCAGGCATGGATCGTCGAGCAGATGATTCGCCGCCACGTCCCGTGCCTCGTGCTCACGCGCAATTACCACCCTACGCCGCCGCTGCTCGCCATTGCCGCCAAACGCGGCCTCCCGCTCCTCCGCTCGCCCATGATCACGATGAACTGGGTGAATCTCGCCACCCTTTGCGTGGACAACGAGTTCGCGCCGACCACCACAGAGCACGCTACAACGCTGGACCTCAAGGGCGTCGGCGTCCTGTTGCGCGGCGACTCCGGCGTCGGCAAGAGCGAGTGCGCCCTCGCCCTGGTCGAGCGCGGCCATTCGCTCGTCGCCGACGACCTCACCCTCATCAAGCTCCTCGACGAGCGCGAGCTTATGGCTTCTTCGCGCAGCCTCAATCGCGGCTACATGGAGTGCCGCGGCCTCGGGATCATCAACATCGCCGAGATGTTTGGGGTGAAGTCCCTCCGTCTAGAGAAGCGGGTGGATCTCGTCGTCTCGCTGCGCGAGTGGACGCCCGACGTGATCGAAGAGCGCACCGGGTTGGAGGAGAATTACTACACGATTCTGAACATGAAAGTGCCGCACGTGGAGCTCTACGTCCGTCCCGGTCGAGACATGGCTCGCATGGTCGAGGTCGCGGCCTTCACGCAGGCGCTGAAAAAAATGGGGCATGACCCAGCGAAAGATTTTAACGATCGCCTTATTGCGCACATGAGCCAGCAAGCGGCTGTTGCTGCCAAGCCCCTGCGCATGGAGCCGTCGCGGGAGAGGTGAGTGGCTGCCGCACCCGCTCACGCCGCCTGTGCGCGCGAGTGGAAGGTCGTCGCCACGGTCTCGCAGAGACCGGTGAACGTCTCCTCCGCTAGCGCCAGCCGCCGGCCTTTCAAGTGCGCGACGCCCCACACCCGGCGCAGCTTACGGGGACCGAGTGGCAACGAGACCAACGAGCCTTCGACGATTTCTTTCTGCGCAATCCACGGCGCGACGATGCCCGCGCCCACGCCAATTTTCACCAGCTCCTTGATCGCCTCCATGCTGCCAAGCTCCAGGGGATTTTGTAGCGTGATGTGGTCGCGCCGGAAATATTCCTCTACCATGCGGAACGTGTAGCTGGACTTGTTGTAGATGATGACCGTCTCGGCCGCGAGGTCCTCGCGTCGTACCCGGCCGGCGCGCGCCCACGGATGCGAGGGCGAGACGAGCAGCCGCAGCTCGTCCTCGAATAGTCAGCGAAAAGTGATGTCTTCGCCCGCCGCCGGTTCGAGCATTAACGCTAGGTCGACCGTGTTTGCTCGCAGCAACTCCGCCATGCGCGGGCCGTCGCCCGGCTCGATCCGGATGACGCAGCGCGGAAAACTTTGTTTAAATTCACGCAGCACCGTCGGCAGCAAATACTGGCACGTTGTTGGGCTCGCTCCGAGGCGCAGCCGACTGTGGCCCCAATGTTTCAGCAGCTCCAGCCCAGTGCGCGCGCCGTCCATCTCGCGCAGAATGCGCTCCGCGTGCTGCAGCAGTTGTTCACCTGCTTGCGTAAGTTGTACCCGTCGGCCGAGCCGATCAAAGAGCCGGGTGCCGAGCTCACGCTCCAGCGTTTTGATCGCGTGACTCACCGCCGACTGCGTGAGAAATATCTCCTTCGCGGTCAGCGTGAAGCTGCCACGCCGGGAGAGCGTGACAAAGGCCAGCAGCTGGCGGCTATCGAGGACACGCCTCATGGCGAATGAGTCTGGTTCATCGTTGGTATCAAACGCTTGAAAAGCAGTTCTCAGGCCAACCCGCACCAATGGCACAACCGCGGCGGAATATTGCTCCCCTGTAACCTGCCACTCGGTACCGACACCCCGAGCCATTTACCCTGCCACCGGGTGTTGGTGTAGGCCGCCTACTTGCAGGCTCATGCAGCCTGAACGTAAGCCAGCTCGCAGCCTACACACTTAATCAAAAGACCCAGTGTCCCCGTGATTCCGCACACAGCCTAGCCGGGTGCGATTGGCCGCCGCCGCCAGCGGCACCAGACCCCTGCTCACGCGTCGGTGCCGCAGCACTTCTTAAATTTCTTGCCGCTGCCGCAGGGGCAGGGGTCATTGCGGCCAACTTTCGGCGTCTCGCGACGCACGGTCTTGCCGGGGCCGTTGGCCGAGCCCGTATAGACCCAGCGTCCGTCCTCGCGGCCAAACACCGCCAATTCGACATGCTCGTGTTCCTTGCCCTCGGTCTTGAAGCGCGCAGTGAACTCGACCAGCCCGGTGGTGTCGTCGGGGCCGCCCTTGTCCGTGCGGTGAATCGTGAGCCCCAGCCACTCGGAGCTTTCGGCCCAGCGTTTCGCTTCATCGGGAGCGAAGTCCTTCCGTTGGGCGGCCGAAAGCGAGCGCCCGAGGTGCTCGTAACCGCGTGTGACGTAGGCGGCATAGCGCGAACGCATCAGCGCCTCGGCCGTCGCCGCCGGCGCGCCGGCGATGATGGGACCGCAGCATGCGTCGAGGGCGAGGCCGGAACCACAGGGACAATTACTCATAGGGCAACCATTCACGCGGGCCGCAGGCCGGCGTGCAATCCCGGAAAATCAGCACGCCCGGCGGGCTGCAGCCGTTCACTTGCTGAGACGTGGATCGGCGATCTTCATGGCAGCGCCGATAATACCTGATGCTCCGCCTCAGGGCATGCTGGCTTCCCGTACTCCCCCGCCATGCCCATCGTGCTTTCGCGCTTTCGCCCGGGGCCATTTCTCGTTTTGTTCCGTGGCTCCTATGCGCTTCCATAAATACCACGCCCTCGGCAACGACTACATCGTCCTCGACCCGCGCGACTTTCCCGCGTGGTCGCCTGCGCCCACCGTGGCGCAGATCCGCGTCGTCTGCCACCGCAATTTCGGAGTTGGTTCCGACGGTATTCTCTGGGGGCCGCTACCGTCGCAACAGAGCGAATTTGGCCTGCGCATCTTCAACCCCGACGGCTCCGAGGCCGAGAAGTCGGGCAACGGTCTCCGCATCTTCTCGCGCTACCTCTGGGATCAAAAGCTCGTCAAGCAGCCCAACTTTACCGTCGAGACGCCCGGTGGTCACGTGCAGGTCGCGATCAAGGATGGCGGCCAGCTCCTCACCATCGCGATGGGGCAGGTAAGTTTCTCCTCAGAAAAAATTCCCGTCGCTGGCCCGCCGCGTGAAGTGCTGAACGAGAAAATCACCGTACTCGGCCGCGAGTTCACGTTTTGTGCCGCGACCATCGGCAATCCGCACTGTGTCATCCCGCTCGCCACGATTTCGCCCGAGCTCGCGCACCAATACGGCCCATCCCTGGAGACGCACCCGAATTTTCCGCGCAAGACCAATGTGCAGTTCCTCCGCGTGCCCGACCGCGCCAACATCCAGATCGAAATCTGGGAGCGTGGCGCGGGTTACACGCTCGCCTCGGGCAGCAGCAGCAGTGCAAGTGCGGCTGTGGCGCACCGGCTTGGTCTCGTGGATCGCAACGTGACCGTCCACATGCCCGGCGGCAAAATCGGCATCGAGATCGGCGATAATTTTTCGATCAGCATGACCGGCACCGTCAACAAAGTCGCCGAAGGCACAATGCACCCGGAGCTGTTCGCAGTAAAAGTGTAAGGCACGCTTAAACCTCTGATTGCGAAGCCGCCAACCCGCCAACGTAGGTAAGAATATATTAACCGAGCCTTGGCCGATTGGTGCCTTAGCGGGCAAATAATCAGGCGGTCATTTCCCGATGCCCGAGGCGCGGAAGCCGAGGGCGCGGAGCTTGGGGAGGTCAAGGATGTTGCGGCCGTCGAAGGCAAAGGCAGGCTTTTGCATCGCGGCGAAAATCTTCGCGTAATCAAGGGTCTTGAACTCGTCCCACTCGGTTAGCACGGCGAGCGCGTGTGCGCCGGTGCAGGCCTCGGCGGCGCTCTGGGCGATGATGAGGCGCGGGTTCACTTGGCCTTTGCCGAGCACGTCGGCGCGAATTTCGTCGGCGGGGACTTTCGGGTCGTAGACCACGACGGTGGCCTGCTCGGCGAGCAGGTCGCGACACACGCTGATGGCGGCGGACTCGCGGGTGTCGTTGGTGTCTTTTTTGAACGCGAAACCGAGCACCGCGATGCGCTTGTCCGCGACGGTATTAAACAGCGTGCGGACGATGCGCGCGGCGAAGCGGTGCTTCTGCCAGTCGTTCATCTGGACGACGCCTTCCCAGTAAAGCGCGACCTCGGGCAGGCTGAAGTGCGCGCAGAGATAGACGAGGTTAAGGATGTCTTTTTGGAAACAGGAGCCGCCGAAGCCGACGGACGCCTTCAGGAATTTCGGGCCGATGCGGCTGTCTTTGCCGATGGCGTTGGCAACCTCGTCCACGTCAGCGCCGGTAGCCTCGCAGAGCGCGGAGATGGAGTTGATCGAGGAAATGCGTTGGGCGAGGAAGGCGTTCGCGACGAGCTTGGAAAGTTCGGACGACCAGAGGTTGGTTGTGAGGATGCGCTCACGTGGTACCCAGCGGGCATAGACGCCAACGAGGGTCGCCATCGCTGCTTCGCCCTCGGGCGTGCGCTCGCCGCCGATGAGCACGCGGTCGGGGTTGAACAGATCGACCACCGCGGTGCCCTCGGCGAGAAACTCGGGGTTGGAGAGCACCTGAAACTTTACGCCGTGTGCGTTGGCCGCTAGGATCTGCTGGATGGTCTCAGCGGTCTTCACCGGGATGGTGGATTTTTCCACGATGATCTTTGGGGTGGTGGCGACCTCAGCGATGGTGCGCGCGACCGACTCGATGTAACGCAAATCAGCCGCACGGCCTGCGCCGACGCCGTAAGTCTTGGTGGGCGTGTTGACGGCGACGAAAATAATGTCGGCCTCGGCGATGCCGCGTTTTACGTCGGTTGAGAAAAACAAATTGCGCCCACGCGCGGCTTGCACGACGGCGTCGAGGCCTGGTTCGTAAATAGGGAGAGTGGGGGAATTCCACGCGGCGATGCGCGCCTCGCTCATGTCCACGACCGTCACTTGGATGTCGGGAGCTTTTTGCGCGATGACGGCCATCGTGGGCCCGCCGACGTAGCCGGCGCCAATGCAGCAGATTTTCATAGGGAGTGGGAGATGATGGTGATTGTCTGCCTGCGCGAGGCCAAGCCGAATTACACGTCGCCGCCCGCACAAAATCGGCTGGCCTTCCGCTACGCCGATCGGGAAAGTTCGCTCCTATGTCCGATCAACCCCTCGTTACCCACCTCTACACGGCCGATCCGTCCGCCCATGTCTTTCAGGATCGAATTTACATCTACCCCTCCCACGACCGCGACAGTGGCGTGCCCGCCGACGACCTTGGCTCGCATTATGACATGGTGGACTACCATGTGCTGTCGCTCGACCGGATCGGTGGCCCCGTTACCGACCACGGTGTTGCCCTCACTGTCGCCGATGTGCCATGGGTGGACAAACAGTTCTGGGCGCCCGACGCCGCGGTCAAAAACGGCCGCTATTATTTGTTTTTTCCCGCGAAAGATAAGACCGGCGTTTTCCGCATTGGCGTCGCGACAAGCGACCAGCCGGGCGGGCCGTTTAAGGCAGAACCGGAGCCGATTAAGGGCAGCTTCAGCATTGACCCGTGTTGCCTCGCCAATGGCGACGGCCGCTTTTTCCTTGTATGGGGCGGCATTTGGGGCGGGCAACTCCAACGCTGGCGCACCGGGGTCTATGACCCCAACGGCCGCGAACCCGCGCCGCACGAGCCCGCACTCGGCCCCCGCATCGCCGAGCTAAGCGACGATTTAAAGTCGTTTAAGGGCGACATAACCGAGCTGCAAATTCTCGACGAGCATGGCCAGCCGTTGCTCGCGGGTGACCACGATCGCCGCTACTTCGAGGGGCCCTGGATGCACCAATACCAAGGCACCTACTACCTCTCCTACTCGACGGGCGACACGCACTACCTCGTCTATGCGACCAGCCAAAGTCCGCGCGGGCCGTTCACCTATCGCGGACGTTTCTTAGAGCCGGTGATTGGCTGGACGACGCACCACTCCATCGTCGAGTTCCAAGGCCGCTGGTGGCTCTTTCACCACGACGCCTCGCTCTCGGGCGGACAAAGCCACCTCCGCTGCGTGAAGGTGAAGGAGTTGTTCTACGACGCGGCCGGTAACATCCTTCCGGTAAAGTAGGGGTGAGTGTGGCCACGGCACCGAAAACACGGTGCTTCCACCAGCTTCCCACGCGCATCGTCCCACCTCAACTACCCACTGCCCAAGACCGAAAGTCCGACCACCTGGCCGGAATATTTCTGGGGATTACTCGTGGCGTAACGCCTCGATGGGGTCGAGGCCGGCGGCTTTCCAGGCAGGGTAGAGGCCGAAGGTGACGCCGATGACGGCGCACACCAGCAGGCCGGCCAACGCCCAGCCCCACGGGAATACCACGGCGATGCTCAGCACCGCGGCGACCAGGTTTCCGCCGATGATGCCCGCCGCCACGCCAGCCAGCCCGCCGAGCAGCGAGAGCGCCACGGCCTCGAGCAGAAATTGGGTGAGGATGCTCCGGCGGCGCGCGCCAATGCTCTTACGGATGCCGATCTCGCGCGTGCGCTCGGTCACGCTGACGAGCATGATGTTCATCACGCCTACGCCCGAGGCGACGAGCGCGATGGCACTGACAATAAATGCGGCGATAGCGATCACACCTGCGACTTGGTCGAAGGCGGCGATGAGCGAGTCGTTGGAGGTGACCTCAAAGTCATTCGCATCCTCCGGCTGCAGCCCGCGCACCAGCCGCATCAGGCCGACCGCACGGTCGGCCTCGGCGGTCAGTGCCATCGCGTTGGGTGCTTGCACTGAGATTTTGATCGAGCGGTTGGCGCGGTTGTAGATCTGCAGCCAGCGCGTGATGGGCGTAAGGACGAAGTTGTCGCGGCTCTGTCCGAACGACGCGCCCTTGGGCGCGATCACCCCGACGACGGTGTAGTTCTGGCCACCCACGCGTACGGCCTGCCCGAGCGGACTCTCGTCGGCGAAGAGCGCCTTGGCGACCTGATCACCGAGCACGCACACCGGACGGCCCAGGTCCACATCGCCCGCGTTGAGATCGCGGCCGAGGGCGAGGGAGAAGTCGAGACTAGCCAGATAGTTTTCGTCGGAGCCCACGAGGGCGATATCGGGATTGGTCTTGCGGTCGAGGTAGGCGGCGGCGAGACCGCTGCGCGCGATCTGCAAGCAGACGGGGGCGCCTTCGCCCATCAACTCCTTGAACCGCGTGGCCTGCGCGTAATCAATGTTGCGGCGGTTGGCGGTACGCGAGCGGTCGCCGTTACCGCGGTCGAACGGGGGATTTTTTTCGAACTGAAAAGTGTTGGCGCCGAGCGTGCTCAGGCCGACCTCGATCTGCCCACGCAGCCCGCTGATGACCGTCATCACGCCGATGACGGAGAACACGCCGACAGAGATACCGAGCATGGTGAGGGCCGAGCGGAGCTTGTTGGCCCCGAGCGCGGCGAAGGCCAGGCGGAGAATCTCTGAAAATCTCATTTTGGATTTTGGAGTTTGGATTTTGGATTGTGCGGCAGTCGCGAAACGCGCACCGTTTTTTGGGCGCTGACCATCATGGCCGTGATCTCACCGGCCTCCTGGAGGAGCGCGGCGACTTTACCCTGTGGCAGCATCCCGTCCTCAGCGATCAGTTCCAGCCAGAGGGCGGTTTCGTCGGCCTCTTCCTCGACCACGCTGAGTTTGTAGATGAAATCCGCGCTAGACTTGGCGCGGCAAGCGGCGCGATAGCCGGAGGCGACCGCCGTGCCTGAGCGCACGACCTGACGATGGAGCACATCCGCCGCGATGGTGCGCGGCATGGCCGCCGTGAGCCGGAGCAGGTGCAGCGCAAAACGCTTTGTCCGCAATTTCATCTCCGTTTCAGTCATGGCTGGGTTGTTAATCCAAAATCGAAATTCCAAACTCCAAAATTACTCATATCTGAGCGCCTCCACGGGATCGAGTTTGCTGGCCGACCAGGCCGGGGCGAAGCCGCTCAGGATGCCGGTCAACATCGCCGCGCCGAGCGCGAACGCCACCAGCCACGGCGGAAACAGGATCGGAAACGCCGGCGCTGCCGCCGCGACCGCCGCCGTGAGCGCGCGGGTCAGCACCAGGCCGGCCAACCCGCCGACCACGCAGATGCTCACCGCCTCGACGAGAAACTGCAGCAGGATGGTGCGGCGGCGCGCGCCGAGGGCCTTGCGCGTGCCGATCTCTTTCGTGCGCTCCTTCACGCTCACGTAGGTGATGTTCATGATGCCGATGGCACCGACGAAGAGCGAGAGGCTGGTGATGGCCAGGCCGCCGAGGAAGATGCCGTTCTTAATCGGGTCGAGCTCGGCCCGGAAGGCCGCCTGCTCGTTCAGGTCGAAATCATCCTTTTGCGCCGGATCTAGGCCGCGCAGATTGCGCACGAGGCCGCGCAGTTCATCGCGGGCCTCGGCCATACGCGCCGTATCCACCTGCACGCGCACCTCGCCATCGTTGTTCCATGCGAAGTAGCGGCGGAAGGCGGTAACGGGCACGACCACCTGTGAGTCCCAGCTCCATGCGCCGAGAAAGCTGCCCTGTTTCGAGGCGACCCCCACGATCTGGAAAATACGCCCGCCGACACGGATGCTCTGCCCGACCGCGCCGCCGGCGGGAAACAGTGCGTCGGCAATGTCGTAGCCCACAACGGCGACGTTGCGCGCGGCCTGGGTCTCGATCTCGTTGAAAAAACGGCCCTCTGCCATGTCGGAACGCGTCATGCGCGGGTAGTCGGCAGAGACCCCCATGAGCCAGATAGTATTTACCCGGAGATCGCCCCGCACGACATTGGAAAAGGTGTTGGGTGCTGGCACCGCGAGTTTGAGCGGGCTGGAAGGGTGGGCGGCGATCCAGTCGTTGATCTGGTTGGCGTAGGTAATCTGGATGGGGCGGCGGTTGCGGTAGGTGACCCAATCGCTCCACGCATTCCACGGTTTTTTGCTCACGTAGAGCTGGTCGTCGCCGAAGCCGGCGAAGCTCTGGTCGACGCCGGCGTCAATGCCTGCGATGGCCGTGCCCATGAGGGTGACAGCGACGATGCCGATGATGACGCCAAGCGCGGTGAGGGCGGAGCGGGCCTTGTTAGCGCGGATCTGGGAAGCGGCGATGCGGACGGATTCGCGCAGATCGTCCCAGAACGCGCGCGCGCCATAGTCGAACAGCCCGAACACGGGCGCAAGCAGGAGGAGGGCCGGTCCCGCCATGAGATAAATGCTGCCCATCGGCGCGAACTTGACGAGCCAGGCGTATTTCGGGTCCACGCCGGGAGCCGAGGCGATCCGCGATGCCACAGTCAGGCCGAGGCCGAGCACGAGCGACAGCAGCCCTGCGACAAGCGCAGTGCGCCAAAGAACGGCCCAGAGTTGGCGGCGAGACATGGGAGAAGGCGGAATTCGGATTGCGAAAGGGCGGACGGCGGGAGCGGAGTGGTGGATTTCGGGTGCTGCTGGGTTTCAATCCGCATTCCGTGTTCCACTTTCCGCAATCGTCTGATCCGACTCGATCAGGCCGTCGCGCAGACGGACGATGCGGCGGGCGTGGCGGGCGACATCCTCCTCGTGGGTCACGACGATGAGCGTGTTGCCTTGCGCGTAGAGCTGCTCAAAGAGCGCTAGGATCTCAACCCCGGTCTTGGAGTCCAGGTTGCCTGTCGGCTCGTCGGCCAAGATGATGGAGGGGCGGGTGACGAGGGCGCGCGCGATGGCGACGCGCTGGCGCTGACCGCCGGAGAGTTCGTTGGGCCGGTGATGGACCCGGTCGCCGAGGCCGACATGCTCCAGCGCCTCGCGGGCGCGGGAGAGGCGCTCGGCCCGGCCCACGCCGGCATAGATGAGCGGCAGCTCGACGTTGTGCAGCGCGGTCGAGCGCGGCAGCAGGTTGAAGGTTTGGAACACGAAGCCAATCTCGCGGTTGCGGATGCCGGCGAGCTCGTCGTCGTCCATCTCGGCGACATGCTTGCCGGTAAAATCATAATGGCCGGACGTAGGGGTGTCGAGGCAGCCAAGCATGTTCATCAAGGTGGATTTGCCGCTGCCCGACGGCCCCATGATGGCGAGGTATTCGTTGCGGCGGATTTTCAGGGAGACCCCGCGAAGCGCGCGGATGGTCTCCTCACCCATTTGGTAGAGTTTGGTCACGCCCTCGATCTCAATCACGAGCGCGCCGGGCGGGCGGACCGCGTGCGGGGCGGCAGCAGTGGAGGGCAAGGGCGAGGGCGACTGGCTCATGGCGGCGCGGGAGAACAGCCGACTTATTTTTTGTCGGCCGCGCCAGCCGTGCCGGTGGCGGGCGTGAGCGTGATCGCCATGCCGTCCTTCAGCGTGCGCGTGATGGTGGCGTAGCTGCCGCTCACGATTTCCTCGCCAGCCTTCAGGCCGGACTTGATCTCGATGTGCGTGGTGTCCTGGATGCCGGTCTCGACCGGCACCTGCCGCACTTTGTCGCCGTCGCGCACGAAGACCACTCGTTGGAACGCCTCGCGGTCGGCCTTCTCCTGCTCCTTTTGCTGCTTGATGCTCACGGCGGTGGCTGCTCCTTCACCTTTGTTCTGCTGCGCGAGCTTGTCCCGATCGGCGGCAGCTTGTTCGATGGTGCGCGCCCCGGTGTCGCGGGTGCGGACGGTTACGGATTGGAGTGGCACGGCCACGACATTGGCGGCCGTCTGCGTCTCGATTTCGACACTCGCGCTCATGCCGGGCTTGAGGGCGGCGTCCTTGTCGAGGATGCTGATTTTGACGAGAAAGTTGGTGACCTCGTCCTGCGTGCCGCTGCCGGAGGTCTTGGCCGCGGCGGCGATTTCCCGGACGCTGGCGGTAAACTTGCGCTTGGGAAACGCGTCGATGCTCACGCGCGCCTTGTCGCCGGGCTTCACGTTGACGATGTCGTTTTCGTTGATGTTCACGCGCATCTCCATATTCGTGAGGTTGGCCACGCGCATGACCTCGGCGCCGCCATACTGGCCGGTGCCGGCCACGCGTTCGCCCAGCTCGTTCGAGCGTGAGCTTACGGTGCCATCAATGGGTGAGAAGATCGCGGTTTTCTCGAGCTGGTCGCGCGCCTGCTTGAGGGAGCCCTCGGCGCGGGTGATGTTGGCCTTGGCGTTTTCGAGGTTGGCCTTCGCGCCCTCATAGGCGACCTTTGACGTGGTGTAGTCGGTCTCAGAAATAAGCTTTTGCTTGGACAATTCCTCGTACCGCCGAAAATCCTCTTCCGCCTTCAGCAGCCGGCTCTCGCTATCAATAGCGTTGGCTTGAGCGGAGGTGACCGACGCCACGGCCTGGTCCACCTGGAATTGGTAGTTGTCGGGTTTGATGCGGAGAAGCAGGTCGCCTTTTTTGACCCGCTCGCCCTCGCGGAATGGCAACTCAACAATCTCACCGCTCACTTCGGGCGCGATTTTTACCTCAGTCTCTGGCTGGATTTTTCCGGTAGCAGCGACAAACTGCGTGATGGTCTTAATGATGGCCTGATCGGTGGTGACGGCGACAGGCTTTTCATGCATCAGCTTCGCGCAACCGACGGCGGCGCCGGCGATCAGCACCGCGAGGGTACAGGCGGCGACCGGCCAGAACAGGTCGCGGGTTGGTTTACGTGGCGCGGGAGCGAAGGCAGGAAGCGAAGGCGGAGATTGGCTCATGGATGGTGAAACCGTCACACTGACAAAGAAGTTCCCTTAAAGGCACGCCAAAAACAGGCCGGCGCAGCCGGGAGCTTGATTTAAGCGCAAAGGCACCAAGTGGCCATGGCCGGAGGGAGAGACGGTATGATGGTGCGATTTGCCCCTCGCTGGCAGGAGGCTTGGGCGTCAGCAGGCAGCCTGACACAACCGAGCGCCGATGGGGTGTAATTTTCTTTTTGACTTGGCCAGGTAGCCCGGTGCTCATCGTGGTGCGGCGCATCCTTTCGGCGTCGCCTCCCCACCACCCCTTACCTCCGCATGAAAGTGCCACGCCTCTGGCCGTGCCTGCTTTTGCTTTGCGCCGCTGTCTCCGCGACAGGCCGGGACGCGGTTATTTTTTCCGCCGACGCGAAGGCGATGCGCGCGGCGGCCGAGCAGGGGCCGGATCATTTTCTCACGGCCGCCCGCATGAACGGCTGGTCGGCGCCGACGATCCTCTCGCGCTGGCGGGCCGAAAAATTGGCCGCGCCTGCGCGGCGCTCGGCAGCACAAGCCGCGCGCGATCTCGGCGGGACCCTCGCTCGTCAACTGGCGGGGCTCGCACCGAATATCCACGCCTTGCCGCCGGGCGAGGAACTGCGGCGCACGGCAGCCACGCTGTGCGGGCTCGCCGAGTGGTGCGCGACGACCGAAGGCTATGGCAACGCCCTCCTCGCGCAACGCGCGCTCGACCTCGCGGCCGTCGGCGTCGCCCGACTGGCGGCCGACGAGACCTTCCCGCTGGAACAAATCCTCCCGCTCGCCGCACGGCTGCGGCAGCCACTGGCCGATGCGGCAGCTCGGCGGCGGATCCTCAACACCGAGGCCGACGCTGAGTTGTTCGCCGTTGCCACGCAGGCCGGGTTGGAACAGACATGGGCGGCCGGCGCGCGGGATGACGCCCCGGAACCGCTGCGTGCGCACCGAAAATTTTTCACCGACGAGCGGCCGGGGCGCGGGGAATCGGTCACACTGGCCGTGACGTGGGAGCGTAAATGGCATGAGCGAATCGTGGACGGTCTCGATCTACGCTCAGTCGCGCTGGCCGTCGCCCTGGTGGAGTTTCGCCGGACGCTGGGAAAGTTTCCGCACCCCGCCACCGCGGCTGCCAGCGCGCCGAGCGCTGCGACGGCCGGGCCGGCTGCCGGATTGCAGCTTGTGACGTCAGAGCGCGCACCCTCGACGGGTCAACGTGCGTTTCAGCAAGCGTGGCAGCGGTCGGCGGCTGCGGCCAGCTCGGGCCGCACAGCCGATGGCTTGCGCTTACCGGACGCAGCGTGGGAGGCCTTTGATGCCGTGGCGCAAGGCGCGTTTATCGACCAGGACACGCGCAGCGAAAAATTCGGCCCAGGGGTAAGGTGAGCGTAGGCCGGCAGATTTAACACCCAGCCGTGGTGAGGTAAACGACAGGGAGATCGCGGAGGATATGGGCTCGGGGAGCGCAGACCTCCCGCATGTCTAACCAGACAGTGGAGCTAACCGTAGCTGTGTGGCTGCACGCAATCTTCGGAATGATCGAGCGTGGCGGGGCCGTTTTGGCGACGCGCTCAGTTTTGCGCGATAGCCTTCGCCGCGCCGTGATAGCTCTCGGGCGGGCCGAGGTAGCTGGGTTTGAGGCCGCCGGTGTCCACAATCACACGCTGCAGCACGACGGCGGGGTCCACCATCCAAACTTTCAGTGTGTGGTAGCCGGCGGTGGCGAGGGGATGGTTGGTGGTGACAAAGCGGGCGTTGTTTTTCACCGACTCCTCCCAGTCGCGATTGCCGTTGGCGACGTTGTAATTTTGCGGGACGACCGTGACAATCTGCGGGGTCTCATCATCGAAAGAGACGGCGATTCGCACGGGGCGGTCGGGCGCGAAATTGAGCGCGGGGCCGAGTACGAGGCGGGTCTGAGCTGGACCGGCACTTTGGAGGTAAATCCGGTATTCGAGGCTGGGTGAATTTTCCTTCGGCGTGAGGCCGGCGACATCCACCGGGGCGGCGCTCCGCATGCCGGAGAGCGTAGAGCCGTAGTCCTCGACTCGCTCCCAGCTCGCCAAACCGGCGGCCGTCTTGCGCGTGAAATGCTCGGCCTCGATGGCGACCACACCCTCGCTCTCGGCAAAGCCAGCGAGCGTCTCGCGCGTCACATCGGCGGGCGTGAAGGCGTCGACCCGCACGCTGACAGAGCCGCCGCCGACGCGTGTAAGCGTGATGGCACCGGTGGCCGCGCCTTGGGGCGCCCGGCTCCAGTCTACGCTGACCTGCAGGCGCTGGTCTTGGTTCACGGTGAGCTTGGTGGCGCTGACGGTGATCCACGGCGCGCTGGTGGCGACGGTTGCTTCGAACGGTTCGGTGCCGCGCCGAAAGATCTCGATGTAATGGCTGCGACGGCTGAGGGCGTCGAACTTCGGCAACGTGGCGGTGGTCTCAGGGCCTGGCCACGCCTCGGCGGCGCCCTCGACGGCGACGCCCATGCCTGGACCGGCGGCGGGGGTGACCGCGCGCATCGCGCGGTCAATCACGGCGAGGGAATTGGCGCTGGGTTTCTGGGCGCTGGTGGGCTGGAGGTCCTGCCAGTTGGTATAGCCGATGTGATACTGGTCCATGAAATGGTTCCATTTGCCGCCGGCTAGCTCAGTGTTGAAGGACTCGAGCAGCTTAACGTGATCAGCAAAAACCGCGTGGGCGCGCTCGGTCCAGTCGTTGGCGCTCGCGCGGCCTTGTTGGGCGTGAAGGATGTTTTTGCCGGCGGCGACGTAAAGTTCGTTGACCTGCGCACTGGCGAGCGTGGGGAAGCCGACCAACTCGTGAAATGCGTCGCGCAGCCCGACGGGTAGCTGGGCGGAGATTGTCTTGGCCCGATCGGCGAGCGCGTTGAAGTCGGCGACGACCCGGTCGGCCTCGTTGTAGTTGGCTACGCTGTAGGTGGTGGGTTCGAGTAGCTCGGGTTTGCGGCGGGCGTTGTATTTGGCGTATTGGGCGACGAGGTCGGCGATGTCGGCAGCGAACTGAGGACCAAACTCACGCTCCGCCCACAGGCGCGTGTATTCCATGGTGTTAGTGGTGTTCCAGCGGTTCGTGTCCCAGCCGAGGCGCAGAAAATACTCGGTGGGAATCTCCTGACCCTTGAAATGACCGACGTTGACGATCCAGATGCGGTCCGCGCCGTATTGCTTGGCGAGGCCCATCTGTTCGGCGATTTTCGGCAGCGGGCTGGTG
>CAIQKQ010000170.1 GCA_903872425.1 uncultured Opitutia bacterium | reverse complement strand
TATCAGGAAACGAATTGAGCCTACTGCCTGTGAGCGCGGGCCGTGGCGGACATGGGCGCAACGCCCGTGGACTTAGGTGACCGTGACGTTGCACGACCCTGCATTGCTGCCATCACTTCTCGTTACACTCCAACTTTGCACCGCTATTTTTTGAAATATCGATCGATGAAATTACCCCGCTACTTCTGCAGCGGAGTGCGAACCCAATCAGTTTGGCCTAGAATACACTGCGCCGACGACGCCAAAACCAGAGTGCTCCGCCCAGCCCCACGAAAGTCAACCCGTAGGTGGAGGGCTCGGGTATGGGGCGGGAAATCTGCCCGCCAAAACCCATGAAATCCATATTACCCCAAGTGGCCGGGTCGGTGTTGGTCGGATAGACGGCGGAGTTATTGTAATTGACGAGCGAGCTGGCCGTCGTGGGCACCACGTCGCCGGCCATAAGCGAGTAGCCCTTTATCGTGTCGCCCACGTTCAGGCCGAGGTCAGAGAAGCGGATCAGGATGCCGACCAGGTAGAGATCGCTCGCGTTCGGCGAGCCGCTATTAGTGTCGAGCGCGGCGAGACTCTTGGCGGCGCTGAGGTTGTCGCCATTGGTCGTCGTGGCGCGGAGGTAGGTGCCGTTGGCGCCATCGGGTGGGGCCTTCGTCCTTGGACACAGTCAGCACCACCACGGGGATGTCCCGGGTGCGCCGGTGGCCTCTGAGGAGCCGCAGCAACTCTAGCCCAGAAATCTTGGGCAGGCCCAGATCGAGCAGCACCAGTTGCGGCAGACGAGCTGCCCCAGACGTCGTCGGATCTTTCAGGCACATCGCTGCTCTTCAAGGCTTCATGGAAATGCCGGGTTTCCCGCCGCATCCGGCTCTGCTCCAAAGCATGGCTCACCGCCTGGCCAAACCGGGCTAGTCGGTCTTTCAAAAAATAGTCTGCAGCGCCCAGTTTCATCGTCGCCACGGCCGTGTCCTCGCCGATGGTTCCTGAGACGATAATCAATGGCATTTCCAAGCCGCTTGCTTTCAGCAACTCGAGCGCACGCAGCCCGCTAAATTGCGGCATCATAATGCCCGACAAAGAGGGGATCGAGACCATCATGGAGCTGCAGAAAAAATGGCCAGAGGTGAAAATCATCGCGATGTCGGGCGGCGGGCGGATGTCCGCAGTTGACTATCTCCGCATCGCCCGGCAAGTGGGTGCGGGCAGCGTGCTCCAAAAGCCCTTTTCGCCGGAGGAGCTGGAGGGGGCGATAACTCAGGTGCTGGCAGGAAAATAGCTATCCATTCGCCGGTACCCATGCCGGTAGATGGGACGGCATAAAAAACACGGCGGCGTAACGGTCGAAACCGCCACGCCGCCGGAATCGAAAACTGCGGGAGAGCGAACTCAGAGCTTCGCCGCAATCTTCTGCGTCAGCTCGACGACACGGTTGGAATAGCCCCACTCGTTGTCATACCAGGACACGAGCTTGAAGAACTTCGAGTTCAGCTCGATGCCGGAGCCAGCATCGAAGATGGACGAGTGCTTGTCGTGGATGAAGTCACTCGAAGCAACCTCGTCCGAGGTGTAGGCGAGGATGCCCTTGAGGTAAGTCTCGCTCGCGCGCTTCATCGCGGCGCAGATGTCCTGATAAGAGGTTTCCTTCGTCGTACGGACGGTGAGGTCAACGACTGAGACCGTGGGCGTCGGGACGCGGAAGGACATGCCGGTGAGCTTGCCTTTTACTTCGGGGCAAACCAGCGCGGTGGCCTTGGCGGCACCGGTGGTGGAAGGAATGATATTGATCGCGGCGGAACGGCCACCCTTCCAGTCTTTTTTGGACGGGCCATCCACGGTCTTCTGCGTGGCAGTATAAGAGTGGATGGTCGTCATCAGGCCTTCCTCGATGCCGAAGCCTTCCTTGAGGAGCACGCTGACGATCGGCGCGAGGCAGTTCGTGGTGCAGGAAGCGTTGGAGATGATGGTGTGCTTGCTCAGGTCGAGCATGTCGTCGTTCACGCCGAGCACGACGGTGATGTCCTCACCTTTGGCCGGGGCGGAGATGATGACCTTTTTGGCGCCGGCGGTGATGTGGCCCCTGGCCTTCTCGGCCTCGGTGAACAGGCCGGTGGACTCAATCACGAGTTCCACACCCAGCTTGCCCCAAGGGAGCTCGGCGGGGGACTTGGCGGAAACGACGAGGATGTTCTTGCCGTTGACCACCAGAACATCGTCCTCGGCCTTGTCGGGAGCGGATTTCTTGGAGGACACCGTTCCGGCGAATTTACCCTGCGTGGAGTCGTATTTTAGAAGATAGGCCAGATTGTCGGCGGGGACAATGTCGCCGACGGCGACCACGTCAAACGTGGTACCAAGGAGACCCTGCTCAACGAGGGCGCGGAAGACGAGGCGGCCGATGCGGCCGAAGCCATTGATTGCGACTTTAACAGGCATGGGAGACGGATGGTTTCAGTGGTTGATGTGCTGGTTCAGGTAAGGCCGCGCGTCGAAGAGCACGGATCGGCAAGCGAAGCCAGTTGCGTGCCGAAATGCAAGGGAGTTTTGTAGTCGGGCATTTTCGCGGGTTTATCAGGAAACGAATTGAGCCTACTGCCTGTGAGCGCGGGCCGTGGCGGACATGGGCGCAACGCCCGTGGACTTAGGTGACCGTGACGTTGCACGAACTCGTCGAGCTGGAGCCGGGCAATGACGCTAACTTCCTCGGGCTGGCCGGCGTGGCCTTGCGCCTGCGCGAATCGGGTGCCGCGCAACGCGCGCTCGCTGACGTGAGCGCCGCCGGCCGCTTGACCGCGCCCTATCTCCGCGTTGCTGCAGGTCTCGCGCTCTCCACCGGCAACCAGCCGGCCTTGGCGAAGTCGCTCGCCGCCCTCGCCCAGTTGGAACCGGACAATCTGCGCACGCAGTTCAACGCGGCCGCCGTGCAAGTATTCAGCCGTGATCCATCCCAATTGGTGGCGGCCCGCGCCAAATTGGAAGAACTCGCCCGACACGGTCCGCTCCGCATCCGCGCCACGCTCCAACTGTTGCAACTCGTGCCGCCAAGCGCGGGTCAGACGGCCTATGCCACGCTGGCGAGTCGACTCCTCCCGGATTCTTTGAATGCGGGCCAACCCGGTTTTTCTGAGCTGGCCCAACACATGGAGGCGGCGCCTCAGCCCGAACCGATTGATGCCAGCGAGTTGGTGTACTGGCTCGCCGCGCACGGCCGCGCGGCGGAAGCCCTACGTTGGATTGCCCGCCTCGACGCTGACACCCGGGCAAGCGATCCAGTGCTAGTCGCGTGCGCCTTATGCGCCGCGCTGGTGCGGGACTGGCCCGCTTTGTCCAGCGC
This sequence comes from uncultured Opitutia bacterium, assembly GCA_903872425.1. Taxonomy (GTDB): domain Bacteria; phylum Verrucomicrobiota; class Verrucomicrobiia; order Opitutales; family Opitutaceae; genus CAIYUN01. The sequence goes on along the minus strand of CAIQKQ010000170.1, from coordinate 2,476 downwards.
GTTGCAGGCCGGTGCTTGGGGGCCAACGACTAAGGGTGTAGTCGAGCTGGCTTTCGGCGCGCGTGCGCAACACGATCAGGTGAGTTTCGAGCGCGCACTCGAAACTTGGGACGACGCCGTCACCCTTTCAGCCAAATCTCTCGAAAGCCTGCGTATGCTCGAAAAACTCGCCTCACTCTGGACCTGGCCGGCCGCGCGGGAAAATGTGCTCTGGCAAACAGCGCGCAGCTTTCCGCACGAACAAACCGTCTGGCGAATGTTGGCGATCGCCGCCGAGTCTGCCGGCGACTCAGGCAAGCTTGCTACAGTCTTCACGGCTTGGGCCGCAGCCTGGCCCGACGACCGCTATGTCCGGTCCAGCCGGGAGTTTCTCGGCGTGCTGCGTGAAGACACGGATCCCGTGCTCGTCCGAGAGGCGATAGCCGCCCTCGGACGGCCCGACGCGCTACCCGAAGAGGTCGCCGCCGCAGCGTGGGCGCTCTCCCGCGAGGGTCGAGCCCCCGAGGGTCTCGCCGCCCTCGACAAGGTCGCCGAGCAAACGGCGCAGCGCCCGCGCGCCGCACTCATTTACGGGGTGTTGCTGGCCGACGCTGGGCGCGTGGCTGAGAGCAAGCGCTTTCTCGCCCTGGCCCCGTCCGAGCGATTACTGCCCGAAGAGCGCGCGCTACTGACGCGAGCGAAGGCCAAGCTCGACCTCGCGCCATAATCAGCCGGCAAGTCCTTCCTCGAACTCCTTGAAAATGCTTGGGGAAGGGCCGATCTTGAAACACTCAGCGGCTCGAACAGATGCGCATGCGCATAGAACATCTGTTGCAGCACTGCTTGCTCGAAAACCGCCGGCGGTTCGCCAGTTTGCGCGCCTCATTCTCCAAAATGTCATATTGTGCTCAAAGTTCTACACGGCAATCGGGTTTAACCTAGTTACAATAGACTAGCCGATGATGCTCACATCCGCTGCAGCGTGCGGAGACCGAGCAGAGCGAGACCGGTTTCAAGCATGAGCAGCGTGCGGGCGCAGAGCATCAGGCGGCGGGTGCGGATCGCGGGGTCGTCCACGGCCACCTTGTCGGCGGCATAAAATCCGCTGAATTCCCCCGCCAGCTCATAAAGGTAAAGACTGAGGAAGTGAGGCCGAAGCTGCGCGGTGGCGGTTTGGATGGCATCGGGGAACTTCACGAGCTTGCGGGCGAGTGCGAGTTCGGCGGGTGTTTCCAACGCGCTGGCAAGGGATTCGTCGCAGGCCGGGTCACCAGCGAAGTTGGAGTCGGATGCGCCCAAAGTCTTGCGAAAAATGGAGTGGATACGTGCCACGGCATAGAGCAGGTAGGCGGCGGTGTTGCCGTCGAGCGAGATCATCTTATCCCAAGCGAAGCCATAGTCGCTGCTGCGGTTTTGTGCGAGGTCGGCGTATTGCACAGAGCCGACACCGACGACGGCGGCGATGGCGCGGCGCTCGGCCTCGGGGAGTTCGGCGCTCTTTTCGGAGACGAGCGTATAGGCACGCTCCTCGGCCTCGGCGAGAAGCTCCTTCAGCTTGATGTTTTCGCCGCTCTTGGTCTTAAGCGGTTTGCCGGCGGCGTCGGTCACCGTGCCGAAGGATACATGCTCCAGCCGCGGCGCGCGGCGGCCCATGGCGGTGAACCATTTTTGCGTCGTCAGAAAAAGTTGCTCACAGTGGTCGCTCTGGCGTGAGTCAATGACATAGGCGACGGCATCAGCATGGAAATGTTCGGCGCGGTAGAGCACGGTCGCGAGATCGGTCGAGGCGTAGTTGGCCGCTCCGTCAGTCTTGCGAACGATGAAGGGTTGGGTGGCGAAGCGCGGGTGCTCGGGGTGAAAAACCACGAGCGCGCCCTGGCTCACGGTGGCGAGGCCGGCAGCGGTCAGCTCGGCATAGACGCGCGCGACCTGGTCATTGTAAAAACTTTCGCCCAGTGTGTGATCGAAACGGATACCGAACCGATCGTAAATTTGCTGGAACGCGCCGAGCGAGGCGTCGCCAATATTTTTCCAGATGGCGAGGTTGTCAGCATCGCCCGACTGGAGCTTCACGAGCTCGTGCTGGGCCTCCTTGAGCACGGCGGGGTCGGCCTCGGCGGCGGCGTGGCCGACTTTATAGAGCCGCTCGAACTCCTCCAGCGGGTCGCGTGCGAACGCGGCCGCGTCGAGGTGGCGGCGATAAGCCCAGATGATTTTACCAAATTGCGTACCCCAGTCGCCGATGTGATTATCACGAATGACTCGCGCCCCGCTGAAGGTCAGCAGTCGCGCCACGGCCTCGCCGATGACGGCGGAGCGCAGGTGGCCGACATGCATCTGCTTCGCGGTGTTGGGTGAAGAGTAGTCCACGACCCAAGTCTGGCCGCGGAGTGACGAGGCGGCGGACGCGCCGGCGGCAAGCGCGGAGCGCGTGGCATGGGCGTCGAGCCAGGCGCGGAGCGCGCTGGGACTGAGTGTGAAATTGATGAAACCAGGG
>CAIQKQ010000169.1 GCA_903872425.1 uncultured Opitutia bacterium | reverse complement strand
GGTCGCCTTCTGGAGATCCGTCAAGATGTCGCTGGGGATTGGCGTGGAGACAAACGGCACCCTGCACCAAGCAACCGTCGAGTTTTGCACTCAGCATGCGACCCGCAGCTGGCAGTCTTACGTTGGCACGTGCTTCAAGCTCTTGTGTAGGTCGTCAAGGCGATATTCTGGAGTTGGGTGACCAGCGCAGCCAGCTTGCTTCAGCGCCTCCGCCTGCGATCGGCGCAGCGCGTGGAGGTTCTCCGTCACCTCGGAGCGAGAGTGGCATCGTTGGAGCATGTTCATCGCTGCGGTCCATTCTGTCTCGTCCTTGAACGGGTAGCACGCCGCCGTCGGTGAGGCGGCGCACACGGCATGCTTGAAGTTGACGTGCTGCTTGACGAGCTCGTTCAGCCCACTTTGCAGCGCATCGCGGCACGCGCGATCTGCGGGTGTGGGTTTGAAGTTAATGAGCGTTCGCTTGTACTGGCCGGCGGCTTTCAACCGCAACGCGGGGTCCGTCTCGCTATCAAGTTGCCGGAGCCAGGCCTCGAGCACTTGCGGCGACGCCTCGGCGCATTCGTCGCCGAAGATCGCGCTGAACTGGGCTTTCTTGTCGGCCATTGAAGCGGAGGGTGGAGCCGACAGGTACGCCTGCATGGCCTCCGGTTTCCACACCGGTCCGTCGTACCTATCGAGCGGCTGGAAGACGGCCCCGAGCGCTGGCGCCGACGCGTCGTCAGCTCCGTGGCCAAAAAGAGAGTGGAAGCGGTGCTTTCTCTCGGCGGCGGCATCGTCGAGGCTCGGTAGTTGCGAAAGGCTCGGTAGTTGCGGATGCGGGCCCTCCATTGGGACGCCACCCGAGCGAAAATGGTGGCGAGAGAAGAAGCTGGGGGCGAGTGCGCAGAACATGAGCTGCAAGACCGATGCTTCTGCGGCGTCGGCATTGCAGGCGGCGGCGACGTTAGTGTTGCGCGCCCACCCGACCGATGCCGAACTTAGCAGCAACGCCAGCACTGCCAGGCCCGCGACCGTGACGGCAAGCAGCCCGAAGCTGGTACCGCATCGCGTTTGCCGCGCAGGTCGGCCCTCGCGGCGCGGCTTCGTCGGTCCGTCGTTGGCGATAGGCAGAACGCCGGCACCAGCGGTCGGAGAGGCGGCGGTTCGACGAGCGGTGGGGCTGGTCGAATCAGACGGTGGTGGCCCACGCTCTTGAATCGCCGTTGGCAGCTTCGCAGTCGGGCACGGGCGGTTCTTCGTGCCGCCCATCTGTGATCCTGCGGCAGGCAACGCATTCTTGTAACGACGATAAAGAGAACAAGCCGGAGAGAGGCGGACGGAGCCGGGCCCCGGAGTGCACAGAGCTAACCTGACGGAGGACTTGACTTCAAATTTGAACTTGCTTCTACGCCTCGAATTCGATGGCGAAAAGGTTAACGACTTCCCGTGTTTGACGGAACTTTTGCTACCGGCTACTTACAAAAATAGTCAAAGAAAACTCGTTTGGGAAGTCAAAGAAAACTCGGGGGTGCCCCAAACAGTTTTCTTCCAACTAGCCGGTAAAAGCAACGTTCACTCGAAATCGTTCATTCTGAGATCGG
>CAIQKQ010000168.1 GCA_903872425.1 uncultured Opitutia bacterium | reverse complement strand
CCCGGCGAGGATCTCGACTGCCAACTCGCCGACGCGGTGGCAATTTTGGCGCACCCCGGCCGTCTGCCCGTCGGTCTCGGTGAGAAAGGTGTCCACATAAGCCTTGCGAAAAAGCCCATTAAAACCAGCTTGTGCGGCACTTTTGCTTTCATGAAAAGCCCCTACCCCTTCCTCCCCTGCCTCCATGTTATGGCCGCCGTCGGCGGCCGTGGCCACCAACCGTACGGATTGCTCGCACACATCGGAATACTCCAAGTGAGCGGGCCTTTCCGCATTTACGCGTCGGCAACGGCGAAATGAGCGTAGTTTTTTCAACAACCTTCGGAGGAGGCGTCCTCCAGCGTCGCCCCCCGCAATTTACTCCCATGCTGCCTCCGATTTTCCGTCTGACGTTCTGGCTTTCCCTCGCCGCTCTCACCAGCGCCGCATTCACTCCTGCCCGCGCCGAGGATGGTTACCGACTCTGGTTGCGCTACGACCGCATCACCGACGAGCCGCTGCGCGCGCGCTACGCGACGGCGTTACAACAGATTGTTCTGTCGACCCCCACCGGCGTTGATTCACCGACACTTGCCATGGCGCGCGAAGAGCTTGCTATTGGCCTGCGGGGTTTGCTCGGCCCCGAGGTAAAAATTACTGTATCAAACAGGTCCACCGTGGAGTTGCCCTCATGGGCGGAGCTTAAATCTTGGTATGACAAGTACCGCAACCCTCCTGAGTTTTACACTCTACGTCACGAGCCATCAGATCGTGTAGTCATTTCTTCCGTAAGTGATATTGGCGTGCTCTACGGTGTATTCGCCCTGCTCCGCCACGTTCAGCTCGGCCTGCCTCTTGCCCAGCTTGATACCACTAGCGCCCCTAAAATCCAGCGCCGCCTGCTCGACCACTGGGATAATCTCGACCGCTTCGTCGAGCGTGGCTATGCGGGGCAGTCGCTGTGGGAATGGTTTTACCTGCCCGAGATTCGTAGCCCGCGCTACCGTGACTACGCCCGCGCGCTCGCCTCGGTCGGTCTCAACGGCGTTGTGCTCAACAACGTCAACGCCAACGCCCTCATCCTCACGCCCGTCTATCTCCGCAAGGTAGCCGCACTCGCCGAGGAATTTCGGCCCTACGGCGTGCGCGTTTATCTCACGGCCCGTTTCAGCGCGCCCCTCGAGATCGGTGGCCTCAAGACCGCCGACCCGCTCGACCCGGCTGTCGCCGCGTGGTGGAAGGCCAAGGTGGACGAGATCTACACCTTCATCCCCGACTTCGGCGGCTTCCTTGTGAAGGCCAACTCCGAGGGCCAGCCCGGCCCCCAAGAATACAAGCGCACCCACGCCGATGGCGCGAACATGATGGCCGACGCACTTGCGCCGCACGGCGGCGTCGTGATGTGGCGCGCGTTCGTCTACGGGGCCGACGTGAAAGAGGACCGTGTGAAGCAGGCCTACAGCGAATTCATGCCGCTCGACGGCAAATTCCGCGACAACGTTGTACTCCAAGTGAAAAATGGCCCCCTCGACTTCATGCCGCGCGAGCCGTTCTCTCCGCTCTTTGGCGGCATGAAAAAAACCGTCATGGCCCCTGAACTCCAGATCACGCAGGAATACCTTGGCCAGTCCACCCAACTGGCGTACTTGGCTCCGATGTGGAAAGAGGTACTGGAGGCGGACACGTTTGCCAGTCGGCTGGTTGATCTAGATAATGCCCGGCAAGGCGTGCTAATCGCCTCGTCCCCGACCGCCACCGTCGCCCATGTCGCCGATGGCACGTTGCACCAGCTCCCCCTCAGTATGATCGTCGGCGTCGCCAACACTGGCAGCGACCGCAACTGGACCGGCCACCCGCTTGCGCAGGCCAACTGGTATGCCTTCGGCCGCCTCGCGTGGGACCATACCCTCACGTCCGAGCAAATTGCCGACGAGTGGGTACGCCTCACCTACGGCTCCGACCCTAAAGTCGTGGCTACCATCAAAAAGATCCTACTCGGCTCACGCGAGACAGTCGTCAATTACTCGATGCCGCTCGGTCTGCATCACATTATGGCTGAGGGTAATCACTACGGCCCCGGCCCATGGCCTATCGCCAACACCACCCGCCCCGACTGGTCGCCGCCTTATTACCACCAAGCCGACGCTCTCGGTCTCGGCGCAAACCGCACCGCCACCGGCTCCAATGCGCTGGAGCAATACGCCCCGCAGCTCGCCACGCTCTGGGGCAACGCGGACACCGTCCCGGAAAATCTCCTGCTTTGGTTTCACCATATCGCGTGGGACCACCAGATGAAATCCGGCCGCATTTTTTGGGACGAGCTGGCGTTGCGCTACCAACAAGGCGTGAACGAAGTCCGCGTGATACAGCGCGAGTGGGACTCGCTCAAAGGCCTGATCGACAACGAGCGTTTTACCGAGGTGAAGCAGCGGCTCGTGCGGCAGGAGTCCGACGCCCGTGACTGGCGCGATGCGTGCCTGCTGTATTTCCAAACCTTCTCGCATCGCCCGCTCCCTGCGGGCGTTGAGCAGCCCGCGCACGACCTCGACTATTACAAGACATCCGTCATCCGCTTCGCACCCGGCCACCCCGGGGCGAAGTGAGCGCGGATGCGCGGAACCCCTGAAAATCAGGCCGGTGAAGGTGTTCATCTTCATTGGCCGCGAGCTCACTCGCGCTCAGGCCCTCAGCCTTGCCTCCAAACGTCCGCTCTTCCAAAAATTTCTACTAAAACCGCTCCTGGTTGCTTGGCTGCCTGCGGAAAAATTCCGCGTCGCCGTGATCCTTCCGGGTGTGCCCAAGCTCACCACGCCAGCTCCATCCGCGCCCGCGTCGCCGTGAACACCAACTCGGCCCGTACCGCCGACCCTGGCAGGCCGAGCAGCCGCGCCGCCGCTTGCTGATATAGCCTCATCTGCCCTGCGTGCCGTGCTGGGTCGGGCACGGCATCGGTCTTGAAATCAAACACCGTTGCGCCGAGCGCTCGCCCATCGGCCGCGCGCTCGATCACGACCCGGTCAAAAATTCCCGTCACCCACTGCCCGTCGAGCACCACCTCGAAACCGCGCTCCCGCCACACTTCCGCGCGCGTGTCCGGCCGTGCCCACACGCCGGTCAGCGCTGGCGCGCGTAGACACCCCAGCGCGACCTCGCGGGCCGCCGTGTCTTCGCCGCGTGCCCGCCAGGCTGCTTCCAGTTTTCCGGCTCCAATCTCCGGTACTCCGCCCCCCGCTCCGCCCCACTCCACCTCCGCCAGCAGCGCATGCACCGCCAACCCAAATTCCGCGCTCCCCCCGGCCGCCAGCGCAAATAGCGCCGCCCCGTCCACCGTGCTACGTTTCTCTCCCGATGGACGCCGCGCCACCAGCCGCGCCACACCTGGTACGCCCTGCAGCGGCTCTAGCACGCGGTCTCCAGCGCGTGGTTCCTGGGTTCCGACTCCAGGCTCCTTCGCTCGCGCCACCGCGTCGAACCACCGCGCGTCACCCGTGCTCCATTCTTCGCCCAAGGTCTCGAGCAGCAGCTTCGGAAAATTGTTCGACTGCGCCGATGCCTTGCGCGGCTCGGTGACGACATACATGGCGCGTTTCGCCCGCGTCATCGCCACATAAAGTTTGCACAGCTCTTCGTAGGCTGCGTCCCCTTCTTCGCCGGCGACGTGCGCCGCCAAGACTGGGTCGTGTTCGCGAAAAATTTTCGCGGGCAAATCCAAAATCCATTCTACTTCACGCTCCGCGTTTTTGTGGACCGCCAGCCCGTTGCGCCGTTGGGCCAGCGATTGCCCCTCGAGGTCCGGCAAAATCACGAGGTCGAACCCCAGCCCTTTCGCCTTGTGGACCGTCATGACGCGCACGGTGCCCGCCGCGTCGGCGTCGCGCACCGTGTGCGCCTCGGCCATCGCAAGAAACTCCGCCACGTCACGCCGCCCGCCCTCATCGAACTCCCGCGCTAGTTCAACCAGCTGCTGCCCGCGCGTCCGACTGAACTCGTCGTTTGCCGCGAGCGCCGGCTCTAGTGCACGTAGCCAATGCTCCAGTGTCGCGGCCACCCCTACCGTGTGCAGCTCGCTCAGTACGCGCCGCGTGAGCGAGTCGGGCGAGCCGAGGCCGGCCGCCGCCAGCGCCGTGCCGAGCGGTGTCATGCGCAAATGCGCTTGGGCAAACGTATCCCCTGGATGCGCCGCCGCACGCAACAGGGCGAGCAAGGCGCACGTCAGCGGGTTGTCCGTCGCGACGTGCAGGTCGCTCTCAGCCACAGCCGCCAGGCCACCTTCGCGCCGCAAGTAGTCGGCCAGCCGTGCGGCCGTGTCATTTTTCTGCACCAGCACGGCCGCTGTCAGTCCGCGCGCTCGCGGCTCTGTCTCACGCAATATATTCAATGTCGCAGCAAACCGTCCCTCCTCGTCGTCCGCGTGCCGCAGCTCCGCGTAGCCGCCGAGCTGTACCCGCGCACTCGTGTGCGCTCGCCATTCGTGCGACCAGCGCGCCGCAACCGCCAGCGGCAGCAGTCTGCGCAGTGCCGCCTCGTCGCCGAGCACGCGGTTGACCATCGCGATCACAGCTGGCCCCGACCGCCACGAACTCGTGAGATGCTCCTCGGCGATCGCCTCGGGCGCTGCAGCGTTGTAGTGGTTGAAAATTTCCCGGAACAGCCGCGCGTCTCCCTCACGCCAGGCGAAGATCGCCTGCTTCACGTCGCCCACATAGAAAAAGGTGCGCCGTCCCTCCGCGTCCTGCACCGCCTCGTCAATCAGGTTCCGCAGCACGCTCCACTGCGCGAAGCTCGTGTCTTGAAATTCGTCGAGCAGCCAGTGATCGAATTGCGCGTCGAGCCGCCAATCAATCAGCAGCCGCCCACCCTCCTCTCCTGCGCCCTTTGCCTTTGGCTCTTCTCCTGTGTCACACGCGAGCGCGACCGGCTGTAGGAGCCGCGTGACGTCTGCAAACGTCAGCCGCCCGCAGCGCCGCACTGCGTCGTGATAGACTGCCTCATATCCCTGCACCACGTCGTAAATCCCCCGCGTCATCTCCAGCCGCCTCGCCAGCTCCGCGCCAGCGATGGCCGACACCAGCGTGATGAGCGCCGCGCAGGCTGGCGGCGCGAGCGACACTTTTTTTCTTTCGAGCGTCAGGTCGGCCCGGCCCGCGCGCAATTCATCCCAGACCTTAAACGCGTTCCCCACCAGATACTCGACCGGCGGCGGCAGGGGCGCGCCCGGCGACCACTCCGGCAGCGCGACAAAAAAATTCTCCAGCCGCGCGCGCGGCTTGTCGCCGAGCGTCTCCCACGGCAACGCCGCGTGCAGCGCCTGCGCGGCAGCCTCGCGGCGACCGACCGCCGCGAGCCACGCGTTGCCGTCAGGCCAGATGCGCCGCGCCTCGCCCCAACACTCCGCGCGCGGCGCATCGAGAAACGTCTCCGCGTGCGCGTCGAGAAACGCGTCAAGTTTCCCCGTCAATTGTTTCTCTTCCGCACCAAACGTCGCCCGCTTGAACGCCTCGATAAACTCCCGCTGCGCCGCGCCCGGCCCGCCGGCCGTCGCCGTGAACAGCCGCGCTAGGGTGCGCCGCCGCGCCACCTGCGCCGCCGCACCCTCCAGCAGCGCAAACTCACCGCCAAGTCCGAGTTCCAGCGGAAAATTTCGCACCACGCGTGCAAAAAAGCTGTCGAGCGTGCCGAGGCCCAGCCGCGGCATCGCGTCGACCACTGCCCGAAGCAGCCGCATAAAATCCGCTGGTCCGGGCGTGCCAGAGTGGGGCACGGCGCGCTGTTTGTCCTCCGCCTCGTCTCTCCCGCTGATCTGCCGCGCTAACTTTTCCGCCGCACCCGGGTCCGCCGCCGCGTCAGCGAGTTTTTTTAGAATCTCGTCAAAAAACTCCCCTGCCGCCTTGCGGGTGAACGTCAGCGCGACGATCCGCTCTGGCGCCGCGCCGCCAGCCAGTAGCGCGATGTATCGGTTCGTCAGCGCGTAGGTCTTTCCCGAGCCCGCTGACGCCAAAATCATGACATGGCCGATTTGTTTCATGGTCCGCCCCCCTCAACCTTTTGGCTTTCCGTCTCCATACCGCTGCTTGCTGGCTCCGGCCACTCCACACTCGCGGCCGCCCCGTGGTGAAATAGCTCCGCCCATTCACCCTCATCGCGTCCGCCCGACTCCACGGGCGGCCAGAATTCCCCCGCCGCAATGGCGCACGCCGCTTGTTTTGCACACTCCTCCGCCGCCGACTGCATCGACGCATTTAACCCATCCCACAGCACTACCGCCGTCTCGCCGGCTGCTTTCGGTAGGTTAAAATAACCGCACGCCACCTCCATACCAAACTCCGCCGTCACCGCCCGCCGGTAAAGCGGTAATTGCAAATCAAGCCATGCGCGCTCGCGACCGCTAACGGTCACCCGCGTCCACGGCGGCCGGACTGCATCGCTGATTGGCCCAAGGTGCGCGTGTTCGGGCGATGACGCCGTGTCGCTTGTTTTGTAATCCAGTACCCGCCGCGCACCAGTAACCACGTGCCGGTCAATACGGTCAATCTTCCCGCGCACGGCGATCCGACCCAGTACACACTCAAATTTCCACTCCACCCGCTCGATCCGCCAGCCGGCCGCGCGCTCGCGCGCCTGCACCCGCGCCGACGCTGCGAGCCGCTGCCGCGCCGACGCGAGCTGCACGACGAGCGGCAGCGGCAGCTCGCTGCCGAACTGCGCCCGTGCCCGCCGTTCAAATACCGCCAACAGCCCGGTGCGCAATGTCGCCTCGTCCGTGCAATCACGCAGCGCCTCGTCCTCGCCCATCGCCTGCAAGGCCGCATGCAACAAAGTGCCGAAGTCCATCGCGTCCAGTTCCGCTTTCTCCGGCGCCACATGCTCCATCCGCAACACATGTTTCAAATAAAACCGAAACGGACAGGCCAGCCAGTCGCGCAGCGCTGTGACAGAAATTTTCTCCGGCGGCGCGATCCGCTTCGGCCGCAATCGCCACGCTCGCGCCCACGGCAAACTCGCCTGCGCCACCTCGATCTCTCGGAACAGAAATTTCACGCGCGCCGGCAGCGCTTCGTCCGCGCACTGCAACAGCAGGCGCGACGGTCGCAGCGGATCGCCGGCCGCCGACGCCTTGCCCACGAGCACATCGAGCCGACCCGCACCGCCGCCACGCCACGCCGTCAGCGCCGCCAGTAGATATGCGTCGCGGGCGAAGCGCATCGCATTCGTCTTCAACCCGAGCCGGCCGCGCAACGCTTCCGGCAAAAACATCTCACCCACCACCGCGTCCGGCACGCTACCGTCATTCAGCCCGGCGACAACCAGATGCGGCGCGTCCTCCCATAGTAGCTCGAGCCAGCCGTTCAGCTCCAGCGCGCCCGCCGGTTTCTCGTCTGCGTGCGTCGCCGCCGCGAACGCCTCCAGCGCCAACTCCCAGCCTTCGGCGCGGGTTACCCCTGGAAATTTTTCCAGCGCCTCCCCCGTCTCGCGTAACGTCTCACGCCAAGCCGCCGCGGACTCCGCCAGCGGCGCGTCCGTCTCAATTCGCTGGCCGGCGAAAATCTCCGCCAGCGCGGCGGCCGCATTGGCGGGAAACTCGCCATGGGTGAGCGTCACCCGCAGTCCGGCCAACGCGTCGAGCGCAAATCCCGCGGCGGGAAATTTTCCCGCGGACTCGCCATCATGCTTTGTGCATTGCCCCTGGGCCGCCGACAGCGTCGGTGGCAGATGCCGCGCGTGCAGCACGTCTAGCTCCACCAGGACTCGCGCCGGTGAAAAATCCCCCCCCCTCGCGCGGATCTCGATCCATGCGAGCACGTCCGGACAGCGCGCCAACGCCGTCGCGTGCGCCAGACTATCCTCGCGCGCAAAATCCGCGAGCGCCACCAACAGCGCATACAGCGCATCGCGCTGGCGCAGCTGGCCCGCCGGATTGAACGCCGCCACGCCCGCGCGCGACAGTGCACCTTCCAGCGGCGCGAGCACTTCGCCATCGCCCACTCCCAGAGCTAGCACACCCTCGGGGGTCGCATATTTTTTGGCCAGCGCAACGATGTGCCCGGCCTGTTCCGACGGGCTGGCGCAGAGGTGGACGCGTTGCTCAAAATCCAGCCTACCCCAATCGCGTCGCGCCCACGCATCGGGCGGCGGCCGGCCCCATTGGTCGAACATTTTTTCGTCATCGCCAAACATCACGACCTCGACCGACCCGCGAACCGCAAGTTGTTCCAACACGCGCACGGCCAGCGGTAGTGGATCGGGCGTGGCGAGTATGGTGATTTTTTCGACTCCCACAGGCCACGGCTTCTCCCTGCCCGCCCACGCGATCTTGGCAGCCTGTGCATCGCACCGACCACGCCGCGCCAAAGCGGCGTCGTAGCGCCGCTCGAGCTCCGCCAGCTGCACCCAACGCTCGGTCTCGGGAAAATCCCCTCCCGCGCCCCGTGGCACGTCGCCGATGCGGAACGCGGTCTCGGCCAGCGTCGCTTGCAAGCGCATGAGTTGGTCGGCCAGCCGACGGGCCCACGCGAAGTCGCGCGCCGGCGGGTCCCGGGGAAACACCGCGCGAAAATCCTCGGGCCGCGCCGCGCGTAACACCTCGGCCCACGCCAACCGCGATTCAGAGTGGGTGGCGCTCCCATCGGCTGGAGCACCGAGCGTGACCAAGGTCTCGGGCGTCACGACGCGTGGCGGAAACACCGCCTGCCCGTGTTGCGCCGCGTACGCCGCCAGTGCCTCGCGCAGCCGTCGACCAGCTTGCCTTGTCGGTACGACGATAAGCTGTTTCGCCAGATCAAGCGGCCTGTCGCCTGGCCAACCCGCCGCAAGCCACGTCACCGCCTGCGGCAGCAACGGGCGGTTCCACGGGATGAGATGGCAACGGGGCGGCATGGCAGAACTCGTTACCACGGATTCCCCAAATCAACACGGATAAAACCAACGAAAGCCCACGCCCAGAAGTTCGAGGCACAGCGGCACACCGCACTCCGCGAACAAAATGTTTTCGCCGCCCTCTTTGGGTCGCGGTGCTGCAAAATAAAAACCCCGCGGCTCAGACGAGCACACGGGGCGAAAGGTAGGCGACGCGGCAATGCGGCGCAGTTACTTCGCGAAGACCGCCTTGGCGACATGCGCCGTGGCGCGGCTGGCGGCGTTTTTGTGGACGACGCCGGACTTCACGGCTTTGCCCATCGCAGAGGCGTAGGCCCGACCGGCTGTCTTGGCGGCAGCCGCATCCTTCGCGGTGACGGCGGCCTCGAATTTCTTGTGCAACGACTTCAGGCGAGTTTTAACGCCCTTGTTGCGGGTGGTGAGGCGAACCGCTTTGCGGGCGGCTTTGATTGCGGATTTGGTGTTGGCCATGAGGGACGGAAGTTTTGTAGCTGGACAGAAGCCCAAACCCCCGCGTCTGAGTCAAGGCTGAATTCCGCTACGCCCCCTATGCGCTCATCCTCAAGATTGCGGCGAATCCCCGCCGTTGTTGAAAACTCACTGCCACCCGGTTTTCTCCTGCGGCTTGGGCAAAGGCAGTTCGTCGAGCTTGCCGGCCGCCTGCACGACCTCATAGGCGGTGCGGAAATGCAGCTTCGCATAATCGCCCAGTGTTCGCGCGCCAAATTTCTGGATTATCTCGTGCGCCTGCTGCTTCACCAGCGGGCCGGCGCCTTTCTGGAGCTTCGCGCCGAATTTTTTGGAGAGCGTGTGCATTTGCCGGACAAACTCCGCCCGCGCCACGATCGATGCCGCCGCGACCACGGGGTCTTCCTCGGCATGGGTGCGCATCCGTAGGTCGAATTCTTTCACCCCTTTCCTCGCCAACTCGCGTTGCACGAGCGGCTGTTTAGTGAACTGGTCAAGCAGACCCCACGGCACGCGCTTCTCGGCGAGCGCCTGCTCCAGCGCCGTGGCGTGCTGCCACGCGAGCAGGCGGTTGAGATTCGCGCCTGGGCGCGACATCAGCTCGTTGTATTTCGGCATCCCGCAGCAGCACGTTTTCACCACCACGCCGTGCGTCGCGCGGATGAGCTTGTCCAATTTGATGATCTGGCTCTCGGCGATTTTCTTCGAATCCTGCACCCCGGCCACGCGCCACGCCACAATCATAGATTTTTGCGCGATGACGGTTGCGGCGACGACCGGACCGAAGAAGTCCCCCTTGCCGCTCTCATCGAGACCCGCGTGCGCTTCGAACCAGTCGGGGTGCAGTACCTCGTCATAGCCGAGCCGCGCGACGCCAATCACGTCGGGCTCGAGCGTCATGGTGACAAACTCCTCGGTGCCCTTGCCGGCGACGACGACCTTGCCGCTCTCATAGGCGGTGACGTTGACCTTGGCGTGGTCAGCCTTGAACGCGAAGCGCGCATAGGCGACCTCGAACGGCATCCAGCCGCGCTCCTCGCAGATGGCGCGAAGCTTGGCCATCTGCCCGTCGTCGAGCTTCGCGGTGTAGGACGCGAGTTTCTTCGGCTTTTCCTCCGCGCCATCGTCGGATCTTTTGGGCATGGGTTTAATGGCCATAAAAATAGAAAAAAGGCACGAAAAGAACAAGCGGCGGCTAAAGTGACCCTCGTTTGGGAGGAGGTCGCCTAGGTTTGGGCGTCGGGCAACATGGGCGGGAAATGAGCTCGGTTAGTGAGGGTTCAAGGACAGCGTAAGCCGTGGTTAAAGCCCTCTCGGGCCGGGGCACGGCCAAGCGGCTGGGCGGCGATGCCCCATAGGCTATCACCAGCCGCGGAACTTCCTTGAGCATCGTTTCCGCGCTCCCAGATGGCTGGAGTTTAATTGATTTTCGCCTTCAGCCACCCCTCGCGGATCATCAGCTCGGCGTTCTGTATCGCGTTAAGTGCGGCGCCTTTCCAGAGGTTATCGCCACTCACCCAGAACGACAGGCCGTTCTCAAACGCGCTGTCTACGCGTAGCCGGCCCACGCCGCACTTCACCTGCTCGGCGAAATCCAGCGGGGTAGGATACTTCCGCGCCGCCGGTTCGTCCACCAGCTCTGCGCCTGAAAACGCTGCCACAGCCGCTCGCGCCTCGGCGAGGTTCACCGGCCGCTCGAACTCCGCGCTGACGGAAATCGAGTGCGCACGCACAACCGGCACGCGTACGCAAGTCGCGGACACTTTGAGGCTAGGTAGACCCATGATCTTGCGGCTCTCCTGCGCCATCTTCGTCTCCTCGCCGGTGTAGCCGGTGGCGTCAAAGCTGTCCACTTGCGGGATACAGTTGAACGCTATCTGATAGGGATAAATCTTGTGCGTGACCGGCCGACCGGTGGCGTGCGCCTGCACCTGCTCCTCCAGCTCGCGCACCGCCTCCGCCCCCGTACCAGACACCGACTGGTAGGTCGAGATGATGACGCGCTTTACGCCGAACCTCTGATGCAATGGCCACAGACCCATGAGCATAACGGCAGTCGAACAGTTCGGGTTGGCAATAATACCCTGGTGCGTGCGCAACTGCTCTGGGTTGATCTCTGGAATCACGAGCGGCACCTGCGGGTCCATCCGCAGCGCCGAGCTCTTGTCAATGACGAGGCAGCCGGCCGCCACTGCGTCGGCGGCGAGGGCACGCGTCACCGGGCCACCGGCGGCGAAGAACGCGAGGTCCACACCGGCAAACGCACCCGGCTTTGCCTCCGCGATGGTGAACCGTCGCCCAAGGCGCTCCACGACCTTGCCGGCCGAGCGCGCCGAAGCAAAGAGCCGCAGCTCGCGCAGCGGGAAGTTGCGCTCATGCATCAGCCGCACCAGCTCTTGACCGACGGCGCCCGTGGCCCCGACGATGCCGACAACATAATTGTTTTTATTCACGATGGATTCTCCTTTGGAAACGGTCACTCAAACCTGCACCCGCCTCGGAATCAAGCCCGCCGAGCGCCTGCTCGTCGTGCGCCTCGGTGCGCAGACTCTCCAGTTCTTCCGCGCCGGCACCCTCGCACACGCCTACACTGTCTCCACCTCGCTGCGCCCACCGTCCAACGTGAAAAACTCCCTCGGCACGCCGCGCGGCCTACACGAGATCGCCGAACGGATCGGAGCGGGCCAACCGCCCGGCATGGTGTTCAAAGGCCGCGTCTCGACCGGCCATCATTTCCGCGAGTTAAGCGACGAGGAGAACCAGCCCAACCTCATCACCACCCGCATACTTTGGCTGCGCGGCCTCGAGCCCGGCGTAAACCAGGGCGGCGAGGTGGATACCCACAGCCGCTACATTTACCTTCACGGCACGAACCATGAGGACAAGATCGGCCAACCTGTTAGTGCGGGCTGCGTGCTACTCCGCAACCTCGACATCATCGAGCTCTACGATGAAGTGCGAGCGGGCGACCAAGTCTGGATCGGGGAGTGACCAACAGCCAGCTCGTCAGGTAAGGAAAGCTAGCGGTAGCCACGGCAAATTCAAGTTGCCCAGCGTCCCATTTTGAGCCTCAGAATGTCGGCCCCTCTTTTCTCGCATGCCTATGTCCCGGCCTCAATCCGCCCCCTCCGTATCGTGGCTCTGTTTGATGGTAGCACACATATTAGGCGCGTGGATGCTGGTTCCGACCGCCAGCGCGGAATTATTGCCGGCCGCAGTGAAGCAATGGAAGGGAACACCTGGCAGCAACGACCACTATTATCAGGCGGTCGCCGCCACCGACGGTATCCTATGGAAAGACGCCCAAGCCTGGGCGGTCGCCCACGGGGGCTATCTAGCCACCATTGCCTCGGAGGGAGAAAACAAATTCGTCTTTGAGCTCATTGACTCCCTGAAATACTGGGGCGTTGGCGGTCCCTTTGGCACGGGGCCTTTTTTGGGCGGAGCCTTTACAGCCAAGAAGCCGGGATGGCAGTGGGCCAACAATGAAGGCGGTTTCGCCTTCACCAACTGGGCTCCTAGTCAACCCGACAATCCGGAGGATGAAAAGCGACTGCATTTTTTTTCGGATGGCAAAAGCGCCAAGCGGCAAGCGGTCTGGGACGATCTTTCTGCCACCAGCAAGCAATATGGGTTTGTGGTGGAATTCGCCAGCCCCGCCAAAGCTGCACCGGAAACGCCAGCCAATCCCGCGCTAGACCAACTTTTTGCCGTGCGCTTTTCCTTGTTTGAGGCCCAAGGAGAAATTCAACAGTCCACCGACAATCATGGGAGCTTTCGCCAAAAGACTCTGGACGATATCCAGGCAACCGTGGCGGAAATCGCCCTTGGTATGAGCTATCTTCTTCAACATCCCACCGATGCCCAACTGCCCGTGACTGTCCCAGCATTGTTTGAATCCACCCGCACATTGCTAAACCGGCCGATTGACAAAAACCAAAAGCGCCCGATCTGGGCGATGAATGATTTAAAGACGGCCCTCGATGAACTACAAAAGCTCCCCGGAAACGCTGGTGGGCACCGCTTGCCGATTCTCCAAGCGATTCAAAAAACGGCGACCGACATCATTGCCAGCGCCAATTACTTCGACGATTTCCCCACCAAAAAATAGGCGGATTTACACCCAGCCCACCCGGTCAAGGTTTGTCGCACCCCACCACCGGTCATCATTTCCGCGAGCTGAGCGATGCGGAGAGTGGCCCAAGCCATTCGCCGCCGGCTACGGCTCTTGGTCGCCCGTTTGGGATTGCGTCAACTGCAGGACGGGGTTGGTTCAGCCAACCCCGTCCCACCATGCTGAGACCTTTTATTACGAGTGCCTCTAACCTGTCACTTGGTGTAGCCGCATTACTGGCCTGCTCCTGTGTCGCGGCGGAGACCACCGCGCCAGCCAAATCCACTGGCCCTTTGATGTTAGCCGGTCCACTGACCCAATGGAAAGAGGACCAAGGCGGCAATGATCACTACTATCAGGCCATCGCGGCTCCGGCGGGCACAGACTGGAAGTCCGCCCAAGCTTGGGCCGTAACCCATGGAGGTTATCTGGCCACTATCGCCTCCGAGGAGGAAAATAAGTTCGTTTTTAAACTGATAGACTCTCCGAAATACTGGGTGGCCAACTCTCGCTACGGGGGAGGCCCTTATCTTGGCGGGATCAAATCCCCTGAGGTGGGTTGGCACTGGGTGGACAACGGCGAGACGTTTGGTTACACTAAATGGGCCCCCAACCAACCCGGTAACAAAGACTCCATTGAAGATCGCCTCCAATTTTTCTCGACCCTAAAGCAAGGGGAGCGGCAGCCGCTCTGGAACGACTGCCCTGGCGACGCGAAAAGCGTCGTTGGATTTGTGGTGGAATACAACAACTCCACCAAAGCTGCTCCGGCCGCAAAAAACAACGCCGGCTTGGACCGGCTATTTGCGGTCCGGTTTGCGGTGGACCGGGCGCAAGAGGCGCTCAAGAGCGCCACCGTCGCGACCCACGGTGGTTTTGTGGAAAAAGGCCTGACCGACTTGGAGCAAGCCCAAGCGCAGATCGCGAAAGCCATGGGTTATTTTTACTTCAATCCTGAGGCCAACGATGACGCCCTAGCCGTTTCCCCCAAGCTAGATACCATTCGCAAACTCATTCAAAATCCAGCCGCCCAAGGACAGCGGAACATGCGAGACACGCTCAATGCCCTCACCCCCGCCTTGAAGGAATTGCAAAAAATTCCCGGTGATGCCGGCGGCTATTTGGACGGCGTGGTGAACGCCCTACTCCAGGCCGCCACTAACGTTGATTTTGGCATGCGTTTCGCAGCCAAGCCGGCGGCGGGGAGAAGATCCGGCGGTTGATCCGCCATGTGACGCTGCCGCTCACGCCCGGTCGGCACAGCCCTGTACTCACCACCGCAACGACAGGCAGCTCAGCCCGCCGTCCATCTTCCTAAACTCGGAAACATCCAGCTCCACCACGCGCAACCCGGCGGCGCGGAGCAGTGCGGAGGTTTGCGGAAATCCGGCTGGCACGAGCACAACATCGTTCACGCGCACGCAGTTCGCAGCGTAGTCCTCTCCGGGTGGGACGAGCAGTACGTCCCAACCGTGCAGCGCCGGATGCGCGGCCAGCGCCCCCACCGCAGCCAACTGTCGGCCGCCGAGGTGCGCGAAGCCGCTCTTTAAGTGTAGCAGGCCGGGCAGCGCACGAATATCCACCGTGGTCGATGTGAAGCCACGCGCTGCGAGCCACAGGGCGAGCTGCTGTGCACCCGCGACATTCGTGCGGGCTGAGATGCCGATGAAGAAATGCCCGTCAGCCTCGCCTACATCACCGGCGTCAAGCGTGCCGGGGGCGTGGATGGTTTCCGTCTCTGCCGCCGGAAAACATTCCTCCAGCGCATGCGCGATCGCCGCGACTTCGCCGCGTCGGCTTTCCGCGCCGGGTCGCGTGAGCAACACGCCACGCGTCGTCACAAGTGCCGTGTCCTCGACAAACGTTCCGTCGGGATGCCGCGAGTCGGGCTCTAGGCGCGTGACGGTGAGCCCGCAGGCCTCCAACGCCCACACATAGTTCGCATGTTGCGCCCGCGCCTGTGCGACATTCGGTGGCCCTAGACACGAGGCGGTGAGCCCATCCGCAAAATTGTCGTCCGGCAGGCGGACGAGGGCGCGAGTGAACTTGGCTGGGGCGCTCATGCGTTCTTCCCAAACAGTAGCCGCAGCGAGTTCAGGCACACGACCACTGTGCTGCCCTCGTGGGCCGCGACGCCGACGGCCAGCGGCACAATACCGAAGATCGCCGCCACCGCCATCAGTACCACCACGCCGAGCGAGATGGCGAGATTTTGGCGGATGATCGCCTTGGCCCGGCGGCTCAAGGTCAGCGCGGCGAGAAAATTTTCGATGCGGTCGTGCATCAGGATGACCTCCGCCTGCTCGAGCGCCGCGTCGCTGCCGCGCGCGCCCATCGCCACGCTCACATCGGCGGCGGCGAGGCAGGGCGCGTCGTTGACGCCGTCGCCCATCATCGCCACTTTCTTGCCTGACGCCCGCAGTTCCTGAATCGCCGCGACCTTCTGCTCGGGCGAAAGCCCGGCGCGGACTTCGTCGAGTCCAAGCTCGCGCGCGACCGAATCGGCGGTCTGCCGTCGGTCGCCAGTCAACATCACCGTACGAATGCCGGCTTGCTTGAGCGCCGCGAGCACGTCGCGCGACGCGCTGCGGATCTCGTCGCGCAATAGCACGCGCCCGACCATGTCGCCGCCGATGACCCACACCTCAGCAAGCTCCGCCGGCGCGGGCGGCAGCACTTTCGCCCACGCAGCAAGCGGACCCTGCTCGAGCAGCTCGCGACGTCCGAGCAATACCTGCGCCTCCCCCACCCGTCCGCGCACCCCCTGGCCGGTCAGCGATTGAAATTCTCCGACCTCCGTGGTCCTCACCCCACGCGCCTGCGCATCGCGCACGATGGCGCGCGCGAGCGGATGCTGCGACTTCGCCTCCAGCGCATACGCCAGCGCCATGACCTCGGACTCGCGGCCGGGCGGAAAGCTCTCATAGCCGACGACCGCCAGCTCTCCGGTCGTGAGCGTACCAGTCTTGTCGAGTGCGACTACGCCGATGTCGGCCAGCTTTTCAATCGCCGCGCCCCCCCGAAACAGTACGCCACGCCGCGCGCCCCACGCGATGGCCGCGAGAATGGCCGACGGGATCGAGAGCACCAACGCGCACGGGCTGGTGACGACGAGCAGCGTCATTGTGCGGTAAAACGCCGAAGTCTGTCCGCCCGCGTTGGCAAACGCCGGCAGCCGGAAGCCCAGCCACCACACCAAAAACATCACCGCACACCCGGCAAGCACGGCCAAAGTATAGCCGCCGCCAAACTTGTCGGTGAACCGCTCGCTCGGCGCCCGCAGTTTTTGTGCGGTCTGGATGAGGCGAATGATTTTTTGCAACGTGCTCTCGCCGGGCAACCGTTTCACCTCGAACTCGACCGCGCCCCACAGGTTGATGGTACCGCTGTACACCGGATCGCCCACCCCCTTCTCGACCGGCACCGCCTCGCCCGTCAGCGCGGCCTCGTCGCTGGCGCTCTTGCCCTTCACGATCTGCCCGTCAGCAGAAAACGCCCCGCCCGGCCGCACGAGCACGCGGTCGCCAAGCTTCAGCTCCTCGACCGCCACCTCGCGCTCGCCGCCGTCGGCGAGCATGAGGGTGGCGAATTTCGGCGCGGACTTGAGCAGCGCGCTCACTTCGCGGTGCGTGCGATCGAGTGCAAACTCCTCCATTGCACCCGAGGACGAAAACAAAAACAGCAGCAGCACGGCCTCGCCCCACGCGCCAACGCACACCGCGCCGACGGCGACGGCGAGCATCAGAAAATGGATGTCGAGTTTCCGTGCGCGGAGATTTTCCCACGTGTCCTTCGCCGCATCCCAGCCGCCCGCCAACAGGGCGACGCTGTAGAGGAGTAAGGAGGCGGACGCCGGAAGTAGGGAAAACGATGCAGCGAGCCAGCCCGCTAATCCCGCCACCCCACAGACGGTGGCGAGCAATGCGAGCTGTTTCCACTCCGGCTCGGTCGGCGCAGCGGCCGTCTCGTGTTCCGGCCAAGTGAACTCGCGCCACTTCCAAAATTTCGGTGCGGTCGCGCACGTTTCTCCAGCGAGCTCGGTCACACCATGATCGTGGCGGAGCGTGAAGCCGGCCGGGGCGGCGGCCGACGCGCCCAACTGGGCCTCGATGGCTGCAATGGTGGCGGCGAGTTGGTGCCGCAGCGCGGCCTCGTCCACGGAGCCGAGCGTGGCGAACGCGACTTTGCGCGCTACCGGATCAAGGCGCACCGCCTCCACGCCTGGCGCGGAGCGCAGAAACTCGGCCAAGGTCTCAACCCATGATGGTGACATGGCGACGAGAATATGGCTTTGCCTAACGGGAGCAACCCGTTCCTCAGCATGCGCTGCATGATGAAAGGGTTCAACGCTCCGTGCAATCATTGGCGCTGTTGCCGCTCACCGTCTGGCATAAATACACGCCTGGCTGGTTCCGCCTGATCGAGACAAAGTGCTTTTGTCAGCCATTACGACGGCTTCTTCTCCCCACTAAGCGCTTGTCGCTTGTGCGACCAGTTCATAGCCTCCGGACCGCATGTGGAGGAGGTCCCAAATTTTCTGTGTCCTACTTGCCTGGCTTCTCGCCACAGGCAGTCAGTGGGATTTGGTGCAGACTTTTGCTTGGGGTCGGATGATTGTTAGTTATTCGCGCACGATGCCGTTGCTTGAAGCGGTGCGCCTCACTTTCACGCCAGACAACGAGTGCGCTATCTGCAACACGGTGAGCGCGGCAAAACAGCAACTGGACAGCCCCGCCACGCCCGACCTGAAGTTGCTGGGCAAGATCATCCTCGTTTTCCAACCGGCCCCGGTGTTAGTCATCGCCGCACCCAACCTATCCCGTTGGCCACTGGGCGACATTGTAGTGCCGGGCGCGTCACGCGCCGCACCCCCGCTCCCGCCGCCACGCGTGGTTTGAGCAGCCCTTCCTCGTCCGCCTGCCCACTGACTGAAATTTCGTGCAGGTGCGGCGACCCCACTGCACGTCATCCGTGCCGATTTCGGCGCGGCTTCGGCCCATCCACTTGCGCATACTTGTGCGCAAAATTTCCTCACCACCGTCTGTTTGATTCTACCCATGAAACCTCTGCGTTATGTCCTTGGCTTGCTGCTGCTCGGCCCGTTGCCGGGTTGCCACGAACCCGCTGCTCACGAAACAGCGGCCATCTCTGGCCGTTACCCTCTCACCGGTCGGGTCGTTGCCGTTGTCCCCGAACGAAACGCCCTGCTAATCGCCCATGAGCCCATCACCGGGCTGATGGGCGCGATGACGATGGAATTTTCCGTCGATGCCACCGCGCTCCAAGCCGCCACGAAGAATGCCCGTCTTACCGCCCAATTGGTGCACGACGGCGACTCTTGGCGGCTAGAAAACGTCCAGTTCAACCCTTCTGTTTCCCCCTGACCCGCCATCTGATCATCCCGCCACCTATACGTCCCAGCCCAACCACCCACACCATGAACATATTTCTGCAGATCCACTCCTCCCTTTTTTATCTTCGCCGTCCGCTACTGGCCTTTCTCGGCGCGCTCGCGCTTTTGCCCGCCGCGGGCTTAGCCTGCTCGATCTGCGGTTGCTCGCTCAGCTCCGACTGGGCTGATCAAAGTTTCAGCGACACCGCCGGTTGGCTCGCCACGTTGCGCTTCGAATACATTGACCAAAACAACCTCCGCACCGGCGCGCACAGTGTGGCCACCGGCCTACTCACCTTGCCCAATGCCGACGAGATCCAGCTTAGCACCATCAGCCGCAACACCACGCTCGACCTCGACTACAGCAGCGGCCACGGATGGGGCTGGTCGTTGTCGGTGCCGTTCGCCAACCGCAGCCACAGCTCCATCGTGGATGGGGATACGGCCGCGTCCACCTCACAGGCCAGCGGAGTCGGCGATGTGCGCGTTAACGCGCGTTATGAGCTCATGTCGCCCGGCCACACGCGCGGCGTGACTTTCCAGCTCGGCCTGAAGCTGCCCACTGGTCGCTTTGACCAAAACTTCGCCAGCGGTCCTCAGGCTGGCACCCCGCTTGACCGGGGCTTGCAGCTCGGCACCGGCACGACCGACTTGCTCGCCAGCGTCACCGGCTTCATGCGCCCTGGCCCCTACTGGGGCTGGTTTGCGCAGGCCCAGCTCACGCAACCGCTCGATTCGCGCGACAGCTTCCGCCCTTCTTCTAGTCTTGGGGTCAATCTGGGCGTGCGCCGCCTCACCTCGGGTTGGCTGACGCCGCAGTTGCAGGTCAATGCCCGCTGGGAAGGCCGGGAGGCCGGCGTCAACAGCGATGCCGCTAACAGCGGCGGCACGTTCGTCTATCTCAGCCCTGGTGTGACCGCCGATCTTGGCGCGTGGGCGAGCGCGTTTGCCTTCGTACAGGTACCGGTCTATCAACGCATCAACGGGCTCCAGCTTGAGCCACGCTGGTTGATCTCGACGGGCGTGCGTTTTCGATTCTGATCTTCACGAAATTCAAGTTGGCCGACCCCATGCAAAGCTCGTCATTGCAACCGGAGTGAGGGTTTCCTCGGAGCTGGGGCGAATTTGTGTGCCGCTGGCGACGCAACATATCCGAAATCTGGCGCGCCGGATGCGGCCGTTCCCGTCGTCACGCCACAGCCAGTTGGAAACGTCGCGCCGATTTCCACCTGCGCTAAGGTTGACGTGCAGACTTGCGTCTGGTTTTCATCCGCATGTCAGGCTGCCGGAGATTTCATCCGGTGAGACCCATTTGCTCATCCTTTCTTGTCCACCATGCCTATCCTTACCGGCCTTCTTTTTGGCGTCGCTCTTGCCGCCGCACTCGCGCTCCTCTTCGGCGTGTTCACCATCGGGCCGACGCAGCGCGGCGTGCTCACTACGTTTGGCCGCGCACAACGGCTGGGCGGTTTCGCCAGCGACGATCCAGAGCTCGGGGCCATGCTCAGCGACGAGGAGAAGGCGCGCTATCATTACCCGAGCATCCGTGTCATCCCGCCGGGCGGCCCGTATTTCAAATGGCCGTGGCAGGTGCTCCGCAAGGTGGACATGACCATCCAGACGACCGACATCACGTGGGACCCCGACGTGCGGCAGGAAACCATCGAGGCTGTCACCAAGGACAATCTCAACGTTTCCATTGCCGGCCAGATCCGCTGGCGGCCGTGCGAGCGCAATCTCTATGCGTTTCTCTTCGGCGTCTCGCATCCCGAGGTTCATGTCATCGGCTATTTCATCTCCGTGCTACGCGATCGCATCGCAACCTTTCAGGGCGAGACGCATGAGGGCGCGGTCGAGGGTGTTTCGATCAACGACCTCCGCAAAAATCTTTCCAGCATCAACCGCTACATGGAGGACTCGTGCCGGAAGACCGCCGCCCGTTACGGCGTCGAGCTCGACGCCGCGCTCATCACCACGATTGATCCGCCCGCCGACGTGGACGAGGCGCTTGCCTCCATCAACACCACGCAAAACCAAGTCGCCGCCGCTATCAGCCAGTCGCGCGCCGACGCCGACCAGAAGCTCAAGCTCGCCGAGCAGGCGGTGCAGATCGCCCAGAACCGCGCCGCCGCCGAGGCCGCGCCGCTCGCCGAGCTCGGCCGTACGCTCGTCGCCATGCACGCCACCGGCGGCCGCCCCGCCCTCGACGCCTATCTCCGCAACGCCGCCCTTCCGCTCCGCGAGAAGGCCGCGCAAACCGTCGTCAACCTCTGAGCTTTCTCCGCCATGCCACCCGCCCTCATGTCCTTTGCCGTTTCCATCTTCCTCGGCCTCATTCTCACGCTCATCGCGCTGCCGCTCGTCGCCGGTATTGGCACCTGGCTCCAACTCTGGCGCACGTTGCCCGAACGCACCGTTGTTGTCTACACGCTCTTCGGCAAGGTCATCGGTCAGGTGGACGAACCCGGCCTGCTCTTTCCGATTTTGCGTTTCGGCCCGCAGGTGCTGCTGATGCCGCTCTTTGGCAAGGCTTACACGGTCAACACGCGCATCTTCCAAGCCTACCTCCGCAACCAGCTCGTCAACTCCGAGGAAGGCGCCCCCATGGGCGTCGGCATTTGGTTTGAGGGCTGTGTGGTTGAACCTGGCGCTTTCCTGTTCCAAAATTCCGACCCATTTGGCTCGCTCAAGGCCAACGTTGCCACCGCCGTGGTAAAGCAGCTCTCCAACCTCCGGCTTGAGGTGCTGTTGGAAAACCGCGACGCGCTCTCGCGCAAGGTGCGCGAGGAGGTCACGCCCACGTCGGCCAAGTGGGGCTTTCAGCTCGGCTCAACCTACATCCGCAAAGTCGCCTTCCGCGACACCGGCATGATCACCGAAATCCGCCGCAAGGTCGTCAACCGCCTCCGTCAGGTCACGGCCGCCATGAAGCAGGCCGGCGACAATCAGGTCGCGCTCATCCATTCCGCCGCCGACATGCAGGCCGCGCAGCGCCTCGGCGAGGCACAAGCCGTGCGTCCAAAAGTCATCGGTGAGTCGCTCGCCGAAATCGGCCGCAACCCCGAGGTCGCCGAAGCGCTCTTCAAGCTCCTCGATTTGCAGGCCACGCTCCGCAGCCCCGGCAAAATTATCCTCGCCCCTGGCGCGAGCGCAAACCTGCTGCTGAGCAGTTGAGTAAATTTTTGCCAGTTGCGGGTGACGGCGAAGCCGGAGCATCGTCGCGGCATGATTGGCTTGCACGACGACTCGGCTCCCGACGCCCCACCACCGCCGCCTGCGCATGCGCCACGGCTGACGGCGCGTATCTTTGCGGCGGGCGGTGTGCTGGCGGACACACTGAAGCTAGAGCACCGACCACAGCAGGAGAAGATGGCACGCGCGGTGGCGGCGGCGTTGCGCGACGACGAGCCGCTGTTGTTCGAGGCGGGCACAGGTGTGGGCAAATCGCTCGCATACCTGCTGCCGGGCATCATCCACGCCGTGGATCAGTCCCGACAGCTCGTCGTCTCGACCCACACCATCGCACTGCAGGAGCAATTGGAACAGGCGGACCTGCCGCTGTGCCGCCGCGTGTTTGGTGCAGACCAAGCGCTCGAGCCTTATACGAATTTTAAGTCGGCGGTGCTGGTGGGCAAGGCGAACTACTTGTGCACGACGCGGCTGGCGGCGGCCCTGCGCGACAAGCACGAGCTGTTCGCCACACCGGAGCACAGCGAGCTGCAGCGCGTTGCCGCATGGGCCGCAACGAGCCGCGAGGGACTGCGGCACGAGTTGTCGCCACCGCCCGCGCCCGAGGTGTGGGAGCTCGTCAGCGCGGACTCAGCGGGCTGCGCCCGCAAGCATTGCGACGGGGAAAAATGTTTCTACCAGCGGGCGCGGGCACGGGTGCGAAGCGCACAAGTGGTGGTCGTCAACCATTCGCTCCTGTTCACGCTGCTGGGCGCAGGCGCGGGCGGAGCGGCGGGGTCGCGCGGCGTGCTGTTACCGGACGACTTTGTGGTGCTCGATGAAGCGCACACGGTACCGGAAGTGGCGACCGACCACTTTGGGCTGCACCTCAGTAGTTATGGAATGGAGCGGATGCTCAAACATCTCTTCAACCCGAAGAACAAAAAGGGAATGCTGACGAAATTCGGCGACGCGGCGGACCGGCTGCTAGTCGAGGATGCGCTGGAAGCAGCGCGACAGTTTTTCGCGTTCGTGGATGAGAGGCTGCTGACAAAGCAGGCCATCGTGCGTGTGCGCGAGGCGGGCTGCGCCGAGCCCTGGCTCGACGAGCCGCTGGGCGCGCTTTACGCGGCGCTGAAAAAGCGCGCAGACACATTTGAAGATGGCCGAGAACGCGACGAGCTGCAGCAACAGGCTGACCGCATCAAGGGATGCCAGGCCGGGCTGCGGGAGTTTCTCGCGCTGAGCAACGCCAAGCACTTTGTATATTGGGCCGAGCGCGGCGGCCGCCGACAGACCATCGTGACGTTGCGTACCGCGCCAATTGATGTGGCGCCATTGCTGCGAGAAAATTTACTGCAACGGGAGACCGCCGTGGTACTAACGAGCGCGACGCTTACAGCGGGTGGCGAAATCGCCCCGTTTGCAGCGCGCGTGGGCGCGGCCGATGCGCGCGCGGCGGTTGAGGCGTCCCCATTTGATTTTGAGCGAAACATGCGAGTATTCGTCGCGACCGACGTGCCGTTACCGACGCCGCAGGAGGCACGGCTTGCGCTCGACGTACTGGCGGACTACATCGGCTTCTGCACGCGGCGGACGGCAGGTGGCTCACTGGTGCTGTTTACGAGTTATGCGGACATGAAAGCCGTGGCGGCGACACTGGAGCCAGACTACGCAGCGGCGCAACGGCGGTTGCTCATGCAAGGGCGAGATGGGTCGCGGACGGAGCTGGCGCGGCAGTTGCGCGCGGCGGGCAACGGCGTGCTCTTTGGCACGGATAGTTTTTGGACGGGGATTGACGTGCCGGGCGACGCGCTCTCGCAAGTTATCATCACGCGGTTGCCGTTCGAGGTGCCGACGCACCCCATCCTCGAGGCACGGGCAGAGCGCATCCGGGAAAACGGCGGCAATCCGTTTAACGAGCTCACGCTGCCGGACGCGTTGATTAAGTTTCGCCAAGGCATTGGCCGGCTCATCCGCACGGCGCGCGACCGCGGGGTGGTGGCGATTCTTGACTCGCGAGTGGCGCAGAAGGCCTACGGGCGGCAGTTTCTCGGTTGTCTGCCGTGCGCGAGACACACACCGATGACGCGCGCCGACCGCGCGGAAAAATTTCAGCCTTTCCTGTAGCGACTGCTTGCACCGCGCCGTGCGGCCCACCAACGTCGGCCTCCTTACAATGAAACTTCGCTCCGCCGCGCTGACCGATATCGGCAAGGTCCGCCTCGAAAATCAAGATTGCCCATTGTGCCAGCCAGTGCTGGGGCTATTCGGAGTGGCGGACGGTGTGGGCGGGCTGCCGGGCGGAGCCGAGGCCTCGGAGTGCGCAGTGCGGACGCTCACGCAGGCCGTGCGCGACGCCAAGGGCGAACCTGACTTGGGCGCGATACTGGAATCCGCCAACGCCGCTGTCCAGCGGCTCGGCATGCTGGTTAGCCCCGAGACGGGCATTGGCACAACGGTGTCGTGCGGGCTGTTTCGCGCCGGGCGGGTGCGGCTGGCGCACGTGGGCGATTCGCGCGCCTACCTACTGCGCGGGGAAAAACTCTTGTCCGTCACCGAGGACCACACCGTCGAAGTCGAGGCGCGAAAACGCCAGATGCCGGGCGAATACCTCCTGCTACACCCACAGAGCGGCCACACGCTCACGCGCTGCGTCGGCCAGCCCACACCGCTAGAGACTGACCTCACCGAGCACGCGCTGGCCGCCGGAGACCGCTGGCTCTTCGCGACCGACGGCGTCACGCGGATGGTGTCCGACCCCGAACTCGCCGAACTGCTCGGCCGGGCCGGCGAGCCGGCAGAGATATTGCGCGCGATGATCGATCTCGCACTCGTCCGGGGCGGCAGCGACAACGCCACGGCGGTATTGGTGATTGCGGACGAAGCGTGAGCCTCATCCGCTCAGGCTGTTTGTAGCTGTCCCCGCCATCGCGCGGCCGGCGTGCCAGCCGGTCGTCCATGCGGACTGAAAGTTGAAGCCGCCCGTGACGCCGTCCAAGTCGAGCATTTCGCCCGCAAAATGCAGACCGGGGCACACGCGACTCTCCATCGTGCCGAAATCCACCTCGCGCAGCCGTACGCCGCCGCAGGTGACAAACTCCTCCTTGTTCATGCTCTTGCCGACGACAACGAATTCGCCCGCCGCGAGCTGTGCGGCCAGCGCGCCAAGTGCGGGGTTGCCCACTCCGGCCCATTGCGCTTGGGGCGCGAATCCGGCCGCCGCGAGCAGCCTCTCCCACAGCCGCGCGGGCAGGCCGAAGGAGTTGGTCGTCGCCACCTGCCGTTTCGCATGGGTCGTACGCTCGGCGGCGAGCGCGGCGCGAGTCTGCTCGAGCGAGCGCGGCGCGACCCAGTTGAGCGCGAGCGCGAACTTGTAATCGGTCGCATGCAGCTCGCGCGCGCCCCACGCGGAGAGTTTCAAAATAGCTGGACCACTCAGGCCCCAATGCGTTACGAGCAGCGGACCAGCCGAGCGGAGCTTCGTACCGCGCACGGCGACGGCGGCGTTTTCCACCGAAACGCCCGAAAGTCCGACGAGCCGCGCGTCGTCACAGTGAAACGTAAACAGCGACGGTACCGGCGGCTCGATCGTGTGGCCAAGCGACTCGGCAATGGTAAGCCCGATGGAGGATTTGTTGCCGCCAGTCGCGAGCAGCAGCTGATCGCAACGCACGCCAGTGCCGTCAGTCAGTGTGAGCCAGAAGTTTGGGGGAGCGCCCTCGCGCGCCACGTGTTCTACCTTTCGCACGCCCATGCTGGTAACGAGATTCACGCCGGCCTTTTGCGCAGCGTCCATCAAGCAGGCGACGATAGTCGCCGAGTTGTCCGTCACGGGAAACATCCGGCCGTCGGCCTCCGTCTTTAACTCCACGCCGCGTGCGGCAAACCACGCGACGGTCTCGCGTGACCCAAACCGCGTAAGCGGCCCGAGCAGCTCGCGCCCGCCGCGGGGGTAATTTTTGACCAGCTCGCGTGGCTCCTGGCAGCCATTGGTAACATTGCAGCGCCCACCACCGGACACACGGACCTTGGCGAGTGGGTGCGCCGTCGCCTCGAATAGCGTGATCTCCGCAGCCGGATTGGACTCAGCGGCGGCGATGGCCGCGAAAAACCCCGCCGCCCCGCCGCCCACGATGATAATGCGCCGTTTTCCCATGTTCCCAAGGATGCGCGAGCCGTGCGGTGCGCTCAATGCGGAACGCCGAAAATATTTGACGTAGCCCGGTTTGACAACAGGCCTATTTGTTAAACTTCCCCCGGAGAAATATACGCAGAAAA
Source organism: uncultured Opitutia bacterium (assembly GCA_903872425.1). GTDB lineage: Bacteria > Verrucomicrobiota > Verrucomicrobiia > Opitutales > Opitutaceae > CAIYUN01. The sequence goes on along the minus strand of CAIQKQ010000168.1, from coordinate 23,272 downwards.
CCAACCCCGAGCAGCATAAACCCAATAACCATGATCATAGTTATCTGTTCTGAGTCGGAATATTGGACCGGGAAAAATCTAAACAAAAGGGCTCCAAAAATAGCGCAGAAACCTAACGCGAAGCACCCCGCCGTTGGCGATGTCTGCCGGTAAAGAAACTTAAGAAGACCAAGCCACGATTTTTTCTGGAACGCCGGAAATTTTTTGGGCGGCTCGTTCATAGGTTGTTCAGGGTGTAAAAGCACCCGGATGTCAATCTCCAGAAAATGCGATAAATGGCGCAAAAACGGCGTCACCCCGTGAGGGATGACGCCGTCGAATTTTAATGGAGCGAATTTCAGCCGCGCGGCTTACTTCGTCGGCACGCTCTGGATCGTCTTGAGGATGCGGCCGGCGACGAGATACGGATCGGCGGCGGAATTCGGCCGACGGTCCTCGAGGTAGCCCTTGTAGCCGTTGTTGACGAAGCTATGCGGGACGCGCACGGATGCGCCGCGGTCCGCCACGCCATAGCTGAATTTGTCAATGGACTGTGTCTCGTGCAGACCGGTAAGGCGGAGGTGGTTCTCCGGACCGTAGACGGCGATGTGCTCGGCACAGTTTTTGGCAAACGCGGCCATCAGCTTCTCGAAGTAGGCCTTACCGCCCTTCTCGCGCATGAATTTCGTCGAGAAGTTCGAGTGCATGCCAGAGCCGTTCCAGTCGAGCGCCTGGTTGAAGGGCCCGAGGATGGGCTTACAACGCCACTCGATGTCAATGCCGTAGCCTTCGGCCAGACGGGCGAGGATGTAGCGGGCAACCCACATCTGGTCAGCGGCACTCTTAGAGCCTTTGCCGAAGATTTGGAATTCCCACTGGCCCTTGGCGACCTCGGCGTTGATGCCCTCGAGGTTGATGCCAGCGTCGAGACAGATATCGATGTGCTTCTCGACGATCTCGCGGGCAACGCAGCCGACATTTTTGTAGCCGACGCCAGTGTAATAGGGGCCCTGCGGCATCGGAAAGCCGCCTTTGGGGAAGCCGAGCGGTGCGCCGTCCTTGTAAAAAAAGTATTCCTGCTCAAAGCCGAACCAAGTGTCCGGATCGTCCGGGATGGTGGCACGGGAGTTCGACGGGCTGGGTTCACCCGTGTGTTGGAAGCACTCGCACATCACAAGCACGCCGTTCTTGCGGGTGCTGTCGGGAAAGGAGGCGACGGGCTTGAGTACGATGTCCGAGCTTTTGCCCTCGGCCTGCTGCGTCGAGCTGCCGTCGAAGCCCCAGTTGGGGAGGTCGGCGAGCGTCGGAAACTTGGCAAATTCTTTGATCTGCGTCTTGCTGCGGAGGCTGGCAAGCGGCGTGTAGCCGTCGAGCCAGATGTATTCCAGTTTGTATTTGGCCATGGGAGCGGGCGGGTTAGGTCGGTGTGACTGTTGTGGTTTTTTGGAGAATTGCCTACCCGTCGGCGCGGGCCAACGGTCGGGCGTTGAGAATGGTGAAAAAAGCACCCGACGTGCCAGAGGCAACCGAAACTTGGATTTGGATGAAAATTTTTTCTACTGCTTCGCCGAAGCCATGGCCCGGAGAAGCTTCGACGGTGCAAAAGTCCCCCCTTGCCAGCACGGTCGGCGCAGCGGATGGTGTTACCCTAAAGCTTTATGCACGAGGTCAAAGACACCGTCCGCGCCCAAGTCCGCATTGGCTATGACGGGCGCGTCCACAAGACCTTTCGGGGGCACCGGGCGCGTGAGCGATTTGAGCACGAGGTGCGGGTGCTGCGGCACATGGAGGCACGTGGCTGCAATTTCGTGCCGCGTCTACTGGAGGCCGACGAGGCCGGGCTGAAAATCGTCACGACGAACTGCGGTCGGCTCGTCGAGCAGCTCTCCTCTGAGCGACAGCGGGAGATTTTCGCTGAGTTAGAAAAATTCGGGGTGCGGCACGAAGACCGCGAGCTGCGCAATATCACCTACCGCGTGGGCGACGGGCGGTTTTGCGTCATCGATTTCGAGTTTGCCACGCTACTCGACGACGGCGGCGGCGCGGGCGAGGTCTCCTTGAAACCATGAGTGGATTGAAAATATCTGCGATCCGCCCCACCAGCCCGCCACGGGCTGACATTCACTGGTCGGGCCTCACGCACCGTGGCCGCGTGCGGCCCAACAACGAAGACACGTTTCTTGGCCTCGCCTTCGACGCCCGCGAAGTCCGCCACCTCGGCAAAACGGGTGCGGCTTCGCTCGCCGCGTGGGACTTCGTCTTCGCCGTGAGCGATGGCATGGGCGGGGCAAAGTCGGGCGAATTTGCCAGCCGCATCGCGATTGACCGCATCACGCGGTTGCTGCCGCGCCATTTCTCCCGCACAGTGGGGAGTGCGGACGCCGGACGGACGGTAGCGTTGCGCGAGCTGGTCGCTGCGATCCACCACGACCTCCTGCACCTCGGTCAGGCGTACGACGAATGCGCCGGCATGGGTGCGACCCTTACGCTCGCGTGGTTCGCGCCGGGAAAAATGTCATTTGCCCATGTCGGTGACAGTCGTCTCTACCGGCTGCCCGCCGCCGGTGGCATCACGCAACTTACCCACGACCATAGCGAGGTCGGCCGGCTGCGCCGCGCGGGCCAGATCAACGAGTGGCAGGCCCGCTCCCACCCGCGCCGTCACCTGCTCGACCAAGTGTTGGGCGCGGGGCAGGACACCGTTGAAGCACAGTGCGGTCTGGTCGCGTGGCAACCGGGAGACCGCTTCGTGCTTTGCACCGACGGGGTGACCGATGGACTGCCCGACAACGCGCTCGAAGAGCTCATCCGCTCACCCGTCGCAGTACGCGCCACACAACCGCCCGCGCAGCGTCTAGTGGACGAAGCCGTGCTCCACTCCGGCCGCGATAATGCGACGGCCGTGGTGGTGGAGCAGGTGGGTTGATGTTAGGATTTAAATGCGCTCTCCGGCACGCGGCGGACGACGGTGAATTTGGCGCGGAACAGCTCGTCGAGCGCGGCGTGGGTCTCAGCGGGGATGCGGGCGAGCAGCGTTTCGAGTGGTGGGAGATTTTTGTCGGCAGGCGGTTCAGCACGGTTGGTGGACAGATCCGGCGCGTTTTCGGACGCGCTTTGTGTCGCCAGATAGGCAGCCTCCTCATCTGCACCGGGGCCAATTGGGGCGTCCGCGTCGGAAGGGGTAGACAAGTTCACGGCGGGCGGCTCATGGTGCGCGGTCGCCGGTTCTCCGGTTACAGCCTGCTTTTGTCCGACTCCTGTTTCCTGCCCTGCTAGCCGCGCCTCAAGCCGCGCCATCAAGCCTTTTTTTTTTCGCTGTCGTCCGCGCCGGTGACTGCAGCGACCGGGGATTCATCAGCGAGGGCGGCGAGCTCTTTGATGAGCGAGTCGATCGCGCGAGCACGGCTGGCCTCGACGGCTTTGAGCAACGCGACCTCAAAATTTATCTTCTCGGTCAGACCAAGTTTCACACTGCCCTCGCTCTCACGCAGGGCATCGAGCATGCGGGTAAGCTGCTCGGTGGTGAGTGGGGTACCAAGGGCGGTGCTGCGGCCGCCTTGGGCGATGGCGGCAAGGAGCGCGACTCGGATGCTGCTTTGCAGGTCACCGAGCAGACGCACGAGATCACGGCCGGCGGCATCACACTCGTCGGCGAGGGCGACGATCTTTTGGTGGTCGCCGGCGGCGAGCGCGGCGGCGAGTGCGGCGATTTTCTCAGCGGAGACGAGCCCGTAGACGTCGAGCACGTCGGGCTCGGAGATGGTCGCGCCGCAAAACGAGATCATTTGGTCGAAGATGGACTGCGCGTCGCGCATACCTCCATCGGCCATGCGGGCGATACAGGCGAGGGCGGCGTCGGTCACCTGTATGTTTTCTTCGGCGGAGATTTTTTTCAGGCGCTCGACGATGAGGCCGTCGCTGATGGGCTTGAGGTCGAAACGCTGGCAGCGCGAGATAATCGTCGGCAAAACTTTTTGCGGGTCTGTCGTGGCGAAAACGAACTTCACATGCGGCGGGGGTTCCTCGAGGGTTTTCAGCAGCGCGTTAAACGCTTGGGCGGAGAGCATGTGCACTTCGTCAATGATGTAGACTTTAAATTTCCCCTGCGCGGGGACATATTGGACGGTATCTCGAAGGTCGCGGACTTGGTCCACGCCGTTGTTGGACGCACCGTCAATCTCGATCACATCGAGGAACGAGCCGTTGGCGATGGCTTGGCAAGCGGGGTCCTTGACGTCGAAGTCGGCTGAGGGGCCGCCGGTGCAGTTGAGGGCCTTGGCGAAAATACGGGCGAGTGAGGTCTTGCCGGTGCCACGTGGGCCGACCAGCAGGTAGGCGTGGGCGATACGGCCACGCGCGATGGCATTACGGAGTGTGCGGACAACGTGATCCTGACCGACAACGTCGGCGAACGTCTGTGGGCGCCATTTGCGGGCGATGACTTGGTAGGGCGTGGACAAGGCGAAGGAGGGAGACTCGGGCGGGCTCAATAAAAACGCCAGCCTCTGTTTCGGACCGACCAAAAATTTTCCGCCTGGGGCAGGCTCAACACATCAATTTGGGTGCACCCCCGGTCATTTTTTCGCGAGCGGCTGGCCGGAGACCGGATCGCAGCAGGTGACGCAGCTCTGATCAACGGGGCAACTGTCGCAACCAAAGCACGCCAGCAGGACATTCTGCGCCTTGTCCTGAAACGCAAAGGCGAGGCTGGTGAGGGCGAGGGCCGTGCCGAGAACGAGAAAGCGTTTTTTCATGGGGAAAAACGAATGAAGTTTTAGCTGGCACCTCCGTCAACCCGAATCCGGCACGATCGTGGGCGAGACCGAGAGAATATTAGTGGCCGGGCCCTCCACGGCACTGGTAGGACGTCGTTGCCGTTGCTGCCTTCCGGCCCTGGCGGAGTTCACGCGCCTGCCCATGCATGGCGCCCGGCCGAATCAGACAGTGGGCGGGCCGAACAAGGGCGCAACCTAAATTCTGGCGAGGTTTTTTCCATGCGCCGCAGCGCGCACAACTTACGGCCCGGCGAGCAATGCGAGCTGTCGGAGGTAGGCGGCGGGGAGCCTGTTTTCTTTGGCCCCGGCCAGCACTTGCTCGAGGTAACCGGGTTGCGGTAGTCCGAGGTCGGGGCGCGGCGCGACGTAAAGCATCGTTTCCACGCGCGGACCGGCGGGAGTGACGACGCGGCGCGTCACCCGCTCGTATAAGCCCTGTGCCACTAGCTCAAATTTGTCGAGCGCCGGCAGTCCAACCGCCGGCACGAGCCACAGCGCGCCCCATACGGTTGCAGCCGCATCGGGCAGCACGCTCGCATAGCCGTGCCACGCGATGATTGGCCGGTGTGCCTCCAACCGTGCGACTCCGAGCCAATCAGCACCAGGGCAAAGCTGCCGAAACGCGTCGTGCCGCAGGTTCGCCCCATAGGCAAAATAAAGCACCTGGCTCCCGGACACCGGGGCAGGAGCGACGGACGGTGCAGCGGGCTGGGCAGACTCGGCCATGGACGCAGTCAGACTTTTTTCCGGCGCAACGCAAACGCGGAACGCCCGCTCAAAACTTACGGGTTCGCCTTGACCGGGGCCGACGGCGCAGGCTGGGGCGGTGATTGGTCGGCCGAAGATTTGGAGGTCGTGGCGTTTGGCGGCGGCCCCCCTAAGCGGCGCGGCCCCCGGCCAAGAAAGGGGTTGGAGTTCGAGCCCGGGTCTGCCGACCCGGGGCCGCGCCAGTTGCCGCGCCCTAGCCGGTCAGCGGGTTGGCCGAGTCCGCCGGGAGGGCTAGGCGGGCGATTATAACGGGTGTTAAACTGCTGCTTCCATCTGGCCTGAGCGGCTTCGAGCTTCTTACGCTGCTCCGCGCCGAGCAGATCGGCGACCTCTTTCTCCATATCTTCGCGCAGTGCCATAAACGCTTCACGGTAGTCTTGGGTTGCCTCGCGGTAGTCTTGGTTGAGCGCGGCAATTTTCTCGGCCGACTGGTCAATAATGGGCGTCACTTTTTGCTTTTGGCTTTCGGTGAGGTCCAGCTGGCTGGTGAGTTGCTTGAGCAGCTGGGGCGAAAGATTCGCCGCTGCTTTCTCGGTGGCGGCGGCGGCGGCCCGCTCTTTTTCCATTCGCAGGCCTGCGATGCCGCCAGCAATCGCGCCAGCGACGAAGACGCCTGTAAAGGCGAGCAGGACTTTCGCTTTTTGCGACATGGCGGGCGACGGTCTCCGGCTCAGGTGAGCGATAGCACTTCGGCGACGGGATCGTTGACGACCAGCACATCTTCATCGGTGCTGGCCACGGCGTGGAAGTTGAACGCAATACTGCCCAAAGCAAGGATCACGGCGGCCGCGACGGCGCGCCACGAAAACAGCTCGTACAGGCTCGTGGGTGACGCTGTCTGGGCGGCAAACGCACGTGCGACAACGCGCGTGGCGAAGCCGATCGGCGCGGGGGCCCCGGCCGGCGCCGGCGCGAGGCGAGCCCCGGCGGCCAAACGGTTCCAGTGTGGTTGGGTGGGTTTCATGTGCGTTCCTTTTTCTTTAGTTCCTCAAAAAGCTTTTGCAACTTTCGTCTCGCGCGGAAAGCGCGGACCTTGATCAGCGTGGTGTTCCAGCCCGTGAGCTGACTGATCTCGACTAGCGATTTCTGTTCCAAGTCGAGCATCTGGATGACGGTGCGGTCATCGGGCTTGAGCTGGGAGAGCAATTTCTCCACTAATTCACTGGCCGCGAGCGCATCGCCAGCGGTCACGTCGCTTTCGTTGGTGAGCACATGGTCAAGCACCTGCGCCTCGTTTTCGGAAAGGTCGGCCCAGCGGAACTCAGGGCGGCGTTGTTGCGCGCGCAGGTGGTCAATGCACGTCGTCACCGCGATACGCGACACCCAGTGGGTGAAGGGCACGTTGCCTTGGTACTGGTCGAGGCGGGTGAACATTTTTAGGAAAATATCCTGCGCAATGTCTTCTTCGGCCACCCGGCGTGGACGGCGGGTGCGGATGATGCGGAGGATGAGCGGGTAAAGGTGGTTGACCAAGTCGCGCGCAGCGGACTGATCCTGCTCGCGCACGCGAGCGAGGCAGCCGGCCAAGTCAAATGGCGCGTCGTCCGTGTCAGGAGACATAGGGCGATGGAAATCCCGTCATACACAGTAAGCAAGACGTGCCTTCGCGGGGCGGGGTTACGGCCTGGACCGTCGAAACGGGCTCCAGCCGGTCCAGCGGCGGTGTCGGTAGGGAGCCTCATCGGCCGAATATTTTTCGCGCCGCGGGTTGAATCCCGGCCGACATGGCCCACGCTCTGGCCCGAACATGAGCGAACCGTGTCTGCTGCATCTTTACGTCTCGCCCGGACATAATTTTTTCGGGCGGCACGGCCTTACGCCCGGCACGCATCCGACTGAGGAACGCTGCGAGGTCGGGTGTGAGGCGGGGCGCGGCTTGGTGGGTGACCGTTTTTATCGCCACCAGCCGGACTACAAGGGGCAGATCACGTTTTTCGCCAGCGAGGTATTTGTCGCGATGAGCGATGCGCTCGGCATCCACGATCGGTCGCCAGCCGTGCTACGGCGCAACATTCTCACGTCCGGCCTGGACCTCGCTGCGCTTGGTAGTGCGGAGTTTACGCTACAAGGGGTACGCTTCCGTGGCATGGGCGAATGCAAGCCGTGCCATTGGATGGATGAAGCCTTTGGTCCCGGGGCCGAGGCGTGGCTGCGCGGGCGCGGTGGCCTACGGGCGAAGATTTTGTCCCATGGCGTGCTCCGGCCGGGACTCGCGCGGCTGGAAATTTTCCCCGCGCGAGCCACCGAGTGAACCCACCGTCAGTCCATCCAGTGTCCGCATTGGCCCGTGTCAGCGCCGGCGAAAATTTCCTCGGCGATGGCCTCGGGCGGCAATTCCTCCAACGGCGCGAATCGCTCCGAACTGAACCCCAACTCCTGTTTGCCTTGGTGAAACGGGTCAGGGCCGTTGACCAGCTCCACGAGTAGCAGGCCGACGGTTGCGCTGTCGCCGCCCTTCACGATTTTTTCGCGCCCAAGAAACACCTCACGGACTGTGTAAGTGACACCCTTCACCGGGCGCTGTTGATAGAGCGCACGGACGAGCTCGGGGAAGGTGTCGTTGATACAGACGACTTTCTGGCCTTTGGTCATGGGCGCGAGCGTGCGGGAGCAGCGGCGAGTTTCAACGCTCGTTTACGGCGTCGACGGTTGGAACCACCGGGCTCGATGCCGATGCGAGGATCTCCTCCGCGCGCACGCGCGACCAGCCACGCCGCATCACGCTCGAAGCTGGCAGCGGCTTCTGGCAGGTAGAGCCACTTCGGCAGCACATCGTGCGGACGCAACGCGGGACACTCGGCGACCAACGCCGCCTGGTGCGCCCGCTCCGTGGGCACGAGTACGCCGCGCCACGGTTCGGCTTTGGGCGCAAGGCAGAGTACCATGCGACCGCGGAGATAGACGGCGCGACAACTGAACATCGGGCGCACGACGAGCGAAGACTCGCCCTCAAGGGGATCGAGCACCCACGCGAGCGGGTGGACAGTCTTTGCGCGCGACAGGAACGGATCACGCATGACGGCCGGACAATGATGCTCACTCGATCCGACCTTCATCCAACTCAATCAAATCGGGTACGCTGATGATTTGATCAACGCGGTCCAAGCAACCCATTTTCTCCAGATTTTCCCGAATGAACTTCCGGCCCTCGGCGCTCATGCCACGCTGCACCACCTCGCGGTTCCACTTGGCGGCACGCACGTCGGCTGGGAGCAGTTGTTTCAGCCCAGCCTCGACCTCCGCGTCCGTCGCCGCAGTGTGGACGATTTTCTCCACAGCAGTCGGGTCAATGCCGAGATGCACGCATAGAAAACGGTCGAGGCCGCGCTTGTAATTTTTCGCATAGCTCGCGGGCAACGCGCCGTGCTGTTTCACATAACGGCACTTCGCCAAGAAACGCGGCAGGTAAAGCAAGCCCGTCGCGGGATGCGGGAGATAAGGCGACGACAGACAGGTGAGTACTTCCCCTGTCGAGCCGGGAATGGGTTTGGACAACATGGCGCAGAAGTGTTGCCCACGGGCGCGGCGCGTCAACGCGGCAACGCGTCCCGCCCGATGAGGCAGGAAGAAAGCCTAACTTTGCCGACTTCGCCTTATACCCGCACTCACTTCGCCAGATCGTAGAGCGCGTAGCCGGCGAGGAGGTTCGGGGCAAAGGCGCAGGGGGTTTTCCAATCGCCGCGCAGCAGAGCGCGGCGGACGACCCGGTAGCCTTTCGCGGCACAAAAATGCTCGAAATCGGCCACGCTCACCGGATTGCTCGGACGGCTCTCGAACCATTCGCTCGTGTAGACGTCGTTGCGGGGCTTGCGCCCATGCAGGAGTACGTCGAGGCGGTTTTTCCAGTAGCCGTGGTTCACGAAGCCCACTGTCACCGCGCGGCCAACCCGCAATGCCTCGGCAATGACGGCGGCGGGGTCGGCCACTTCCTCCAGCGTGCGTGAACAGATAACGCGGTCGTAATGCCCGTCGGGAAAAGCGCGCATGAGCTCCAGCATGTCCCCCTGGTAGGCGGTGACGCCGAGCTGCACGCAGGCGGCGACCTTTGCGAACTCCATGTCCACGCCGACTGCGAAGATGTCCTTCGACTGGATGAGGGAGTCGAGGAGCGTGCCGCGGCCGCAACCGAGATCGAGCACGCGGGAGCGGGGCTCGACCCAGTCGGCGAGAATCTGCATATCAACGGTGCGCTTGGCGGCAGGTTTGGTCACGGAACGACACGGAGGTTAAACGCGTGCTGCCGGGCGCGGTCAAGCGTGCCGCCGGGCGCTGGCGTTTAGCCGCATGAGGTAGGGACACCGCTCCGTGGCGTCCACGGACGGCTCAGAGAGCCGTCCCTACCATTTGGGCAACCCATCACGTGCGGCCCAGTCGCACGTCGAGCCAGACGGCGAGCGCGAGCACGCTGCCGCGCGCGATGTATTTTAGCTCGGGCGACACCGCCATGAGCGTCATGCCATTGAGCAGGCTGGTCATGATGAGCGTGCCGAAGAGCACGCCCCACACTGTGCCACGTCCGCCCTTGAGCGCAGTGCCACCGATGACACAGGCGGCGATGGCGTCGAGCTCCATCAGGTCGCCCACTGTCGTGCTCGACGAGCCTTGGTAGGCTGTTTGCATGAAGCCGGTGACGGCCACCGTCACACCCATAAGCACATACGCACCGATCAGAACACGGTCCACGTTAATGCCGGAGAGCACGGCGGCTTCCTCATTGCCACCGATGGCGTAGAGGTAGCGGCCGAACGGCGTGTGCCGTGTGAGAAAATAAACCGCCGCCGCTGTCGCGCTCAAGATGAGGAACGTCACCGGCAGACCGTGGAAATGATTGAAGCGGTCGACCGCGACGAAAATCGCAGCGGCAATAAGCACGAGTTTCACGATGGCCCGACCCGCGGACGGCACTGGCAGTCCTCGTGCGGCCCGCCCAGCGCGACTGAGCCAAACCAGCAACCCCAGCAGCGCCGCCACCACAGCAGCGAGGATAAAGCCGACGTTAGCGGGTAAGTAATAGGTCGTAATGAGTGAGTAGAGGTTCTCGTCCACCCCCATGACCGGGATGGTGGAGTTGTTGATCACGAGCCAAAACACGCCCTTGAAGACCAGCAGTCCGCCGAGCGTGATAATGAACGACGGGATGCGCTGCTTGACGATCAGCGTGCCCATGAGCGACCAAAGCAGCAATGCCGCCACCAGCCCGGCCGCGAGTGCGGCGGGCGCGCCCCAGCCGTGCTTCGTCACCAGCACGGCAGCGAGGCCGCCGATGAGGCCGACGCCGCTGCCGACCGAGAGGTCGATCTGACCCGTCAGTAAAATCATGAACATGCCCAGTGCGAGTGTACCAATGATCGAGAACTCGACCATGAGCTGAGACAGGTTGCGCGGGCCGAGAAAGGCCGGCTCTTTCACGGCGAAAAAAATCCAGATGGCCGCGAGCGCGAGCGGCATCGCAAGGGTCTTGATAAGGGCGCGGGCATTCATGGGCGGCAACAAAATCAGGCAGCGTGGGCGTGGCCCATAGCGGCAGCGAGGAGTTTTTCCTGCGAAAAGTTCGCGCGGGCGAACTCGCCGCCGATCTCGCCCTCGTGCAGCATGATGACGCGGTCGCTCATACCCATCAGCTCCGGCAGCTCGCTCGACACGAGGATCACGGCTTTGCCGTCGGCGGTGAGGCGGTTGATCAACTCGTAGACCTCAAGCTTCGCGCCGACATCAATACCGCGGGTCGGCTCGTCGAGCATGACTACGGTTGGCTCGGTCATCAGCGCCTTGCCGAGGACGACCTTCTGCTGGTTGCCGCCGGAGAGCGCGCCAACCCGCGTGTGCTGTTCGGGGGCCTTCACGCGCAGCGAGTCGAAGAAAAATTGGTTGCGCACCTGCTCGGCGGGCAGGTCGAGCCGGCCGCCATGGCGGGTGAAGGCGCGCAGGCTGGAGAGCGAGAGGTTGAAGCCGATCTCCTGCTGCAACACGAGGCCGTAACGGCGGCGATCCTCGCTCGCGAGCACCAGCCCGCGCCGGATGGATTCGCCGGGCGTAGGGCGCGCGTAAGGCAGACCGCGCAAGTTGACCTCGCCGCCAAGCCGGTGGCCCCACGCGCCGAATAGATGCATCAACAGCTCCGTGCGGCCCGCGCCCATCAGGCCGCCGAAGCCGAGCACCTCACCGGCGTGAAGTTCGAAGGAAATGTTTTGGAGAAAAGCGGGTTTACCCTTGGCCGGCGCGACGCTGAGGCCGCGCACCGCAAGGATGCTCTCGGGGTGGTGCGCGTTGACTTCAACGCGCTGCCCGGCAGGCGCGTCGTCCAAGTGCGTTGGGGTCACCGCGCTCCACCCCGAACGACGCGGAAACAAGTCTGTAATCTCGCGGCCGACCATGTACTTGATGACCATGGGCACTGTTGCGTCGCGCACCGCGAGGGTGGTGATGCTGGAGCCGTCGCGCAGCACAGTGATCCGGTCGGCGATGGCAAAGACCTCATCGAGTTTGTGGGAAATGTAGATACAGGTCGTGCCTTGCGACCGCAGCCGGCGCAGGTGCTCCAGCAGCACCTCGACTTCCTGCTCGGTGAGCGCGGCGGTCGGTTCGTCGAGCACGAGCACGCGGGATTTTTTGTCCATCGCGCGGACGATTTCGACAAGTTGCTTTTGGCCGATGCCGAGTGCTCGCACTGGCGTCTCGGGCGCGATGGCCAGACCGAAATCAGCGAGCAGCGCGGCAGCGCGCTGTTGCATCTCCAGCCAGTCCACGCGCAGGCCGCGGCGCGGGGCGCGGCCGAGAAAAATGTTCTCCGCCACGCTTAGCTCGTCCACGAGGGCAAACTCCTGCGTGATGACCGCGATGCCGGCGTGCTCAGCGTCGCGGATGCAGTGAAACGCCGCCGCCTTTCCGTCCACCCGCAACTCACCCTCATAGGAGCCATGCGGGTGGATGCCGCCGAGGAGCTTGATCAGGGTCGACTTGCCCGCGCCATTCTCGCCGCAGAGGGCATGCACCTCGCCGGCGCGCAGGTCGAAGTTGACGTTCTGCAACGCGACGACGCCGGGAAATTTTTTGACGAGGTCGCGGGCTTCGAGCAGCGGGGCGGGCATCTGGGACGGCGTTACTTCAGGTCGGCGGCTTTCTGAAAGCCGTCGGCGACGACGGTGGCCATCATGTTGTCCTTATCTACGGCGATGACCTGCTCGTAAATCGAGGGGACTTGCTTCGCGCCGTTGTCGAGCGTGGCCGTGGTAGTGGGCTTGGTGCCCTTGGCGACATCCACCGCGACCTTGGCGGCAAGGGTGGCGAGGTTCTTCAGCGGCTTGTAGATGGTCATGGCCTGCGTGCCGCGCATGATGCGCTGGCAGGCGGCGAGCTCGGCATCCTGGCCCGTGACGAGCACCTTGCCGGCGAGCTTCTCCTCGCTGAGTGCCTGAATCGCGCCGCCGGCGGTGCCGTCATTGGAAGCGACGACGATATCGAGGTTGGTGCCGGCCTTGGTGATGGCGGCGTTCATGATTTTCTTGGCGGCATCAGGATTCCAATTCGTGGCCCAGTCCTCATGGACGACCTCGATCTTTCCGGCCTTCACGAGGGGATCCAGAATGTTGTCCTGGCCCTGCTTGAAGAGTTTGGCGTTGTTGTCGGTGGGCGCGCCGTAGATGCGGACAACACGGGCCTTGCGGCCGGCGGGCAAGTGGGCGGTGGCGTATTTGGCCTGCTCTTCGCCGACCTTCACGTTGTCGAAGGTGAGGTAGTAATCAATGTTGGCGTTAAGGATAAGGCGGTCGTAAGCGATGACGGGAATCTTGGCGTCATTGGCGTCCTTCACGGCTCGGCTGAGGGCGGAGCCGTTATGGGGCACAATGACGAGCACGTCCACGCCCTTGCTGATGAGCGATTCGACATCGCGCACCTGGGCGGTGTCGTCGCTATTCGCGGAGAGCACCACCACGTCGGCGGCGCCGAGCCGCTTCGCTTCGGCGACGAAGATGTCACGGTCGTGCTGCCAACGCTCCTCCTTGAGCGTGTCGAGCGAGAGACCGATGACGGGCTTCTCCTTGGAGGCAAAGGCGGCGCCGACGAGGCTGAGGAAGGCGGCCAGCGCGAGCAATGCGCGGCGCGGGGTGAGGCTGGGTGAGGTCATGGAAGGAAGGGGCAGGGTTGAGAACGAAACGATTCACAGGATAGACCCCACGAAACGGCATCGGCAACATCAGTTTTGCAGATTTTGGGAGAACATCACGTCAGAAAACCCCTCACGAGGTCGTAAAGCTCCGGCGACTCCAGTAAGAACGAGTCATGGCCGAGATCGGTGTCGAGTTCGGCATAGCTGGCGCGCTTGCCGGCACGCAGCAGCGCGAGTGCAATGGCCTGGCTTTGGCTGGGCGGGAAGAGCCAGTCGCTGGTAAAGCCGAGCACGAGCGTCTCCGCCTCGACGCGCGCGAACGCCTGCTCCAGCGAGCCATAGGCGGTCTCCAAATCGAAGTGGTCGATCGCCCGCGTGATGTAGAGATAGGAGTTGGCGTCGAAACGGTTGATAAAGCTCGCGGCCTGATGTTTGAGGTAACTCTCGATCTCGAACTGGACGTCGAAGGTGTAGGCGTCGCCAGCCGCGCCGTCCTTTTTCTTGCGGCCAAACTTTCGGTCCATCGAGGCGTCGCTGAGGTAGGTGATGTGCGCCATCATGCGCGCGATGGCGAGGCCCACGCGCGGGCCGCCGTCCTTCGGGTAGTCGCCGCCATTCCACGCGGGATCCTGCATGATGGCCTGCCGGCCGACTTCGTTGAAAGCGATAGCTTGCGCGCTCTCACGGGCTGTCGTCGCCATCGGCAGCAGCCGCGCGCAAAATCCTGGATACTCGATACCCCACTGGAGCGTCTGCATCCCGCCCATCGAGCCGCCGAGCAGTGCGAAAAGCCGCTTCACCCCCAATGCGTCGAGCCAGCGCTTTTGCGCGCGCACCATGTCGCGGACCGTGACAAACGGAAACGCGATCCCATACGGCCGGCCGGTCGCCGGGTTGACCGACAGCGGCCCGGTCGAGCCCTGACAACCCCCGGGGACGTTGGCGCAGAGGACAAAAAACTTGTCTGTGTCCACGGCCTTGCCGGGACCGACGAGGTTGTTCCACCAACCGGGCTTGCGGTCGGTTGCCGCGTGGCGGCCCGCGCAATGGTGGTCGCCGCTGAGCGCGTGGCAAATCAGGACGGCATTGTCGCCGGCGGCGTTGAGCCGACCGTAGGTCTCGTAGCGCAATGTGAAGCCGGGGAGCGTCTGCCCGCTATCGAAGGTGAACGGCTCGGTGCTGACAAAGTCGCGCGGCACGACAAGGCCGACCTCGCCCGGAGCGGGCGCGGCGGTGGCGGCGGGGTTGGCCTCGACGACGTTCATGGCAAGAAGTGAAACCACGAACGGGAGGGGGAGGAACACTAAATTTTTCTGAATGTGTGCGTCCGTCGTAGCTGGCCTCGTTCAGGCCGGTCCGGGGTCAGCGACCCCGGCTACATCAAGCCTTCACCCCGACTCCTCGTTCGAGAACACCGCCTGCACGTCGTCGAGTTCGTCGAGAGCGTCGTGGAGTTTTTCGAGCGCGTGCGCAGTGGCGGGGTCGGTCACCGGTACGGTCGTCACCGGGATGTGAGCGATCTCGGCGTGGGCGGGCTTGAGGCCTTTCGCCTCCAGGGCGTGCGTGACTTTGTCAAAGGCGTGGATGTTGCAGCGCACTTCATGGCCGTCGTCGGTTGTGAGCAAATCGTCGGCGCCGGCCTCCAACGCGATCACCAGCAGCGCGTCTTCGGCGATCTGCTCCTTGGGGATAAGGAACTGGCCAGCGTGTAAAAATTGGAACGCCACCGCGCCGCTGCTCGCGAGGTTGCCGCCGTGCTTGGTGAAGGCGGCCCGCAGGTCTTGCGCGGCGCGGGTTTTGTTGTCGGTCGTAACCTTCACGACAAACGCCACGCCGTCAGGGCCGTAGCCCTCGTAGGTGATCTCCTCAAAGGTGACGCCGGGCAGCTCGCCGGTGCCTTTCTGGATGGCGCGCGTGACATTGTCGGCGGGCATGTTGGCTTCGCGAGCCTTGAGCATGAGGGTGCGAAGGCGGGCGTTACCGGCAGGGTCGCCGCCGCCAGACTTGGCCGCGATGGTGAGCTCGCGGGCGAGGCGGGAGAAGACCTTGCCTTTGCGTGCGTCGGTAACGGCCTTCAGGCGCTTCACCTTCGACCATTTGTTGTGCTTGGCCATAGCTGGGAAAAATCGCGAGTAGCGGGTAGTGAACAGCGCGCATCTGGCAAGCTCGCAGCGTGGCGTAGCGAGTACGCAACCTACCCCAAGCCCGCAGGGGCCGTTTCCGTCATGCTCGCTACGTGCTAGCCACTACTTTTTCTTCGGCGTCACGTTCTTGATCAGCTTGCCGCCGGGGCCGGGCAACTCAGGATCATCCACCTTCGCATATTTGTTGACGAGGAGCTGCTGCACGATGGTGAACGCGCCATTGATCGTCGAGTAGAGCGCGAGGGCGCAGGAGAAGTTGTAACAGATGAGCGTAAAGAAAAACGGCATCACCTTCATCATCATCGCCTGGGTGTCATCCACCGAGGGCGCGGTGGGCGTCAGACGCATCTGGTAAAACATGGTCCCGCCCATGAGGAGCGGCAGAATGTTGATAGGGAAACCAAGCAGGTGGGCGATGGTGTCAGGACCCGAAAGGTCGCTCGCCCAGAGGAACGGCTGGAAGCGTAGCTCGGCGGTGCCTTGCAGCATCGTAAAGAAACCGATGAAAAGCGGCATCGTGATGAGCACCGGCAGGCAACTGCCGACCGGATTGACCTTGTGCTCCTTAAACAGCTCCATCGTCGCCGCGTTGAGCTTCTGAGGGTTGTCCTTGTGTTTCTCGCGCAGTGCGACCATGAGCGGCTGAATTTTTTGCATGCGCTTGGCCGAGCGCGAAGCGGCGAGCGTGAACGGCAGAGAGACAAACTTCAGCATTAACGTCATCATTACGATGGCGAGACCCCAGTTGCCGACGACGCGGTGCATCTGGTTCATCAGCCAGTTCTGGAACGGTGCGACATAGCCGCCGAGGAACAGTCGCGTATACCAATTGCTGTCGAACTGCATCACCTTGTCCTCACTGTGGCTGAACTTGGTGAGACGAATGAACTCCTTCGGCCCGACATAAAGGTCACCTTTGAGCGTGCCGCCGGCGGCCGGCGCGGGCGCCAGCGCGGGCACTTCCAGCCGCATCGTGGCGGTGATACCGACCACCGCCGGGGCGGCCCCGGCGGCAGGGGCGAGCGCGACGCGGCGGATGAGCACGCCGCTGCCGGCCTTCTCGGGTGTGTAGATGCTGGCGAAAAACTGATTTTTTACAGCGCCCCAGATGGCCGGGCCGTCACTGGGCAGCTCGCTCTTCTCCGTATTGTTCGAGAGACCGAGGCCGGCGAGGAAGCCGCGCTCCAGGTCGGTGCGGGCAAAATGGTTGGCGCGTTCCCCGTCAAATCGGGCGACATTGAGGTATTGGCCGAGGTCGCGCTCGTTGACCGGCGCGGCTGTGCCGAGACTGAGGGAGACAGGCAACGGACGCGCGCCCGGCTGGCCGGGCAGTACGCGAAACGTCGTGGTGTGGCCAATACGGTAAGGGTCGTGGGTCGCGTCGCCACCACCAGCGGGCAGACTGTAAGTGCGCGTGACCTCGATGTGCCCGTCGAGCACAGTGCGATAGACGATCTCGTTGACCGCGGCGGAGGGTACGCGCACGTAACGGGTGTTTTGGTCGAGGCCGGGAAAATCGGTAAACGCGAGGATGGGCGCGGCATGCTGGGCGTTTAATACATAGGGCGCATCCTTTCCCTGTACGGCGGGGTATTGTTTGAGTGCCACGTCGCGAATCGCGCCGCCAAAGTCGGTGAAGCGTACCTCAACAAAATCGTTGGCGAGTGTGGTCACGGCCGCGTCGGCCGGGGCGGTGGTGACGGCGGCGAGCATCGTCGCAGGTGCGGCCGGTAGCGCGACGGCGGGCAGCGCAACAGCGGGCGACGTGGAGTCGGTCGGATTGCCGATGGAGGTGGCCACGGGCGTGGCCCCGGCTGGCGCATCGGGGGCCGGCGCGTTCGCGGCAACAGCAGCCGGCTGAACCGGAGCGGCGGCCGGCGTCGGACGCGGCGAGAACACATACAGACACCCAAACGCTGCCACGAGCAGCACCGAGCCGATGATTTTATTTTTATCCATGAAAAATGGCCGCGCTCAGGCAGCAACACGCGCACACCGCAGGCGTCGGGCCGGCACCGGGTCTATTCCGCCGGCATTCAGCGGATGGCAGCGCGCCAGTCTCCGCACCGCCAGCCACCCACCTGCCAGCGCGCCGTGCGTGCGCACCGCATCGGCCGCATAGCGCGAGCACGTCGGATGAAACCGGCAGCTGCACGTCGGCCCGAACACCACCGGCAACGCGGGCGATAACGTGCGTTGGTAAAGCCACACCAGTGCGAGCAAGCCCCGCGCGGGCAGCCGCGCGATGTACCCGGCTGCTCCGAGGTAGCGCGCGTTGCCTTCCACACGCTGCCCGGCAGTCGCGACGACCGGGGGTGGGAGTTGCAATTTGCTCCACCCGTCGCGGGAAACATGGTTCTGGGCGATGGCCATCAGGTGGCGGGAGGAAAAACTTTGCGACAGGCGTCGGCGAATCTCCGACCAAGCTCGGCCGTCGCCTGCCGGTTAAGCGCAGTGCGTGCGACGAGGAGCAAGTCGTGGCCGGGCGGGGCGAGCTCTTGATGACGGCGAAACACTTCGCGCAAGCGGCGTTTGGCGCGGTTGCGCCGGACAGCGTCGCCCACAGCAGCCCGTGAAGCGACGAAGCCCACGCGCGTCAGCTTCGGCTCGTCCGCCGGCCGCGCGACGTGCCAAAGCGTAAACGCGTCGCAGTGGTGGCGGCGGCCCAGTTCACGCACCCGCTGGAAATCCAACTGGCGCCGCAGATGTTGCTCAGGCCGGAAGCGCATCAGGAAAAGGATCGAAAGGCTGAAGGCCTGAAAGACCGAAGCCGGCGGAGGGCCAGGCTCAGGCCGCCCTTCAGCCTTTCAGTCCTTCGGCCCTTCCATCAAACGACGGTGAGCCGCTTGCGACCCTTGCGGCGGCGGTTAGCGAGGACCTTGCGGCCGCCGCGCGTGGACTTGCGGGCACGGAAGCCGATTTTGCGGGCGCGTTTGAGGCGATGCGGGCGGAAGGTGGGTTGCATGGACGGTGAGCGGTTAAGGGGTGACTGGAGTGCCGGAGACGACGGAGCGTGTCAAGGGCGGGTTTCAGGGGGTAGTGTCCGACTTGAAATCCGCCTTCCCTCAGAGGTATAGCCGCTTGGTCGGAAGTAGGACTAAAAACGAGGCCTCAAATCTTCCCGGCCTTACGCGACTCGACCATTCGGTAAAAATCCGTGAACAGCGGATCCGCGTCGTTCGGACCGGGGGCAGCCTCGGGGTGGTATTGCACGCTAAATATCGGCAGTTCCTTGTGCCGCAATCCCTCGACCGTGCCGTCATTGAGGTTGACCTCGGTGACGATCGCACCGGTTTTTTCGAGCGACTTCGGGTCGGTCGCAAAACCGTGGTTTTGCGCTGTGATCGAAACTTTGCCGGTCTCCAAGTTTTTCACGGGCTGGTTGCCGCCGCGATGGCCAAACTTGAGTTTGAAGGTCGTGCCGCCGAGCGCGTGCGTGAGCATCTGGTGGCCGAGACAGATGCCGAAGATGGGAAAGTCCGGCAGCAGCGCGGTGACAGTCGCATGGATGTAGGGAAGCGCCGCGGGGTCGCCGGGGCCATTGGAGAGGAAAATGCCGTCGGGTGCGTACGCGCGCACCTGCGCAGCGGTGGCGGTGGCAGGAAACACCTGCACCTCGAAACCGTGGCGCACGAGCTTACGGAAGATCGTGTGTTTCGCGCCGAAGTCGAAGGCGGCAACGCGGTAAGTTTTCACCGGCAGAGGGAGCGTGCCGCAGGTCGTGCCAACCGGAAGGTAGGCGGCGTTGTAATTGGCCGGATCGTCGGCACGCCAGAGATAGGGCGCGGCGCAGGTGGTGTCCTTCACGTAGTCGGCCCCGGCCATGTCGCGCCACGCGCGGGCGAGGGCGACGGCCTCAGCGTCGGCGAGCGGGAGCGTCGACAGGCAGCATTTCAGTGCTCCAGTGACGCGGAGTTTTTTGGTCAGCGCGCGGGTGTCCACCTCACTGATGCCGGGGATGCCGTGGCGCGCGAGCCAGTCGCCGAGAGAAAGTTGGCTGCGCCAGTTGCTCACCACCGGAGAGAGCTCGCGGACGACGAAGCCGCTGGCCTTGGGCGCGGCGGACTCGGCGTCGGCGGCATTGATACCGGTGTTGCCGATCTGCACAGCGGTCATGGTGACGATCTGGCCGAAGTAGGAGGGATCGGTGAGGATCTCCTGATAGCCGGTCATCGAGGTGTTGAACACACACTCGCCAGCGATGGTGGCGGCCGCACCAAAGGCGCGGCCATGATAGACGGTTCCGTCTTCGAGCGCGAGAACTGCGGGCTTGGGCGTTGACATTAAAGCCTGACGAAAAGGCCGCACGTGCCGCCTGCCAAGCGGTTTCGTGAAAAACCATCTGACGGGTCGAATTATGGCCTAGCCAACTCGACCAAAGTATAAATGGGGCCTTGCCGGGCAAGGTTTTCGCCTAGAGAGACGGCTGAGGCCAGCTGCGTCGGCGCGGTGTGCTCTCTAGATGGAGGGGCAACGGTGGACGGCTCATCCAAGACGGACGCACGGCGGTCGCCGGTTGAGTCCACGGCGACCCCGCGTGCCGGGACTGGGGGGCTCTTAGCCGGCACGGTTTGGCCTGTGTTCACTCCGTCCGCACCGGCTAAAGTAATTGTATCCGATTGAGGCATGAAGTCGTTCCACTGCTCATGAACGCGCCCGAGTTCGCCGAGAGTGATGGGCTCGTAGAGGTCCAGCCTCTCCTGTACTGAGGCAGGATACTCTGTCACCACCGCTCTGACCAAGCGAGAGGCCGACTGGAACGCCCAGATCATCAAGGCGGACGCGACCAAGACAGTGAACGCGGTGAGTCCCAGCGTGAGCCTCGTGCCCAAGGTCAGTTGCACGCCCCGATGTCGCGGCGCCTTCCGTGATTCAATCAGCTTGCGTCGCGAAATCTGGCCAGGTGGGGGCGCATCAGCAATGTCCTCTTCGGGTATTTTACCCAAATCAACGAGACTTGGACTTGCCGGCCAATCGGAGGGCGCCGTCAACCGCCGGCTAAAACCAGCAGAGCTTTCGCGTGTGAGTGAGTGGATACGATTACCTTTAAGCATCAATGGAACGGTCGCTTATGCAGATTTTTTGCGCGATGGCAAGCCAACCATTTTGCAATAAGCAAGCCCCTTGCCAACCAACCCCTTGGTTTGGACCTCTCCGTCTCCTTCTCCACGCCAAAGGCTCATTAAATCCAAGCTCACGACACTTTCCCCAAGTCAATCAGTGTGGACGGCCGGCGCACGGTCTTCGGCAACGGCGAGAGCGAGCCCTCATTGCGGGGCACCTTGCTGTGGTCTATCAAGGCCGATGGCCGCCTTGGGGCCGACGGTAATGGCGAATGGGAGTCCTCATGGGCCGGGGCTTTGCCGTGGTCAATCAGCGTAGAGGCGTGAGCCGGAGCGGCCGGGCGCGCCGCTTGGGGCGGATCCTTGATCGCGGGATCCTTACTAAAATCAACCAGCGATTCGCCCGGCACGGTCAGCACACGCTTGGGCCGTATAAATTTTGGTAGCTTAACTTTGATGACCATGGCGGGAAGGTATGCAAGAAACTGAGAAACGGCAAGCTGGTTGCATGAGCAGTTTTTCGGCCAACTCTCCCCCTCCCCAATTTTTTCTGAAATGACTCCGCGCGCTCAGCGCGCGAAACGGCCGTCGCGCAGAAAAGCGCCCACTTGTGCGACCGTGTCGCCGCGCAACATGATCCAAGTATGCGTGGCGTGAAGGGTGAGATGATCCGCCTCGCCGGCGATATGTGAAGCGGCGACTGTGACTTTGCCGTCGTCGGCACCGCTCAGCAACGAGGAGAGCAGCGGATTGAGCGTGCGGTCGCCCGCGATCACGCCGACCTCCACACCGGGCGGTAGCGGCCCGAGCGTACGCGGGACGCTAGCCTCGTCGGTGCCAAGCTGGAGGCCGGCGGGGCCGTTAATCCATTGGTAAAGTTTCCATCCGCGCAGGCGGTCCACGATCTCGCTGCCCTCGTTGGGCGGCGCGAGCATGACGACGCGGCCGAGTGCGGCCGGCACCCCGTGGTCGTGGAGGTATTGGCGCACGAGGATGCCGCCGAGCGAATGCGTGACGAGGTGGATGCGCGGTGTGGCGGTCGGCGCGGAGCTGGCGGAGTGATCATGGGGGTTCGCGGCCGCAGCTTCGCGGAAAATCGGGCCGAGTGTGGCCTCGGCCAGCGTTGCGATGTCTGCGGAACGCGAGGGGTAGCCGACATTGCGGACAACGTAACCCTGGTCGCACAGCGCGACCTCAAGGCGTTTCAACGACAACGGCCCCCGCCCCAGCCCATGCAGCAGAACAACGGTATCCGACGCGGCGGCGGGGAGACGGACGGTGGCGGACATGAGCAAGAGCAAAGCGGCTAAACAGGAAACCCGGAAGTCGAGAAATGAACCTGACCGGTGCAGCACGTGGTTCATGGTTTCTTGGCTTCTGAATCATTTGAGGTGTCACCCCGCTTAGGATCGAAAATATCTCCAGAACTATGATACCCCCGAAACTGATTTTTTCTGACTTCTGGGTTTCCTGTTTAGAATCAAATTTACCCCATCTGTCTTAGCGTCACCCCAGCAAATTTTTCAGCGCCGTAAGATATTTCTCCTGTGTACGGCTGATGACGTCGGCCGGGAGGCGCGGGGCGGGCGGACTCTGGTTCCATTTGATCGCAAGCAGGTGGTCGCGCACGAACTGCTTATCGTAGCTCGGCGGCGATTGGCCGGGTGCGTAGCTCTCCGCCGGCCAATAACGCGAGCTATCGGGTGTGAGGACTTCGTCGATCAGGAAGAGATTGCCGGCGGTGTCGGTGCCGAATTCGAATTTCGTGTCGGCTAAGATCATACCCGCCTTGGCGGCGCGGTCGTGGCCGAACTGGTAGAGCGCGAGGCTCATGGCCTTCACCTTGTCATAGAGCGCAGAGCCGACGGCCGCGGCCCCTTGGGCGTCGTTGATCGGTTCGTCGTGCTGGCCCTTGGGTGCTTTGGTCGTGGGCGTGAAGAGCGGGGCGGGCAGGCGGTCGGCTTGGCGGAGGTTGGCAGGCAGGCGGTGGCCGCAGACTTCGCCAGTTTTCTGGTAGGACGACCAACCGCTGCCAACAAGGTAGCCGCGGACGACGCACTCGATGGTGAGCGGTTTTAGTTTTTTCACGATCATGCTGCGAAGCTGGAGATCGCGACCGAGGAGTCCTCGCCGTTTGAACTCGCCAGGCTGGTCGGGCAAAAGGTGATTGGGGATGAGCGCGGCGGTCTGCGCGAACCACCAATTGCTGAGCTGCGTGAGGACGATGCCCTTGCCGGGGATGCCGTCAGGCAGGATCACGTCGAACGCCGAGAGGCGGTCGCTGGCGGTGAGCAGCAGCGCGTCGCCGAGGTCGAAGATCTCGCGGACTTTGCCAGAGGCAATTTTCGGGAACGGCAGGTGATCAATCGAGGTGACAGCCGTGGCGGGCAAGGCGGCGGCGATGGCGGCAGAGGTCATATTTTAAGAAAGAAGACT
>CAIQKQ010000167.1 GCA_903872425.1 uncultured Opitutia bacterium | reverse complement strand
TGGCGCTCGGCGATCCAGCCGCGACGATTCCCGGGCTCGCCGCCAAGGAAGGCATCCCGGTACGCTTTGCCGAGCATATCTGGACGACGCTCAATCTGCCCAACCCCGGCTACCCGATGCGGGAAACAGTGGAGCGCTGGAAAAATATACCTGCGCCGACAGGGGATATCCCAACCTCGCGGGCGCTTGCCCGCGATGGGGCCGACGCAATGTTCCAAGCCCTGACCGCGTGGCCAGTCTGGTTTTTCTCGCGCGGTGCGCTCGCGGCCGGTGGCAAAGGCGACGAAGCGCCGCTGATTTTTGATGACACCTCGCTAAGGGCGGAGCCAACGCACGCCTACACCTACACGCTCAGCAGCGCCAGTGGCACGCGCAGCACCGCGGGCGGCACGCGCGCAAGCGGAAGAGGAGGCCGGGGCCGCGGCGCGGGTGGCGGATCGGCGGGTAGCAGCAGAGTTTTCCTCAACTTCGCCAACATCAACCCGCTCGCGAGCGCGCACCCCGTGGTCATCTGGCGCAACGCCCGCGTGGTCACACGCGGGCCAGCGGAGGCCGTGGCCCGTGGCACGGGCAACGCAGGGGCAGCCGGCAGCGCGCGCGGCCGCGGCGCGGATGGACCGGTGCTTGCCACCCAGCCATTGCGCGAGCTGCTTTCACCCGAAGCGGTGACATTGCTGGGTTTTGGCCACAGCCTCGATGGCAGCGTGATGGGGCCGGATGATTTTGCGACGACTGACTCGGTTGAATTGGATATCACCCCACCGACGGGCGGCACCGCGGAGTTGGTGGTGGACGCTGAGCTTGGCGCGGATCGCAACGGTGTCGTGCGGCTCGCACTCGCCAATACCGACGCGGCCGTCCCCACCCGTGGCGGTCTGAACCATGTATTCCTCGGTGATCCAGCGAGCGCCGGCTACAAAATTTTCCGCGCGGGCATCGCGGAGTTTGTGGCCATGCTGCCGCCAAACTCGCACAGCGAGGCAAACCCCGCCGACAAGGACCCCGTGCCGCTGCCGTTTGACAGCACCTACAACACCCCCGAGCACGATGCTTTTGTGCTCAAAGTGAAATACCAGCGCAACGACCAGTTCCTCTCCGACTACCTGCTCGATGACACCGAACGTGTGCAACTGAACCAAGCGTGGAGCGACCTCCTTACCTCGTTTCCCTATCACGATGGCTACCTCAGTCTGCTGGCCGAGCATTACGATGTGAAGTTGAGCAGCCCGCATCTCCAGGACTTGAACGCAGCCCAGCTGGCCGCGCTACCGCCGGAAATGCGCCCGCACGTCGTTACGCTGCGCGCGAGTTATGACGAGGCGACCAAGGCGCTCGCACGCGCTCAGCCCGGCCAGTTGGACGACGCGCTCGCGTTTGCCAGCCGTGCGTGGCGGCGGCCGCTCACCGCGGCAGAGACGAAAAGCCTACGGGCGTTTTACCAGAAATCGAAAACCACCAACGGTCTCGATCACGACGGCGCGATCCGCGCCTTGCTCGCACGCGTGCTGGTCTCGCCCGCGTTTCTCTACCGCGTGGAAAACGTCGCCAGCAACACCGAGAAGCCGCTCGACGGGTGGGAAATGGCGAGCCGCCTGAGCTTTTTTCTGTGGGCGTCCATCCCCGATGACGAACTGCGTCGCGCCGCCGCCGCCGGCGAACTCAGCAAGCCGGAGCTACTGGCAAAACAGGTGAAGCGTATGACCGCCGACCCCAAGGCCCGCCGACTCGCGACGGAGTTTTTCGGCCAATGGCTTGGTTTTTACCGCTTCGACGAATATCGCGGCGTGGACACGGGCCGCTTCCCGGAGTTCACCGACGAAGTACGCACGGCGATGTACGACGAGGCGGTCTCGACGTTTGAATACCTCGTCCGACAAGGACGCCCGATGCGCGAGCTACTCAACGCTGATTACACGTTTCTTAACCAGACCTTAGCGGACTTTTACGGCCTCAAACAAGACCTCGGTCCATCCGAGCAGTTGACCCTCGTTAAGGGTGCGAATGCTTTCAACCGTGGCGGGGTGCTGCGCATGGGGGTCATGCTCACGACGACCTCCGCGCCGCTCCGCACCAGCCCCGTCAAGCGTGGCGACTGGATTCTGCGCCGTCTCCTCGGCACGCCGACGCCACCGCCGCCGGCCAATGCGGGCAGCATCCCGCGCGACGACAAGGCCTTCAACGGCCAGACACTCCGCGAGCAGCTCGAAGCGCACAAACGCAACGCCACCTGTGCTGCGTGCCATCTGAAAATTGACCCACTGGGATTTCCCCTTGAGGCCTTCGATCCCGTGGGCCGGCCGCGCGACAAATATTTAGACGGCAAGCCAGTGGACGTAACCGGCGAATTTGCCGACAAGACCGTGATCTCCGGCACCGATGGCCTGCTGAAATATCTGCAGGGCCAAGACAAGCAGATCACAAAAATGCTCGGCCGCAAAATGCTCGGCTACGCACTGGGCCGCACAGTGCAGGCGTCTGACCGCCCGTTGCTCGACGAGATGGCGGCCACCGGCGGTGATGCCACGTTCGCCGACCTCGCCGTGAAGATCGTCACCAGCCGCCAATTCCGCAACCACGCCGCCGGCGAAGATTCGACTGGACAAATTTCTCGAACGACGGCCAGTGTCACTCGCGACAACCACCCGCCGTCGCTTTAACCCCGACCGCCCATGCACCCCGGCCCCCGCTCTCCCCTTACGTCACGGCGTCACTTTCTACGCGGCATGGGTGTCGCGCTCGCACTCCCGTGGATGGAATCGTTGCCATTGCTCGGCCAGACGGCGTCATCTGCGGCGGCCAACAAGGCGGCGAACAAGCCGCCACTGCGGATGGGCGTCGTTTATTTTTCCAATGGTGTCGAGCCGGACCACTGGTGGGCCGAGGGCAGCGGCGCCGACATGAAGCTCGGCCCCGGCGTGGCGCCCATGATGCCGCACCGCGAGGACATGGTGTTTGTGTCCGGGCTTTACAATCAAACCGCCGCCTCCTCCACCAGCCCACACCTCGGGCGCATGAACCTGCTCTCGGGTGAGACGGTCAGCCTCGACCCGAACGTGATTCGCGTCGGCACCTCCATGGACCAAGTGGTTGCCTCCCACATCGGCGGCCGCACGGCAATCCCCAGCCTCGTGCTCGGCATCGAACCGAACGAACTGCGCCTTGAGGACGGTCTCTCGATGATTTACGGCTCCAGCCTGTCGTGGGTCTCGCCCACCAAGCCAGCGACCAAGGAAATTTATCCGGCGCGCGCCTTCGATCGCCTGGTTGGCGACGGCACCGGCCGCAAGCTCGACCGCAGCATCCTCGACGAGGTGCGCGCCGACTCGCAGAGCCTGCGCGCCAAGGTCAGCAGCTACGACAAAGCCAAACTCGCCGAATATCTCGACTCCATCCGTGACATCGAGACACGCATTGCGCACGCCGCGAAGGAAGAGCGCCTCGAAGGCTGGCATCCCACGCTCGAAAAGCCCGACATGCCCCGCCCGGCCAACGAGCTGCCGCAAAACATCCCTGACCACATGAAACTCATGCTGGATCTGACAGTGCTCGCGTTCCAGATGGACAAAACGCGCATCGCCACGCTCATGCTCAACAACGACCTCTCACAGATGAACTTTAAGTTCGTCGAGGGCGTGAAGGGCGCGCTCCACCTCGACATCACCCACCACAAGCACGTGGCGGCGCTGGAGGCCATGCACCTCAAAACTAACCAATATCACATCGCGCAATTCGCCTACCTCGTCCAGCGCATGAAGGATATCCAGGAAGGTGAGACCACGATGCTCGACAATTCCCTCCTGATGTGCGCGTCCAGCCTGTTCGATGGCGACGCTCACGGTGCAGGCCAACTCCCCGTCCTGCTCGCCGGCAAGGGCGGCGGCTCGCTCAAGACCGGTCGTGTGCTCGACTACCTCCGCGAGGACAGCGAGAACCGCCGCCTGTGCAGCCTGCATCTCTCACTGATGGACCGCATGGGCGTCTCGCTGGATCGCTTCGGCGACGCGAACACGCGGCTGGCGAATTTGTGAGCATCACGTCCGCTGGCGGACGAGGCTCGCTCGGCCGCCCTACCCCGCCAGCGCAGCGCGTAACTGTTGCGCCGACTCAGCCCAAGTCGGCAGCGGCCGGCTCACTGCCTCGGCCGCCAGTTTACGCCACGCCGAGTCGTCGGTGAGCACACGCCGCAACGCAACCGTCCATGCCGCAGGGTCGTTTACGGGCACGGACACGCAGCCGCCGCCATCGCTGTTTTCCCGCAGCACTGGCAGGTCGCTGCACACGCACGGCACGCCTTGCCAGAGCGACTCGATCACCGGCAACCCGCAACCTTCCGCCAAGGTAGGGAATACCGCCGTACGCGCCGTCACATACAGCCGCCGCACAGTGCTGTCGTCCGCACCCTCATGGTGCGTCACCGGTCGGCCCTCTTTGCGCAACGCCTTCGCTCGCGCAACGACTGGTCGGCCAAAATGCGGATTCACGCGTCCGACTAGGTGCAGCTCAAATTTCAGCCCTTCGCGCCAGAGCGCCTCACAGACATCGAACAGCAGCATCTGGTTTTTGCGCGGCTCCAAGATACCGACGCACAGCAAGGCTGTCGCCTGCACGGCTCGCACACTTGCCGATTCGGTTTCACGCGGCCGGCGCGAAAAATCAGCGCCGAGGGTAAAGCTCGTCACCCGTGCGCGCGGCGTCTGCCCCTGCCAGCGCCAGAACTCGGTGAGCTCCGCCTCGCTCGCCCGCGAAATCGCCACCACTCGGTCAAACTCCGCCAGCATGGTGAGATAATGCGGGTGCCGGGCTACACTCTGCGGCCAGGTGATGCGCGGAAACCTTAGGGGGATAGCGTCGTAATAGATCGCCGCTAACCGGCACGGCCGCCTGCGCAGAAATTCGTCAAACCCCGGCCGCTCTGCCTCGTTGAACAGCTCGCCCGTGAGCAACCAGTCGTCCGCCCGCCACGTCACCGGCCGATGATCGCCAACTGTGCGCCAGCGCGCTCGCCACGCATGCCACTCGACCGGCACCACAGCCGCGCCCAGTTCATCGCGCAGCCGCGCGCTTACGCGGTTGATCCCCGAAGCATGTCCGGCCCGACCTGTCTTGGTGACATCAAAGTAAATCATGGCGTTATCATGCCTACAGTCGGCCACGAAAATCACCAAAACACACGCCGAAGTTTGCGTCGTCAGGCCTCACCTGCACCGCCATCGCTTGTCGCTGCCATGCCGTTAAAGGCACCGGCAGCCTTAGTTCATTCACGGTCGTTCCATTGCGCCACGACCATACGGGCGCAGCCAGAGCGGCCGTTCACTTGGCCGCTTTGGCCGTCGTGCGCTTGAACTTCGAGGTGAATTTCTCCACGCGACCAGCTGTGTCCACGAGACGTTTCTCGCCGGTGTAGGCGGGATGCGAGTCCATCGTCACGTCGCGCAAGACGACGTGGTATTCAGAGCCGTCAATGGTCTCCTTACGGGCGGACTTCATGGTCGAACGCGTGAGGAAACGCTTCCCGGTGGCGACATCGAGGAAGCAGACGTGGTTAAGCGAGGGATGGATATCGGCTTTCATGGGCGAAAATATTGCAGGCAGGCACGCACGGGGCGGCTCAACCTTGGCGGGCCTTGTAACGCGGCTCGACCTTGTTGATGACGTAAATTTTGCCCTTACGGCGGACAACCTGGCAAGCCGGGTGACGCTTCTTGGCGGATTTAATGGAGGAAACAACTTTCATAAAAGGGCCAAAACATCGGGCGGCGCGGGCGCTGTCAAACGAAATTATGAGTGCAAAAATTTGCCCGCCTCCCCAGCTGACACAGCGTCATAGGATATGCGAGACGAGTGACGGACGACGGCAGCCCGGCCCGAGACGGCAGGCACCTTGGTGGAGATTTTTCCTTTGCCCGGCGGCGGACGTGCCGATTGAGTCCCTGCCGCATGGACACCATCGCCTTGCACGAAGCTTTTCGCGCCGACCGGCTCGCGCGAGACGAAGTCCGCTCCCTACCGACGGAACGGCTGCTGGCGCGCAATGCCGCCGGCAACACCCTCGTCCACCTCGCCGCCAAATATGGTCGGCTCGCTGACCTCCCGCCCGCCGTGCTCGCGCCGGAGTTTCTGCTCGTGAAAAACGACGCCGGCTACACCCCGCTGCATCACGCCGCCCAGGCCGGCCACCTCGATACCGTGCCGCCCGCGCTCCTCACGCGCGCCCACCTGCTCGTACGGAGCCATTCTGGCTATACGGTGCTGCACCTCGCCGCTGCGGGTGGCGCGCTCGGGCAGTTGCCCGCCGGCCTGCTTGACGAAGAACTCCTGCTCACGCGCACCGATCTGGGCAACAACCTCCTGCACGAAGCGGCCGAAAATGGCACGCTCGACCGTGTACCGCCCGCGTTTCTTACCGCCCGCCTGCTTGCCCTCGCCAACCTCAGTGGCGAGACCGTCGTCCATGTGGCCGCACTCAACGGCAATCTTGGCCAAATCCCGCCCGCGTTCCTGACCGCCACCACCCTCCTCGTCACGACCAATGCCGGCGAAACCGCGCTCACCGGCGGCGCACTCGCCTTTCGCCAGCACAAGGGCGGCCACTCCGACATCCCCAACTGGCCCGCCTTCCTGGACCTGGCCGCCCGGTATTTCCACTCACCCGTGGCCAAGGCGAAGTGAGACCCGGCTGGCGTCGGTGGACAACATTAACATCTGAGACATGACCCTCTCGGTTTGGTCCCTAATGGTTGTTTTTATGAAAGGCCTCCGCGCATTTCTCGTCGTTCTAGCGGTTTGCTTCGTCTCCGTCTTCGCGGCTGCGCCGGCCTACGTCCAGTCCACAAAGGGTGACTCCGAGCACTGGACTGGACTCAACTGGACTGCGGACGACATCGCCCTTTTGGGTGGCATCCCGGTCTATCACGGGAAGGACACACACCGCATCATCGTCCGCTACCTCTCCCCCGTTGGCGGCGATACGCGAGCACGGCGAGCGCCGCGGCCCCGGCCCACAGCGCGGAGGTCGCAGGCTCCGGAACCTGTGCGCCCTCAACGCGGATCTCATGCAGCCCCCCGCCACCTCCGCCCGCAAACGAATCATAGGTGAAGCTGATGTAACGGTAAAAGCCGTCCGTGCTGAGGCCGTTGGCCGAGATAAAAACGACGTCCGTCGGCGGGTCGGAGGGAAAAGCCAGCGTGCCGGAGAGAATCGTCGTCGGGGAATCCAGCGCAAACCCGTGGTTGGCGTCAACGAACGACACCGAATTTGCGGCGGTGATATGGAAGGCGCTGGTCGCGCGGTCGTTGAAGTTGGCGTTGTGCGTGTTGAAAAGGGTGATTTGCGTGAGGTTGTAGAGGGCGCCCAGATCGAGCACGAAATAATCCGAGTTCACGCTGTCCGGCCCGAGCCAGTAGTTGCCGCCGTAGACATCGTTGTTGATCGCGCCCGTCTGCTCGTTCACCACAAAGGTCGCCGGAAAGCTTCCGCCGGTGAAAGCCGGGCTGTCGTAGATGGGCCCGCCGCCGATCACGCTGGAGGAGTTGAGCACGATCGGCTGCGCGGCGCAGGGCAGGGCGGCGGCCAGCAGGAGGAGGGTGATTCGGAACGGTAAAAACAGTCGGTGCATGTGAGGTGGTCCCCGATCGTTGGACAGTTTGGGCGTAGGTTTTAGTTATGTTTTCTGGCCGGATTGACCAGAGCAAAATTGATGGAGGGGTGCAGGGGAGGAAGCTTGGCTTCCTCC
>CAIQKQ010000166.1 GCA_903872425.1 uncultured Opitutia bacterium | reverse complement strand
GGTTGTCCATCAAAAAAGTCCTGAGTCTTAATCCCACGCCTAACCAATGGAACCATGCGCGGCAGGAGTATTTCGGTGAAAAAAATCTGGCCGTGATGTCGCATAGTCTCGTCCCAAAACAATCAATTTCAAATTAAACATGCCTCCCAAATCCGCACTGCAAAAATTATTTCAGGCCTTTCCCACAGAATCAAATGTCGAGGACGATCCGGACAGCCCTGCCGCTTTACCAAATGTGAGTCTGAACTTTCTCGTGGAACTGGCAGGGAGCTTGGACGCCAAGCAGGTCGCCCCACTATTTGTGCTAGCCCAAGGCTCCAATCGATAACTTGCCTGGTCTGCATCTTCTCCGTAATCGCGTTCTTGCCTCAGACACCTCCATTCACAGGCCGTGTCCCCCTTTTGTTTTCGGGGCCGTTTCTGACGGACTGGTTGTCGTCGTTGCTGTTTGCATGGTTAATCGTGTGCATTGACTCGATAGCACAACTACCCCGCAAGTTCCCCGAGTACATTCGTGTTTGGGTTACTAATCTGGCAGACAAAACTTTTGGAATATACCTGTTTCATTTCCCCATCTTGTTTTTTATCGCGTCGGTTTCGGCTGGCAGGAGTATGCCGCATGAAGGAGTTATGTTGATCTGCATGGGTGTTTATGTTTTTACCATCTTGTTGGGATACCCGGCAGAGTCGCTGAGGATATACATGCGGAAACAGCTGCGACTGCTGGTCGGGCCTAATGCCCAATAATACCCCACTCATGATCATATTTTCCCACCCAACGGGTAACGCTAACGTGCGGTCGGCGTTGGCGGGGTTGAACGAGGCCGGATTACTGGCCGAGTTTCACACCACAGTGGCCGTATTTCCGGGTGGCTGGCTAGATCGGATGGCCGTCGGTGGACCACTAGCCGAAATCCGCCGTCGCACATTTGATCCTGCGCTTAAGCCCTTCGCCCACTCGGCACCGTGGCGGGAGCTGAGTCGGCTGCTAGCCACACGCACGGGATTTGCGGGATTGATTCGGCATGAGACCGGGCCATTTTGCATTGATGCCGTCTATCGCAGTCTGGACCGTCGGGTAGCCGCAAGTCTGCCCGCGGCCGCTCGCCGTGGAGCCACTGGGGTCTATGCCTATGAGGACGGGGCCTTGGACACGTTTGCCGCGGCCAAAAATTTGGGACTGCGACGCATCTACGATCTGCCTATTGGCTATTGGCGATCGGCGCGGCGACTACTGGAGGGAGAGCGCGAGCGGTGGCCGGAGTGGGCCGTCACCCTGGGCGGGTTGCGCGACTCCGAGGCCAAGCTGGCTCGCAAGGATGAAGAGGTGCGGCTGGCCGATTTGATTATCACGGCGAGCACCTTTACTGCGCGCACGCTGGACGAGTTTCCGGGGCCAAAGGCCGCGGTAAAAGTCGTCCCCTATGGTTTTCCGCCGGTGGCGAGTGAGGCCAAGCGCCCGGTCTTGCTCTCTGCGTCGCGCCCTCTGCGGTTGCTCTTTGTCGGCGGGCTTTCGCAGCGCAAGGGTATAGCGGATATTTTTGCCGCCGTGGCCGCGCTCGGCCGGCGCGTTGAGCTGACAGTGATTGGGCAAAAGTCACCGGAGGCATGCCCAGCCTTAGAACGAGCGCTCGCGGCGCATCGCTGGATACCCAGCCTGCCCCATGCAGCCATTCTCGAGGAGATGCGGCGGCACGATGTGCTGCTCTTTCCCTCCTTATTCGAGGGGTTTGGTCTGGTGATCACCGAGGCCATGTCGCAAGGCACGCCGGTCATCACCACCGATCGCACCGCCGGGCCTGACTTGATTAGACATGGGGAAAACGGCTGGCTAATTCAGGCTGGCTCGACCAGCGCTTTGCAGACGGCCCTTGAAGGCTTGCTCACTGAGCCCGGACAAATTGCTGCGGCCGGGGAGGCTGCCATGGCCAGCGCGGCCGTGCGGCCGTGGTCGGTCTATGGGCGGGAATTGGTTTTAGCGTTGATGGGATACGGGTGATTATTGTCGGTCTGGCTGAGTCGCATTTAGCCGCAATAGCTTGCGCCCTTATTTCCGCTCCCGCCCTTGAGGTCTCCGCGGCTTTGCGGCTTTGTGTCACCTACTCGCTACCCACTACTCACTCCTCGCTACTTCCCGCCCACCAACCTCCGTTCCCGTTTTCCGCCTTGCTTTTCATTGCTTCATAACCACGCTCCGACACCGTGTCGGCGGTCCGGCCCGCAGGCTCCGCCTTTTTGCATTTTTCTTCATTTTATACCCTTCAAAACCCTCCTTAATCCTCTCGCCGAAGGGTGTGCCAGATTGTCCTGAATCAAGCCAAATCAAGGTAAATCAAACCTAATCAAACCTAATCAAACCTAATCAAGGTAACAGCAAACTTGGAATCACGAAAAACCTAACGCCCAGCTGCTATAAGGCATTTATTTTGCAATAAAATGTGATTAAAACGGGACCGTTGGTACTCTCCCCCGTTCCACAGCCTTGCCCTCCCGTTTACCAAAACCCGCTCTTCCCCCTCAGCTCTACTCGCTACTTCCTGACCTCCCATGTCCGTCACCGCGCTTGCACCCGCTTTTGTCCCCCGTGCCACCCCTGGCCCGGTGATGGCTGCACGGCACGTAGGAGTGGCGCGAACTGATAATAGGTATGCGGACATCAAGCGCTGGATCTGGATGTATTTTTGGTTTCTCATCTTTGAAGGCGCGCTGCGAAAATGGACGGTTGCCTCGGCGGCCAATCTTTTCCTCATCATTCGTGATCCGGTCGCCTTGGTTATTTATTTCAAGGCGATCAGCCGACAAGCACTCCCCATTAACAATGGGGTGATTTTAATTGGACTGCTGGCCGTTGCCGGACTGGCGATTGCGACCATGCAGGTGTTCTCCGCCCAAGTACACCCTCTGGTGGCGGCCTATGGCTGGCGCTGCTATTTCATCCAACTGCCGATGATGTTTGTTCTGCCGCAGGTGCTGACGTTTCCAGATCTACAAAAACTGGGGCGATGGATTCTTTTGCTCGCGATGCCGTTGACGGGCTTGATGGTATTGCAGTTCACGTTGCCGGCTAGTCACTGGCTAAACGCATCTACGATCGAAGATAAATATCAGATTATGTCGAGTTCCGGCCATGTCCGCCCACCTGGCACCTTTTCATTCATCACCGGGCCGGCGGCCTATTACCCGTGGGTAATTGCGTTTTTGTTTGCGGCGATTACCTGGCGCAAGGCCTATCCGGCTTGGTTGCGTGTTGGTGCGGCGGTAAGCACCGTGCTAGTGTTGCCGGTGTCGGGCAGCCGGGCGATGTTGGCGAGCTGTCTTATTGTGCTGGTCGTCGCGGCCACCGGGTTTTTCAAGTCGGAGCACATCCGTCGGCCGATGCTGTTCCTG
The DNA here is from genome assembly GCA_903872425.1 of uncultured Opitutia bacterium. GTDB lineage: Bacteria > Verrucomicrobiota > Verrucomicrobiia > Opitutales > Opitutaceae > CAIYUN01. The sequence continues at coordinate 378 of CAIQKQ010000166.1, read as the reverse complement.
CTGGTGATTGCGGCGGTGACGTTGCCGGTGTTATCATTTACCCCGGTGTTCAAGGCCGGAGTGGAGGTGTTTAAGGAGCGCTGGGACGCGGCGGCGACGTTTGAGGATGGCGAAGGCCGCAGTGGTGTGCGTGGTATGTCCCTACGCACTTACAACGATCTGACGGGATTCATTGATGTGGTGCCCGATACACCGGCCATAGGTGAGGGTTTGGGCGTGGGCACAAACGTGGGGGCCAAGCTGATGGGAAACCGCGTGGGCTTCCAATTGGCCGAGACCGAGTGGCCGCGCACCGTGCAGGAATTTGGCCCGGTGATGGGGCTCGCGATGGTCCTCCTGCGGATCTGCCTGACGGTGTATTTGTTCATCACAGCCTGG
>CAIQKQ010000165.1 GCA_903872425.1 uncultured Opitutia bacterium | reverse complement strand
CCTTGTTAGCTTGCGCGACCTGGCAGTACGGTCTCTGAGTTTTTAGGATTAGTAGCACGTGCAGTTCTGAACGACTGTTTCAGTAAATCGGCGAGTCATAAGGTCACGATTTAATGGTAAGCATAGCTTGAGGCAAAAGCCTCGATAAAATTCAATGATGTTGCCCTAGCAGAGCAAGGCCCCAGCTTTGGCTAACTTGTCATGATTCGAGACGAATATCTCAAGCTCGCCCAAGTCGAAGACCGGATGTGGTACTTCCGCGCTTTGCATGCGCATGTCGATGATGCGCTCGGTGCGGACGAGACTGTAACGCGGCGTGTGCTTGATGCGGGCTGTGGCACAGGCGGTTTGATCCGCCGACTTGCACCTAAACGAAATAACTTAACGTGGACCGGGCTTGATGTGGAGCCGTTGGCAGTGACCTTGGCGCGTGAACGGACGGCGGGCTCGGGCGCCGACATTTGCGAAGGTTCGGTTACTGAGTTGCCATGGGATGACGGTTTTTTCGATGCGGTCGTTTCAGCGGATGTGCTCTACCACCTAGAAGATGATGCGGCGGCGTTGCGGGAGTTTTTCCGCGCGTTGAGACCCGGCGGGCTCGTGGTGATCAATGTGCCGGCGTATCCCTGGCTGTGGTCATATCACGACGTGGCCACGCATGCCAAACGGCGCTATGGACGGGCTGAATTACTAAAAAAAGTCGCGGCCGCTGGTTTTGTAGCCGTACAGGCGAGGCATTGGAACAGTTTTCCTCTGCCACTCGTTATTTTAAGGCGGAAATTACTGCCCGCCCCTCAGGGTGGAAGCGACGTACAGCTGCTGCCGGCGCCGGTTGAGGCTATATTTAATCTTGGGATGGCTTTGGAACGGAACGCGATGCGGGCGGGAGCGCGGATGCCCTGGGGTAGCTCGCTTCTGGCGGTGGCACGGAAACCCGGGGGCTAAAATCAGCTTTAAGTTGCACTCTGGCTGCGGCAGATAGGACAGCTTGTAGTTCGAGTAACGCACTATGTATTTCTACCTCGTCGCCTTTAGCTTGTTGTTGCACGTGCTTTTTTGGGGCGCGGGCTTGGCGATGATTGCGATGCCTGGACGATGGCGAAAGTTTTGGCCCGTTTTGACAGTGCCCGCTGGTTTTGCGCTCCAATCGCTAGTGGTGTGGCTCGGGGCTTACGCGGGTTTGAAGGGCACAAATAGCTACGCATGGGCCAGCGAGGCAGTGCCAGCGATGTTGTTGGCGGGTGTGCTCTGGCGGCGCGGGCTGCGCGCGAGTGTCGCCGAGTTACAGCGCTGGCGTGGGCTTGGCGTGGCCATTGCGGTGGTCTTGGTCATGTTGGTGTGGCCCTTGGCTCACGCCGCTAAGGGTCTGACGACCCTCTCGCTCGGTAGCTGTGATGCGGCGGATTACGCGGCGGGCGCGCGCGTATTGATGGAATTTACCCACGGGGATCGCGGGGGCTTCCTAGGACTCACGGAAGTCGTGCGGGTAGCCTCGGCGGATAATTTTTTCGATTTTTGGCTTAGGTTGAATCATTTTACCCCATCGGCGCTAATTGCGTTGAACGGTACGATCCTCGACTGCGCGCCCTATGAATTAACCAGTTTGATGACGATCGTGTTGCTCGCCGGCTCGCTGCCGGTGGTGTTCTGGATGGCGCGAGCGGTGCTCGGATATCGCGGATCGTTCAGTCTGACGATTGCAGTGCTATACGGGATCAGCCCGATCACATGGTACGCAGTCGCCCATGTGGCGATGGGACAGTTACTGGCGGCGCAAGCGATCGCTTTACTGACGTGGGCGGGTCTGGCCTGTTGGCGCGGGCGATGGGAAGGCCGCCCCGGGTGGACTTTTTGCGGGGTGTTGGCGTTGGCCTACGCACTCATATTAGGGAGTTATAATTTTATATTGCTGGTGAGCCTCGCGCCGGCGTTGGCCTACGCGGGTGGGCTGGCTTTGTGGCGCGCGCAGTGGCGGCGGTTCGCGACTTGGACTTTAATGATAGTGGCTCCGTTGGGGTTAGCGGGCGTCGTTTTTTGGGAACGCTTGGCGGGGCTAGCCGAGCGCTTGGCGCTGTTTCAACAATATGATTTTGGCTGGAAAATTCCTCTCATCACACCTGCCGGCTGGCTCGGGCTAGTCGCAACAACGGATCTAAGCGCTTGGCCGCTCGTACCAGGGATCGGCTTGGCCTT
>CAIQKQ010000164.1 GCA_903872425.1 uncultured Opitutia bacterium | reverse complement strand
GGTCGCGACAACCTGCTGCTCATGGGTCTGCTTTACGGCCTGCCCACGGCAGCGGCACGGCGGCGAGCAGACGAGATATTGTTCCAGCTCGGCTTGGCCGAGGCGGCGACGCGGCCGGCGAAATCACTCTCGGGCGGCCAACGCCGCAAGCTTGAGCTTGCGCGCGCGCTCGTGACCGACCCAAAAATATTGTTTCTCGACGAGGCCACGCTCGGGTTGGACGTGGACGCGCGGCGTGGCTTCTGGGGCCATGTGCGCGGGCTAGCAGCGGCAGGCTGCACGGTGTTTTTCACTACCCACTACATGGAAGAAGCCGAGGTCGCTGACCGCATCGCTTTGATTGACGCCGGCCGCATCGTCGCCCTCGACACGCCACGTGCGCTCAAGGCCCGACTCGGCGGCGGTGTCATCCGGCTAAAAACCGACGACGACCAGCGCGCCCGCGCGTGGCTCGTCGAGAAGCACTTCACCCCCGAGGCCGCGGGCGGCGCGGAGCTGATGCTGCTGCACCCCGACCCGGCGGCGGTACTGCCAGAATTGTTGCGCCATCTCCCTGTAAAGGTGTTGCGCGCAGAGGTGCACGAACCGAGCCTCGAGGACGTGTTTCTAAAACTCACCGGCCGCAAACTCGGGGGCGACGAAACTTCCACCGCGACAGGTGCGAGTGGCGGTCCCGGCGGCGGACGCGACAATGGAGGTCGGCCATGATGTGGCGCGGCATCTGGGCGATCGTCGTCCTCGACATGAAGCGCTTCTGGCTGGAGAAGGCGCGACTGGTCGCGGGGCTGGCACAACCACTGCTCTACCTATTCGTGCTCGGTAAGGGCATCGGCGCGAGCTCGCAGATGGGCGGGGCAGATTACCAGCGATTCATTTTCCCCGGTGTGCTGGGGCTTTCGCTGCTATTCACCGCGACGTTCGGCGCAATCACCATCGTGTTTGATCGGCAGGTCGGCTTTTTCAAAGCGGTGCTCGTGTCGCCCGTGCCGCGCGCGGCCATTGCGCTCGGCAAGATCGCATCGGGCGCGCTGCAGGCGGCGTTGCAAGGGCTGGTCGTGCTGCCGTTCGCGCCGCTGGCGGGCGTGCCACTCGGCTGGGGGGAAACGTTCACGCTGCTCGGCGCGATCGCACTGGCCTCAGTGACGTTCTCCACGCTCGGCGTGGCAGTGGCGGCACGGTTCACGTCGACCACGGTGTTTCCTATAGTGAGCAACGCAGTGCTGCTACCGATGTTCTTCCTCTCGGGGGCGCTTTATCCGCTGAAAATGGCTCCGTCCTGGATGCAAATCGCCGCGCACCTTGACCCGGTGGCCTACGCGGTGGACCTGATGCGTGGCGCGTTGCTGGGACAATTTTTCTTTCCCGTTTGGCTTTCGCTCGGCGGTCTGGCGGGCATCATTGCACTGCTGACGTGGGCCGCTGTGCGTGTCTTCAACCGCGGAGAGGACGACTCCAGCCTCGGCGCGACGCAGTTCAACTGGCGGCGGTAAAACAAGGGCTCCGGCGCAAATTCAGAAAGCAAGACCATGCGCCGCCGGCATCGAAACGATGCCTTAGGTTCAGGGCCGTGTTGACCGGCCGGCCTCATTGCCTAGCCCGGCGAAGAAAGCATGCTCCAGCAGCCGACCGCAAACAAACACCACCACGCCGGCCCATAGCACGTCGGTCAGAAAATGGCCACCTTGCGTGATGCGCGCGAAACCCATCACCAGCCCGGCCGCAGCACCACCTCCGAGCGCCAGCCACGCTGCACTCCGTCGACGGCTGTGCCGCAGCAAGAAAAACGGCCCCATCAAAAAAAACCCCATCGAAGCATGGCCCGACGGAAACGAAAAACGGCCCCCACCTGCCATGCCGCGCTGCCAAGGCGGTAAGTAAAGCTCCGGCAGGCCGAGCTTTTCGCCACCAAACTCCGTGAGCTGTCGCGGCCGCGGCCGGCCCCAGTGCTCCTTGAGCACGGCGTTCACCACCAGCCCTGGCCCCAGCAGCATGAGCAACGGCAGAAACGCCGCGGTCCGCCAGCCGCGCCAATTTTTCCGCCTCCACATCACACCGAAAGCGACCAGACCCCCGCCGGCCAGCGCGAGCGCTGGCCACGGGCCATATTGATAGAGCCAGCCCCACGGCGGCGTGTCGCCCAAGAACCAGCCGCCGCGCGCTGCATCGTAAAATTGTCGCGCCAACCGCAAATCTGCGTCGCGCCGCACCAGCCACTCCGTGAGCAGCATGGCCGCCACTAGCACGCCGGCGATCTCGGCCACGCACCGCCACCGCGCGTGAGCGAGGCTGATGCGGACTGGCGGCGGCTCACAGGGGGCGGACATGGATAATTCTTACCGGGCAACGTGCGACCTCAGCGCGTGTCTGTCCAGCCGCGCAAATCCTCGCCTAACCAACAGTCCGCGGCGTTTTCCCGGCCGGCACCGATGTGGACAGGGATGCCTGTTTTCAATCTCCGCAGACGGGCGAAACCGCGTGTCAGTTCGGCCGATGGCACGACTCCGGTCGGCAGCAGCAGCAGCGCCCGCCCACCGCGATGTGTGGCCAATGGGCCGGGCCAGAGCGCGTATTGCGAATCCGGGTCTTCGCCTGAAGGCATCCAGCGCCACACTTCCGGTTGGCCCGGCAGATAAAACGCCAGCTCGCTCGTCCACTGGCG
>CAIQKQ010000163.1 GCA_903872425.1 uncultured Opitutia bacterium | reverse complement strand
GAGGCCGAGTCGGCGCTCATCACCAACAAGCGCCGCCTTCAGGCCCTCTTCGACCACTCGCATGACGCCATTCTGCTCGCTAATGACGACGGTGGCTATCGTGCGTCAGCTCCTTTCATTTGCACGTGGGATGCCCGGTGAGAAACACCGCATTGATCTCCGCAAGGTTGTCCGTGACACCCTTGTGATCATTCAAGAAACTTTTCCGAAAAACATCACCGTCGAGTGGCGGGCCCCTCCTGACGAGTGCCCTGTGTTCGGCGACAGCACGCAGCTCAGCCAGGTCATCATCAACCTCGCCATCAACGGTAGCGACGCGATGGAAAAAGGTGGCCGCCTCGCGCTTGGGCTTGAGCTCACTGATATCACACCTTTAGACGCTGCGCGCACTCCCGACGTCCGTCCCGGACGTCACGTCGTGTTCACCGTCGCGGACCACGGCCACGGCATTGCGCCAGAGCATCTTGACAAAATTTTTGACCCGTTCTTCACGACCAAGCCTTTCGGCCAGGGCAGTGGCCTGGGGCTCTCAACCGTGCTTGGCATCGTGCGTGGTCACGATGGCTTTGTCCGTGTGACTAGCCGTGTCGACACCGGCACGGTGCTGAAAGTCTTTCTGCCGGTCTTCGCCGCACCTTCGTCCACCGCGCCGCCGCTCGCATCCCCCACCGCCCGGCTTCCCGCCGGCCTCGGCCGGATGGTGCTTGTAGTAGATGACGAGGCTGCTGTGCGCGATATCGTTCGTATGATCCTAGTGCATGAAGGCTACAACGTGATGATAGCCTCCGGGGCCGACGCCGCTCTCTCGCAGCTCCAAGCTGTCGGCGGGCGCGTGGACCTCGTGCTGACAGACCTCGCGATGCCCGGCGTGTCCGGCGCGCAGCTCGTCGAGCAGCTCGCGCGGCTGCACCCAAGGTTGCCTGTTCTAATGATGACCGGGGCTGATGTCGGACTTAAACTCCCGCCCGAGCTGCTGCCAGCTAACCCGATATCCGATATGGATGAATTTGCGCCAGAGCTATTTCTTAAGCTCCCGCCCGAAGTCAAGCAACTGGCCAAAGGCGTCATCGCAAAACCCTTCACGGCCGAGATGCTTTTGCACGCCGTTGCACTAGTGCTCGCCAAACGCTAGAAAACGACAACGTAACTAGGCCGACTGGTTAAAACAGGACGAAATGGCCATCGGATTTAGTAAGCCTCCTGACGCCTGCCTTAGCAGGCCAAAAGGCACTGGCAGTTCATCGCTCAAAGTTCAGTTGGCGAGCGCGGCCAATGCCAGTTTGTAATTGGTGGCCGCCTCGGCGGTGTCGCCTGCCGAGCAACGAAGGTCGCGTAGCACGCCATCGCGCAGGCCGTAAATCCACCCATGGACGGTCACAGGCTGAGTGCGTTTCCATGCATCCAGCACGGGCGAGGTCTGGCAGACGTGGCGAACTTGCTCAATGACGTTGAGCTCACACAGGCGCGCGCTTTGCGCCGTCTCGTCAGGGAGACGACAGAGACACGCCTCGTGTTGCTCGCGCACGTCCTGCACATGGCGCAGCCAGTTGTCCGCGAGGCCCACACGTTCACAGCGCAATGCTGCCCGCACGCCGGAGCAGCCATAGTGGCCGACGACTATGATGTGCCGCACGCGCAGGACCTCGACGGCAAACTGGATCACGCTGAGACAATTCAGATCGGTGTGAACGACGACGTTGGCTATGTTGCGGTGGACGAAAAGTTCGCCGGGTAGCAGGCCGACAATTTCGTTGGCCGGCACACGGCTATCGGAGCAGCCAATCCAAAGATAGTCCGGGTTTTGCTGGCGGGAGAGCTTGGTAAAAAACTCCGGATCGCGCTGCTTGATACTGTCGGCCCAGACGCGGTTTTGCGTAAATAAATGATCAAGGTTGTCCATGCTAGTGAATTCAGGCTGGCGCAAGGGCTGGCTGTGTCCATCCCGAAGACGCGCGGCACGCGGTGAAACAAAGTTGCCCTCCGCCTTTTTCCCTGCTCGCTTGTCCCCTCACCATGTCTGCCGCTGCCGACCTCAACATTGATCATGTCGCCAATCTCGCGCGCCTCGCGCTGACGACAGACGAGCGCGCGCAGTTTGCCCGGCAACTTGGCGACGTGCTGGCGTCCATCGAGCAGCTCAAAAAGGTGGATGTGTCTGGTGTCGAGCCGACCGCTCACGCGACGCCGATATTCAACGTCTGGGCCGACGATGTGCCGCAGCCAGGCCTGTCCGCCGAGGCTGCATTGAGCAACGCACCTGCACAGCGCGACCATATGGTCGTGGTCCCCAAAGTCGTGGAGTAATCGCGATGGCCGACGAACTCATTTTTAAGCCAGTGGCCGAGCTGGCCAAGCTGCTCGACGCGAGAAAGCTTTCCGCAGTCGAGCTGACCCAGGCCGTCGTTGCGCGCACCAAGGCCGTGGATGGGCAGGTCCGTGCGTTTAACTCCTTCGACGAGGCTGACGCCCTCGCACAGGCCGCCGTCTCCGACGCGCGCCGCGCGGCGGGACAGGGCAGGGGGCCGCTTGAAGGCATTCCGATCGGTCTGAAGGACGTGATCTCCGTCGCCGGCCAACCACTTACCGCGTCGAGCAAGATGTTAGCGAACTTCGTCTCGCCCTACGACGCCACGGTGACGGAAAAACTGAGAAACGCTGGCGCGATCTGTTGGGGGCGACTGAATCTCGATGAGTTCGCGATGGGCTCCTCAACTGAGAACTCCGCCTTCGGCGCGACACGTAATCCATGGGATCTGACGCGTGTACCCGGCGGTTCATCTGGTGGCAGCGCGGCGGCGCTCGCCGCAGGCGAGGCGATTGCGACGCTTGGTTCCGATACCGGCGGCTCCATTCGGCAGCCGGCTGCACTGTGTGGGGTGGTCGGACTGAAGCCGACCTACGGACTCGTCTCGCGTTACGGACTGATCGCGTTTGCATCTTCGCTCGACCAAATTGGGCCGTTCGCCCGCACTGTCGAAGACGCGGCAATTTTGCTGGGAGCGATTGTTGGTCATGACGAACGCGATTCGACCTCGTTTAAGACAGATATCCCTGACTACCGCGCCGAACTCACGCGGCGCAAAGGTCCATGGCGCATTGGCATACCTAAGGAGTATTTTGGCGCGGGCCTCGACCCCGAGGTCGCGGCGGCGGTGGAAAAGGCTATCGCATTTTACAAGTCGCAGGGTTGTGAGATCAAAGAAGTGTCGTTGCCACATACCGAGTATGGTGTGGGCGTCTATTACATCATCGCCACCGCCGAGTGCTCCTCGAATCTCTCGCGATATGACGGCATCCGCTACGGCCACCGCGCAAAGACGGCGAAGGATGTCGTTGACCTCTATTTTCAGTCGCGCGCCGAAGGTTTTGGCGCAGAGGTAAAGCGTCGCATTATTCTCGGCACCTACGTCCTGAGCAGTGGCTACTATGACGCCTACTACCTGCGTGCCCAAAAAGTCCGCACGCTCATTCGGCAGGATTTTCTCAAGGCTTACCGCGAGGTAGACGTGCTGCTGACACCGACCTCGCCCACCCCGGCGTTCAAGGCCGGCGAGAAAGCTGACCCCCTCGCGATGTATCTTTGCGATGTTTATACCATCGGTGTGAATCTCGCCGGCCTGCCCGGCATCAGCGTGCCATGTGGTTTCTCGTCCGGCGGCCTACCGATCGGCTTGCAGCTCATCGGTCAGCCCTTTCATGAGGCTGAGCTCCTCGCCATCGCCCACGTCTATGAGCAGGCGCACGACTGGAAAAGCCAACATCCTAAACTTTGAAT
>CAIQKQ010000162.1 GCA_903872425.1 uncultured Opitutia bacterium | reverse complement strand
GTTGTAGACGCAAAAACCCGCCTGGCCCTCGCCGAGATTTTGGAGTGGGACAAATTTCGCACGCGTGTCGGCGTCATAGAGCACGGCGTGGCGGTGACTGAACGTGCCGCGCTCGCAGTCCTGACCGCTCAGGCGGATGGGCATCCCTTCGGCGAGCAGTGTGCCAAACGCCAGCGCCTCGCCGAATCCCCATTCAATCGCGCCGTTGTCACGGTGCGCGGTCGCGCGGGCGTCGAGGAAGCGTTTGATTTTCGGATTGGGTTTGAAGGTATCGGGCAGCTTGGTCAGACCCGCGACGACCCGGTCCAGCACCTCTCGTGACACAGCCGTAGCGACGGCGGTGTGGCGGTAGCCAGGCTGGAAGACGGCGTTGGAACCGCGGAACGCATCGGCTGGATCGCCGGCCGCCAGACGCGCGGTCTCGGCGGCCTTGGCCTTGTCGAACGACGCGTCCATCGCGCGGGTGTATTCGGCCTTGATCGCGTCGGCTCCGGCGGCGTCGAGGATGTTCTCGGCCAACAAACGCTCTGTGTAAATAGCCGAGACCTGCGGGTGGACGGCGATTTTTTTGTAGAGGGTGGGCTGGGTGAACGCCGGCTCGTCGGCCTCGTTGTGGCCGTGCTTGCGGTAGCAGAACATGTCAATGAACACGTCGCGGCCGAACTGCACGCGGAACTCCAGCGCGAGCCGTATCGCATAACACACGGCCTCAGGGTCATCGCCGTTCACGTGAAAAATGGGCGCCTCGATCATCTTCGCCACATCGGTGCAGTAGCGCGTCGAGCGGGCGTCCTCGGGGTTAGTCGTGAAGCCGATCTGGTTGTTGATGACGAAATGTACCGTCCCGCCTGTGCGGTAACCGGGGAGCTGCGAAAAGTTGAGGGTCTCGGCCACGACCCCTTGCCCGGCGAGCGCAGCGTCGCCGTGAATGAGGAACGGACACACGCGCCGCCGCTCCGTGTCGCCGCGGATGCGCTGGCGCGCGCGGGCCTTGCCCTCGACGATAGGGTTGACGATCTCCAAATGCGACGGGTTGGCTGCAAGGCGGACCTCGACGCTCGCACCGGCCTGCGTGGTGAGCACGGCCTCATAGCCAAGGTGGTATTTTACGTCGCCATCACCACCGACTGTGTGGGGTAGCCAGTTTTCGGAGAACTGCTCGAAAAGCACCTCGAACGGTTTGCGCAAGATGTTGGTCAACACGCTCAGGCGGCCGCGGTGCGCCATACCCATGACGATTTCTTCGACGCCGACCGACGGGCTGTGCTCGATCATTGCATCGAACGCCGCGATCATCGTCTCACCGCCCTCGAGTGAGAAACGTTTCTGACCGACGAAACGCGTATGGAGAAATTTCTCGAACAGCTCGGCCTTGTGCAGTCGGCGTAAAATACGTATTTTTTGCTCGCGGGTGAAGTTCGGGCGGTTGTGCGCGGCCTCCATACGCGTTTGCAGCCAGTCGCGGGCGTCGAGGTCCTGCATGTGGAGGTATTCCACGCCCACGTGGCCGCAGTAGGTCTCGTTGAGCGCGGCGAGCAACGCGCGGAGTTTCATCTGACCGCCGCCCTTGAAGTTGCCCACGGCAAATGACTCATCGAGATCACTTTCGGTCAGGCCGAAGTGCGAAGTGGCGAGACGCGGATGCGGCGCAGGCGGGTCGCTCATCGGGTCGAGGTGCGCCTGCAAATGGCCGTGCGCACGATGCGCGTTGATCAACCGAAGCACCTGCGCCTGTTTGCTGCTGTCGAGGACGTTGACACTCCCACCCGTGGCGGACGAGGTGGCGAGCGCGTCAGCCAGCGGTGTGCCGTTGCTGCCGAGGGCGAAGCCTTGGAAAAATGCGCGCCACGTCGGATCCACGGCATCGGGGTTGTCGAGCCAGGCGATATAGGCCGCCTCGATGACCGAGGCGTTGGCGTGCGCAGGAAGGGAAAGTGAGTTCATGACAGGTGGAAAACCGGCCGGCGCACGAAGACGGTCGTGACCGACAGTCAGGGTGCTCCAGGGCGGGAAACGCGCTAAAGTGCGGAAAACAGGGGAGAACTCAAGCCCGTTCCGACTGGGGAGTCCGGATGGGACGGGGATTGCAGGCTGGCTTAAGGGGCAGCCGAGTGGGGATTAAGCGGGGTAATAGCTGGGGTTGGCTGGCTTAATTGTAGTCCCGAGCAGCGCACGCGTCCAGCCTGCCGGACCGGGCAGCTCACCCGCTCCCTCCGAGTGGGCGACAGGACACCCCCGCGGCCGGCGAAACCTACACGACCCCCGGGCCGACGAACGACTGGCTATCAACCGACAAGGAGTTAGGGAGGGGGTCAAAGGGCGGGGAGGAAAATGGGCGGGAGTAATACGTGACGGGATGGCAACAAATCTCGCCCCGAAGGAAAACCGCTTGCTGCGTCGTGACCGACCATCAGATTGCGGGCCGTGATTGCACCCACGAAAAAACTGCTCGCGGAAGCCTTTGGTACCTTTTGCCTCGTGTTCACCGGCACAGGCACGATCATCATCAACGATATTTCGGGCGGCCGTATTTCCCACGTCGGCGTCGCGCTGACCTTCGGCTTGGTTGTGCTCGCCATGATTTACACGGTGGGCGATATCTCGGGTGCGCATCTCAACCCGGCCGTGACGCTCGGCTTCTTCGCCGCGCGCCGATTCGCCGGACGGCTGGTCTGGCCTTATATTGGCAGCCAGTTGCTGGGCGCGTTGGCAGCCAGTGGCCTGTTGCGCCTGCTCTTTCCGACGCACGCGACGCTCGGAGCCACGTTGCCCGCCGGTTCGGACGCCCAGTCATTTGTTTTGGAGTTTGTGCTGACTGGCATCCTGATGTTCGTCATCCTCAGTGTGACCACCGGCCCCAAAGAGCGCGGACTCCCCACCGGGATCGTGGTCGGGGCGGTCATTGCGCTGGAGGCGATGTTCGCCGGCCCTATCTGCGGCGCATCCATGAATCCCGCCCGCTCACTCGCGCCGGCCGTGATGTCGTTCCATTTTTCCAGCCTGTGGCTATACGTTGTCGCGCCAGTCTGCGGCGCGCTGGCCGCCGTGGTCGGATGCCGCTGCATGCACGAGGAAGGTTGCTGCCGCGCAGCGCTCCCGCCTCATTCTACCTCCACCACTACGCCATGAAACTAGTCCTATTCGTCTGCATTCACAATAGCGCCCGCAGCCAGATGGCCGAGGCGTTTCTCAATCACGCCTGCCCAGATTTTTTTGAGGCGCACAGCGCCGGGTTGGAACCCGGCAAGCTCAATCCGCTCGTGGTGGCGGCCATGCAGGAGATCGGCATCGACCTCTCCGGCCACCAGACCAAAGGCGTAGATGCCATGCTGCGCAGTGGACGACGTTTCTCCCATGTCATCACCGTTTGCGACGGCGCGAGCGCGGAACGCTGTCCGGTTTTTCCCGGTGCGGGCCAACGGCTCCATTGGAGCTTTCCTGACCCATCGGCGCTGACCGGCACCACCGAGGAACGCATGGCAGGAGTCCGCAAAATTCGGGACGCCATCCAACAGCAGGTTCAAGCGTGGTGTGACCAAGTCTGCGTGGCCCAGGCAACGGCCTAACCGATAAACATCCGGCCTTACTCGCGCCCCCCTACCCGTGGAAACCCAAATCAAAGACGCTCTGAACGCGCTGCTCGCAGCGATCAACGCGGCCGAGGGTTCGGCCATTGCCACCGGCCTGACGCGGCTCGACGACCTGCTGGCGGCGGCGCCACGCGGCGCGTTACACCCGCAGCTCTCGCACTTCCTAGAGCGCCGCAGCTACGCCAAAGCTCTCGCGTGGCTCGATGGCGGAGGTCCCGGCGGCCAGACCCCGCCCGGCGGTTGCGGTGGACGCGAGCCAACAACCGCCAAACCGACTAGCGCGGCATGAGCGCGGGCAGCAAAATATCCACCGACGGCGGCGCAGGCCTCGGGCAAAATCCGTTCGGCGCGCTGAGTGCCGTGGGGTTGCCGGCGGCACCCGTTGTGGCCGGGGTCACTGACCGTGGCGCGAGGTCAGCGGGCGGAACGAAACCGGGGTCGACGACCCCGGGTACAACTAAAAACCGCGGCCGCGTGGACATCACACGTGAGACTGGCGGACGCGACGGCAAGACGGTGACGGTCGCCGCCGGCTTCACGGGCATCGGCCTGCCAGAGAAAGAATCGCTCGCCAAAATAATGCGTGCCGCCTGTGGCTGCGGCGGCACAGTGAAAGACGGTGCGATCGTGATCCAAGGCGATCAGCGCGAAACCGTCGCGCGCATTCTGACCGAGGCGGGATTCCGACCGGTCTTCGCCGGCGGGTGAAAAATCACCGCCGGCACGGACGGCGCTTCCCATGCATTTGGGCGATGGATACTGTCGGCATTAGGAATTGTATTCATAGGAGGCGGATTTCGGCCGGACGCGGCTAATTTTCCTCCCTGGTTGTCCGTTGTAGCGGGCATGAACGAAACCATTTCGATCTTAGACGAACCGACGGACGAGGCCGGCGTGATGCCGGCGACGTTTCCGTTGGGTTCGCCAGCATCGCAGCACACACCGAAGCCGGGTTCCGAAGCCTGGCTCAACTCGCTGGGACGCTATGCGAGCATCGTGCAAAACGCGGTCGAGGGCATCTTCCAGTCCACCCCAGACGGCCGTTATCTGCTGGTGAACCATGCCCTCGCGCTGATGTATGGCTACGATTCGGTGGATGATCTGCTCGAAGGCGTCCGGGATATTTCACGGAATATCTATGTGGACCAGTCGGTGCGGGCAAAATTCAAGCGGCTGATTGAACGAGACGGCGAGGTGCGAGGGCTTGAATACCAAGTGCGGCGCAAGGACGGCAGCCTAATCTGGATTTCCGAGCACGCGCGCGCGGTGCGTGACCCCGAGACGGGTGCTTTGATATATTACGAGGGCTTCATCCAAGACATCACCGCGCGCAAACGAACCGAGGCAGACTTGCGCGTGGCGAAAGAGGCGGCCGAGGCGGCGAGCGTCGCGAAAAGCCAGTTTCTCGCCGTGATGAGCCACGAGATCCGCACGCCGATGAACGGCGTCATCGGCATGGCGTCGCTGCTGCTCGACACGGCGCTCACCGCCGAGCAGCACGACTACGTTGACACTATCCGCCAGAGTGGCGACACGCTGCTGACGATCATCAACGATATCTTGGATTTTTCAAAAATCGAGTCGGGTCGGCTTGAGCTGGAGCACGAGCCGTTCACGGTACGCGAGTGTGTGGAAGGCGCGCTCGATTTAATGGCCCCGAAGGCTGGAGAGAAGGGCCTCGACCTGCTCTACGACATCGCCGAGGGCGTGCCAACGCTGGTGCGCGGTGATGTCACGCGACTGCGACAGATTTTGGTCAACCTGCTGAGCAACGCGGTCAAATTTACCGAGCGCGGCGAGGTGGTACTCACGTTGCACGCCGAGCCTCGTCCCGACACGCCGGAGCGCGTACTCCTGCGGTTCGCCATCTCCGACACCGGCATCGGCATCGCGCCCGAGGCGGTCGGGCGACTATTCCAATCGTTCACGCAGGCCGACGCCTCGACCACGCGGCGTTACGGCGGTACCGGCCTCGGGCTGGTCATTGCGCGGCGGCTGACCGAGATGATGGGCGGCACGATGACCGTGGAGAGCGAGCCCGGCCGCGGCTCGACGTTCCGCTTCAGCGCGGTGGTGGAGGCCATGCCCAGCAAGCCACGCCTTTATCACGGCTCACCGCGCGCCGCGCTCGCCGGTCGACGACTGCTCATCGTGGATGACAACGCCACCAACCGCCGCATCCTCACCAGCCTCGCGCAAAACTGGGGCTTACAGTCGGAGGATTTCGCCTCGGGCCCGGCGGCACTCGCACGACTGCGGGCCGGGGCGCATTTTGACTTTGCCATCCTCGACATGCAGATGCCCGAGATGGACGGCTGCATGCTTGCGCAAGCCATCCGCCAACTACGCCCAGCCGAGGCACTCCCGCTCGTGTTGCTCTCCTCGCTCGGCCAGCGCGAGCTGATCCCGCACAAGGATATGTTCGCCGCACTTCTAACCAAGCCCACCAAGCCAGCGCAAATCATCGAGCTGCTCGCACGGCTTGTTGTCCGCGAAAGCGCCAGCCCCAAGCCGGCAGCCGCCGCGCCTGTGCCGCAAGCCGGCCCCGGTAACCACGAGCGCATCCTGCTCGCAGAGGACAACTCGGTGAACCAAAAGGTCGCTCTCCATATGCTCGCGCGTCTCGGCCACCGCGCCGATGTGGCCGCCAATGGACTGGAGGTGCTCGATGCCATGCGCCGCCAGGCCTACGACATCATTTTCATGGATCTGCAAATGCCCGAGATGGACGGCCTCGAGGCCACAGTCCAGTTGCGGACCGCGTCACCAGCGCCCAGCAAACGGCCATGGATCGTCGCGCTCACAGCCAACGCCATGCAAGGCGACCGCGACCGCTGCCTTGCCGTCGGCATGGACGACTACATCAGCAAACCCGTGAAGCCGCCCGAACTCGCCGCCGCGCTTGCGCGCGCCCAAGCCGCCATCACACGTGTGTGATTGAAGCAACGAGGCGGGTGTCGGCCGCGAACCGCGATAGGGGACAGAACTAATTTTGCGCACTGGCATTTTCCTGGCGTAGCCCAGTAAATTATTGAACTCGGTTGGTTACGCTCCAGTTTGGGACACCCCTATGAAATTGCCAGTCCGCCCCACCCTGCTTCTCCTCACCCTTCTGATGGCCGTCGCGCTGCCTGCGCGGTCCGAAACCGGCTACGATGGCTGGCTACGTTACGCACCCATCACCGATGCCGCCGTGAAACGCGGCTACGAGACGACGCTGCCCGACACAGTCGTTGTGCTCGGGGACTCCCCCGTCCTAAAATCCGCGCAGGCCGAGCTGGTGCGTGGCGTGAGCGCGATGCTAGGGCGCACGCTGAGCACAATCGTTAAAACGAGAGACGGTGCTGAAATACTCCTCGGCACATTTACCCAAATCAAAGCCGCCGTGCCATCATTTACGGCACCGGCCAACGTGGGAGTGGAAGGGTTTTGGCTGACGACACTGCCAAATCGCGGAGGCCCCTATCTCGTCGTGGCCGCCCCCAACGAAAGCGGCGTTCTCCACGGTGTGTTCGCGTTGCTCCGCAAAATCAGCCTCGGCGAGTCGCTGGCGAATCTCGACGTGAAGGAAACCCCATCCGCGCCTATCCGCTACCTGAACCACTGGGACAACCCGGGCGGCGACATCGAGCGTGGTTACGCG
>CAIQKQ010000161.1 GCA_903872425.1 uncultured Opitutia bacterium | reverse complement strand
GTGTGCGCAACGCGCTTCTGCCCGTCGATATGCTGACGACGCTGCCATCCGTGGTCAATTTACCCGAGAATGAGACGCGCCTTGGTTCTTCTGGCGCCCGCGGCGACAACGCCAATATCAACCTGCGCAATCTCGGCTCCACCGCCACCCTCATTCTGGTCAACGGCCGTCGCATGTCCATCAACCCGATGACCGCCGGCCTCTCCCAAGCCGTGAACGTCAACCAACTACCCACGCAAGGCATCGAGCGCATTGAAATTCTGCGCGACGGTGCGTCGGCTATTTACGGATCCGATGCCGTCGCTGGCGTCATCAACTACGTGCTCAAGCGCGAATTCAAAGGCGCGGAGATCAACGTGCGCCAAGGCTTCACCGAAGACGGTGGCGGTCAAAGCACCCAGGTCGCTCTGACCTTCGGTTCCAGCTTCGCCGGTGGGCGCGGCCGTTTTTTTGGCACCGTGGAATCGCTCTACAAGGAAGCTATTTTCCTGCGCGACCGTGACTTCAGCGTGACCTCCAACCTCGCCGCCATCGCGCCCGCGCCGTTTAACACCCTCGGCGGCGCCTTCGACGCCCGCACCGCTCGTGGCCGTTATCCGATCTTCCGCCTGGGTACCGCCACTGCCAGCAACTATTTCCGTCCGGTCAACGGCACGCCGACCCTGACCACCGTGGCCCCCACCCAAGCAGCCAATCCCGAATTTTATCTCGATCTAAACGAGTTCGGCATGGCCTCGCCGCGCATGGCCCGCGCCAACTCTTTCTTCTCCGCTGAGTACGACCTCACGAAGCGTATCACCGCTTTCGCCGATTTCTCGTACTACACGGCCGATTCCACGATGGTTCGTCAGCCGCTCGCCCTGAACGCCCCCACGACCGACAAGCTTGCCACGCTCTCGATCGACAATCCCTACAATCCCTACGGCTCGCGCTTCTATTCGGCCACCGGCGCTGCCAACACCGATGGCTCGCTGCGCCTCACCGGCGCCCCGCGCACTGTCAGCCTCGTCTCCGTCACCTTGCCTGATCTCGGCGTCGAAAAAATTAGCACGACCGCTGATGTCATCCGCTTTGCCACCGGCCTGCGCGGCAAACTCGGCGATACCTGGACTTGGGAAACCTCCGGCTTTTACAACCAAGTTAACGGCGAAGATAAAGCTTACCCGGATGTCCGTGAGAGTTTGCTACTGCAAGCGCTCCAGCGCACCGACGCCAACGCCTACAACCCCTTTGGCTACACCTTTAAAGTGCAAAACGGCGCCGTCGTCGCCGACAAACCTTACACGAATCCGTCTTCGGTCGTGGACTCCTTTTCCGCCGTCTTCGCTCGCCAAGCCGAGAGCTCCATCGCTAGCGGCGACCTACGCGTGACGGGCCGCCTGCTGCGCTGGTGGGGCGGCGATATCATGGCCTCCTTTGGCGGCGAATACCGCAAGGACAAGCTCGCCGATAAACGCCCGCCGTACAGCGGCGAAAATCCCGCTGGCGTTGGCCTGGAAACCACCGACAACGATTTTCTGCTCCATCCGCCGCGGCCCGATGTCATCGGTGAACGCGACATCACCAGCCTCTACGCCGAATTCGTGTTGCCCTTGGTCGGCGCCGAACGTCGCTTAAGCCTGATCAACACCTTGGAGCTGACCGCCTCCGCCCGCATGGAAAACTACAGCGATTTTGGCGAGACCACCAAGCCCAAGGTCGGCGTGAACTGGCGCCCGCTTTCCTGGCTCATGCTGCGCGGCTCCTACAACGAAGGTTTCATGGCCCCGAGTCTAGCCGCCCTTTTCACCAGCCCGCGCTGGTCCATTACCGCCGGTGCCGGCGACATCGACACTTACCGCAATCCTGTCACCAATGAAGGCGCTTACGTCCAACGCGGCTACTTCGGCGGCAACCCCAATCTCAAGGCCTCCGAATCCGAAGGCACGACCTATGGAGTCGTCATCGATGTGCCCGGCATTCGCGGCCTCAGCGTGACTGCTGACCACTGGCGCATCGAGCGCACCAACCTCCTAGGTTCCCGCAGTGCCGCTCAAATCCGCGCCAGCGATGTTTCCCTGATCCAAGCCTACACCAAAGCCCAACTCGCCGCCGGTCGCTCCATTTCGGCTATCGATCTTGGCAGCGGCACTGCCGCTTACAAGGGCGACCCTGACATCGTGCGCTACGCCGTCACCCCCGAAGACACCGCCGCCTTCAACGCCTACAACGCCGCCAACCCTGGCAACGCCCAAGCCACCGCGGGTAAGATTTTCTCCTTCAACCAACCCTGGATTAACATCTCCGGCAGTGAAAATGAGGGTGTCGATCTCGGCCTGCGCTACGTGCTGCCCAAACTTCCGTTCGGCAACGTCACGCTCAACTCCGATTGGTCCTACCTCGTCTCCTCCCGCTCCGTGCAGCAGCCGGCCAATCTGCCCGCCGTCGAGACCAACGACCTCACCGTCAACGGCGTCTCCCGTTGGCGCGGCACGAGCAACCTCACTTGGCGCCGCAACGCTTGGACCGCCAACCTCGGCGCCTACTACGTCGGTCCTTCCCAGGACTCGGGTGCTACCACCACGGCGGCGCTGTACGAGTCACTCGGTCGGCCGAACTACATCGCGAAACATTTCACCGGCGGCCAATTCGTTTACCGCTACGTCATGGCTTCGAGTATCTCCTACAACGCTTCCGTCGGTTACCGTTTTAGTGCCACCACTTCTTGGCTGCGCGGCACGCGCGTGCGCCTCGGTGTTACCAATCTCACCAACCAAACCCCGCCGCTCGCCACCGGTGGCTTCGGCTACAGCCCCGGCGTGAGCCAAAACCTCCTCGCCGGCCGCGCCTGGTTCTTCGAGGCCACCCGCAGCTTTTAATCCCCCATGAAACTCCGCGCCTTTTCCGTTCTGCTTCTAGTCGCATCGCCCGCCCTCCGTGCGGCCGAGTCCGCGCCGGCTGATCCCGTGCGCGAGGCGAACCGTGCTTGGCTCGCGAGTTTGCCTGCCGCACCCAAGCCTGAGCTCACGCGCCACGGACTCGTTGCGGAAGAATTGCGCCGCTGGAAGCCCCGCGGCGCCAATCAGGGTG
>CAIQKQ010000160.1 GCA_903872425.1 uncultured Opitutia bacterium | reverse complement strand
TGGAGCAACCGTGCATTGTAGGTCAAAAAATTGTCCGGGTAAAAACCGCGCGATAATCGGCGGTAAGGCGTCGTTGAAACTGAACAACGTGCTGGGAGGAGTGAGACGATACACGGTCGGGGCGGCCTGAAGGGCCGCTCCGGCGAGGAGGGCGGCGGCGAGGCCGCACGAAGCGAGGAGACGGGACATGAGTTTCATGGCGCTAGCGGGTTGGATTGTGGTTGGTGGACTGAACAGGGGAAAGCTGGGCTGTCGGCGACGCGCTGATTCTGGCGGCAGCGGGCGCACTCGTCGTGGCGGGTGTCGGATCTAGGTCGAGTTTGAGGCGCACAAGGGAGACCCGCCCCTCCGGTTCGGGCTTTCGCCCGACGCTCAAAATACCGGTGAGTAGCAGTGGCCGCGAGGTGAACGGCACCACCGCACCCGTCTTCTCGGCTAGGGTGACAAACACCACCTGCGGCGGCAGGTCCTCGCTCAACGCGAAATCGGCGAAACTCACCATCTGCGGCGCGGCCGTGAGCATCAAACGATCCGGCACCACGCCCGTTTCCGCCGAACCTGCGTCGGTGGGCAACGGGCCATGCGCCTCAATCTCTTCGTGTACCATGTAGCCGAAGACGCGCACGCGCTTGCCATCGAGAGCGCGCAGTTTGTCAGTAACCTCCAGTCCGCGTGGGCCGATCGGCATCTTAAAAAAATCCTCGAACCGCAACTCCGCCACGCCCTCGGGCAGTGGCGGCAACGCGACCACCGGAACTGCCGGATCTTTGGCGGAGGTCGTGGTCGGCAACGATGGCACCGCAATATCCGTCCGCATCCGACGACCTGGCACCGGCACTGCAGAGTCAGCGGCGAAAATCGCGCCCGCAAAAGTCACGGCGAAAAACAATGTGGCGAAGGACGTTGGATTCATTTTGGATACTGCGACGGATGAAGCGGCGGAAACTATGTCCGCGCTCAATCCGGTGTGAGACTACCGGAGAGATGTGACGACTGCGTGGCTTCTGCGTGAACACCGCGTCACCTTTTGGTTAAGCGAATGTTTCATTTTCCCGCCGACGCGTCCGCGATGAGTTGCAGCCATGCAAAATATCGTGAGGCTCGGCCCTTCATGTTAGCCACCAACGCCACCCATCATCGTCCGCCCATCAACGAGCGCGCCCTGCTGGGTGTCCTCGTGGCCGTGCAGTTCACACACATCATGGATTTTATGATCATGATGCCGCTGGGCTCGCACCTGATGCGAGTGTTCCGCATCGCACCGGAACAGTTCGGCCTGCTCGTGGCGGTGTATGGGCTCGCGGCGGCGGCCACGGGATTTGCAGGCGGGTTTGTGCTCGATCGGTTCGACCGCAAACACGCGCTGCTCTGGCTCTACGCGGGTTTCTCGCTGGCGACGCTGGGCTGCGCGCTCGCGCGGGACTTCCAACTCATGCTGCTGGCGCGGTTTTGTGCCGGGGCGTGTGGCGGGGTTGCGGGTTCGGTGGTGACAGCGATGGTGGGCGACGTGTTTCCAGCGGCGCGACGCGGTCGGGCCATGGGCATGGTGATGATGTCGTTTCCCATCGCTTCGGTGCTG
>CAIQKQ010000159.1 GCA_903872425.1 uncultured Opitutia bacterium | reverse complement strand
TACCCTGCTTAGCTCGCTGCCTACCCTGTTCGTTGTCTCATTAGCGCTCACTCCTGCCATCGTCCGCGCCCAGCCCGACCGTGGCGGCGGTGGCATTGGTGGCAACACTCACCGCGTCCGCTCGCCCGACATCGGCGCTGACTATCGCGTGACTTTCCGCCTGCTTGCACCCAATGCCCAAGCCGTCAACCTGATGAGCGACTTCACCGGTGATACGTTAAAGATGACCAAAGCCGAGAATGGCGTTTGGTCCTACACCACCGACGCGCTCAAGCCCGGCTATTACCAGTACTGGTTCGACATGGACGGCCTCACCATGCCCGATCCGGTCAACAGCTACGTCCGCCCCGCTTCCGGTGTCTACAAAAGCCAAATTGACCTTCCTGGCGCCGGCACCGAGTGGATGGATTTCCGCGATGTGCCGCACGGCACGCTCAACGAGCATTGGTATCTCAATAAACAGAACGGCACCGCCCGCCGCGTGGTCGTCTACACCCCGCCCGGCTACAACAAGGGCACCGAGAGCTACCCGGTGGTCTATCTGCTGCACGGCAATGCCGACTACGAACGCGGTTGGACGCAAACGGGCCGCGCCCACCTCATCATGGACAACCTCCTCGCTGAGGGCAAAGTCACCCCCGCCATTATTGTTATGCCCTTCGGCCACGATGTCAGTGGCTCAACCGGCAAATACGCTGAGGTGAATTTTCTCCAGAAAGAATTCGGCGTTAATCCGACCAACTTCACCGCGCCGCCACTGCCCGCGACCGGCCCGATCACCTCGGGCAGCGCCGGATTCACTGGCACTCGCGCGGGCAACTCCTTCGGACCCGGTGGCGTCCCAGCTGCACCGGGCGCAGGTGCGCGCGGTCCTGCCGCTCCCGGTGGACGTGGCGCGGGGGCATTGGCTACCGGAGCACCGCGTGGTGGTGGCGGCGCCGGCGCCGCCTCCTACATGGAAAACGACCTGCTCAACCTCGTCGTCCCCATGGTAGAGAAGGAATACCGGGTAAAAACGGACAAAGCTAACCGCGCTATCGTAGGTTATTCCATGGGGGGCATGCAGGCCACCACCATCGGCTTCACCCATCCCGAGCTTTTCGCCTTTGTTGGCGCATTCAGCGCTCCGAGCGGTGGCGGCCTCAACCGCCTCACCGCCGACCCCGCCAAAGCCGGCCAGGACTACAAGCTTATCTGGGTTGGCTGCGGTACAGAGGATACCACTGCCTATTCCGGCTCCAAAAACATGCATGAAACGCTCGCCGCCGCCGGCGTGAAGCACGAGTGGGTCGAGTCTCCCGGCTACCGCCACGACTACCAGATCTGGCGCATCTACCTCCACGACGTGCTGCCGAAGCTGTTCAAATAACGCCCCCTCTTTCGCGCCTCACGCCATATACCTATGAAAACTCGTAATCTCTTCAGCGCACTAGCTGCGCTTCTGTCCTTTGTTTCCATTGCTCTTCACGCGCAACCGCCTCGTGGTGGTGGCGCACGCGGCCCCGGTGGCGGTGGAGCCACCACTCGCTCGCCTGAGGTGGCGGCTGATTTCCGTGTGACCTTCCGCCTCGCGGCGGCCGGCGCGAAAGTGGTCAATCTCCTCAGCGACTTTTCGGCCGACACGATCCCGATGATGAAGGGCGAGAATGGCGTGTGGACGTTCACCACAGAGGCGCTCAAACCGGGATACTACAGTTATTGGTTCTCAGTGGACGGCACCCTCACGCCTGACCCGGCCAACACCCACGTCCGCCCCGCCTCCGGTGTCTACAAAAGCATGGTAGACGTGCCCGGCCCTGGCACAGAGTGGATGGATTTCCGCGACGTGCCACATGGCACGCTCCACGAGCACGAATACCTCAACAAGGAAAACGGCACGCAGCGCCGCGTGGTCGTCTACACCCCACCCGGCTACGAGCGCTCCACCGCGAGTTATCCTGTGCTCTATCTCTTGCACGGACGCGACGACTACGAGCGCGGCTGGACGCAAACGGGCCGCGCCCACCTGATCATGGACAACCTCATCGCCGAGGGGAAAGCCGTGCCAGCCATCATGGTGATGCCTTTCATTCACGACACGACCGGCGCGACCGGCCGGCAGCCCAGCATTCGCGCGCTCCAGTCGAGCCTCGGCATCGCTCCTGCGCAACGCGGGGCGGGCGGAGCACGCGGCGGTGGTGGCGCTCCTGCTGGTGCCAACGGCGGCAGCTACCTTGAACGCGATATCATGGGCAACATCATGCCGCTCGTGGAAAGCACGTACCGCGTGAAAACGGACAAAGCCAACCGCGCGTTATTCGGCTATTCGATGGGCGGCAGCAGCGCGCTCTCCATCGGCCTCGCGCACCCCGAGCTCTATGCTTACGTTGGCGGTTTCAGTTTTCCCTTCGGCGTGCAAAACAGCCCCGCCTTTGCCAGCGCAGAAAAAACCAACACGGACTACAAGCTCCTCTGGCTAAGCAGCGGCACCGATGACAATCAAGGCTGGCAGAGCAGTCTCAATTTCCATAATCAGCTCACGACGCTCGGTATCAAGCATGAGTGGACCGCGTCGCTTGGCTACCACCACGACTACCAGATTTGGCGCATCTACCTGCACGACGTGCTGCCAAAGCTGTTCAAGTGAGCATCCACCACCGCTAAATCTTTGGATAAAAATTAGCAAAAAAACGACCAAACCCCGTCTGGTGCTGGTGAGCCAGAAGCGGGTGGAGTATAGGTAATGTGGTCGATTGTTGCTTCCGGCTGCACTACAGAATCGTATTTTGTCACTATCCTGAGTTAGATGGGCGGGATTGCCGTCATGTAAAAATTTTGCCCGCTACGTCAAGGAATACAAATCATGAATACAAACAAACTCTGGTCGAACTTTCATCATTATTTCATTATCATTTCATTTTCCGTGACTGCTGCGATGGCGGCTGAAAACCAGAAGAGCAGTGTTTTAGGCGAAACCGCTTTTTCCAAAGCTTCTGCTGCTACCACAAATTCACCTTCCGCGCCTGGTGATATCAAGTTGAGTCCATTCGCTATTAGAAAATTATTAAACGAATTAAATGACCAAAATTATTTTCCTGCTGAATATTTAGATTGTTATTATTGGCATGATAAAAATGAGTTTTTTTGGGTTTATATACCCAGAACAAATGTTTTGTTGCGTATTGCAGACTGGAATAAAGATGACCCGCAATCCATCGGTGGATGGATGAGGTGGTCCCCGAAAGTTGGACAGAGGGCTTAATTAAATCCAAAAGGAGCCCACTATGCCAAGAAAGAGACGAACCTTTAGCGCCGAGTTTAAGGCGCAAGTCGGATTGGAAGCCCTGAAAGGGC
>CAIQKQ010000158.1 GCA_903872425.1 uncultured Opitutia bacterium | reverse complement strand
GCTCCACCACCTCAACCAACAACCCAAAAACACCCCGCCGACCAACACCGACGGCACGCCCATTTCCTCGAAACAGCTCAGCGACTGGCTCTTCGATCTCGAGCACCTGCGTTTCGGTCGCCTCTGCTATTTCTTACGCCAGCGCGCACCAACGGCCGTCATCGGCCACTCAATCCTGATTTACCGGCTGGGTGACGACGAAGTCGCCTTCGCCCTCAATGCCCCACCCGCTCTCCTCTAAGCCGCCGCGCTGGCGCAAACTAAGCGTTGAAGGTCAAGCCACTGGGGATTGGCCGAAGCGAGACTCCCTTCAATCCCATAAACCGGTTGCCCGGTAGGTGATGAAGAATTCAAAAAACTGCCACCGGCGGACCTCCGTCACGGCCGGAACAGCTTGGGCAAGGTTTCCTCGATGCAGCGACGCCAGAAGTAGAAATCGTGGTAGCCATCGAGGGAAAAAAAGATGTGGTTGATTTTCGCCGTCGTCAGCGTGGCGTGGGTCGTCTCGCTGAAACTGAATAGGCTATCTTGCCGACCACAACCGAGCCAAAGCAGCTTAAGTTTCGCGTTGGTTCCAGCCGGGTCGGCGAGCAGCGCGGCGAAACGGGTGTCGAAATCCCGGATGGTCGCTGCGCTATAGGCGCCGACAGAAGCGAAGAGGTCGAGGTGGCTTAAGCCGGTCTTAAGCGCCTGCCCACCACCCATTGAGAGACCCATAATGGCGCAATTCTCGCGGCCGGCGGCGACACGATATTTTTTCTCCACAAGCGGCATGACCTCCTCGGTGAGATAACGGTCGAAGGCCGGGTCATTCTCTGCCACCAACCCGGTCGGGCTGTAGGGCAACGTGTGGCCCCATGGCATGACGATGATCATTGGCATCATGCGTTGCGCGGCGAGAAGGTTGTCGGCCATGAAATTCGCGCGTCCGGCCGCCGTCCAGTCGCCCGCCGTGCCATTGTTACCGTGCAGGAGGTAGAGGACGGGATAACGCGTCGTGCCGCTCGTATCGTAGCCGGGCGGCGTGTAGACGTAAAACGGCCGCACGTCGCCAGCGACCTTCGAGCTGTGCCAGTTGATATCCACCGCGCCATGTGGCACGTCGGCGCGCGGCTCCCAAAGGGCCGGCGACTCGGCCGGCACACTCACGAGACTAGCCGAGGTCCGCATGCGGAGCTTGACGAGCGGGTTGACGGGGTCGACCAGTGCAACGCCGTCCAGCGTAAAATTGTAGATCCAATAGCTCGGCGTGATCGGCCCGAGCGTGACACTCCACACGCCGCGCTCGTCCTTCGTCATATCGTGCGGGAGATTGTTGTCCCATTGGCCGACCACGGCAACTTTGCCCGCGGCTGGAGCGAACATCCGAAACGTCACGCGGCGGTCGGCCGCGACCTCCGGCGAGACGAGGTTGGGCGGCGCGGCCGGGACCGGCGCAGACGTTTGGCCGCACAGGACGGGGGACAACATGAGGGCTGCGCAAAGGCCGAGGGCGAGGCGGCCGGCGGGGATTTTCATGGCCCACCACGGCAAGTCGACGTACCCACGCTGTCAAGACCAGGGGCAGGCCACCGGCGCGCTCATGGCGGCGGCGCACCGCCGCCGTCGTCAATCACCAGCCGCGTGAACACTAGCTCCGCACTTGCATCGGCCGGGCGACGCAGCTCGAGCGTGTTGCCACCCACCCGGCTCGGCAGCCACGTCTCGAACTGGTGCAAACCTGCCGCTGCGCCGAAAGCCACCCGGCTGACGAACGCACCGTTGACCGTGAGGTCGAGCCACTCGGCCGCCGCCGTGGTCTTCCGCACGGTGCCCGCGAGCCGCACCCGATCGCCGCGGCCGGGAAATATCGCCGTTGCCGTCGCCGCCTTCATGTCGTGCGTGATGAGCGGCGCAGTCGGCAGCACCGGCATGGCCACGCGCAATGCGAGACCGTTGTCCGCCGCCGTCCAGCCGGCGAATGCGGGCAGCCGCTGTTCCCAGCCCAGCGCGTGAACCGTCGCCTCTGGCAGATAAAGCCCGTCGCCGGCACCCGCACCGACGAGCCGGTAGCGCACCCCCACTGCCGCGTCAAACCAGAGCGCCTGCGGCGCGCCTTCCATCAGCGCGAGGATCGCCTCCGGCACGTGTGCCGCGTCACCCGCAGGCGCGCCGTGAAAATGGATTCCGGGCACCTCATGTTGCAGCCGCCGCATCAGCGGATAGGCATTGTCGTGCAGCGCCGCCACCGCGACCTCACGGACCCCCGCCACCCGCACCATCTCCGCCAACGCCACATCGCGAGCATACGCGTCCGGGTGGTACCGGTAATAATTTATCTCGCGCGTCTCCTCGCGCAGCGTCGGCGAGGTCCACAGCGGCCGCGCGTTGGTCTCGTGTGACGGCCACCACGCTAGCAACCCCAGCGCGCCGAGCACCCCTAGTGCCACCCCGTTCCGGCGCCGCGCCGAACTTGATTCGGACAGAAGGAACCAGGTGTCTGCCAACCCGGCCACCAGCAATGCGCCCGTCACGAAGATAGGCAGCTGCAGCCGCGCCCCCCACGGCTGCCACTTGAGCACGACGCAGTATAGCACGGCCATCGCCGCCACCACCGCCGCAAGCCAGCGCCACGCGGCGAGCCGGCTGGCCAACGGATGGTCAACAGACGCGCCAACGTCGCCGGCTGTTGTTGAAAATCTAGTCTGATGGCTACTCGACCGACGCTCACCAAAGAGCAAGGTCATGCCCACCGCGAATGCGATGAGCGCAAAGTGTATCGGCGCGCCAACGACGGACTCGGCTTCCGGCTCCCAATCCACGCCATACTTAATCACTGGCGCCCATAAAGTACTGCGTGGATCGTCTACGGAGATCCCAAGCCAGCCATGCGCCGCACGCACCGTGTGGTCGAGTACCGCGTTCCAAGAGGCAGAGGGCAATGAGAGGTGTAGCGTGGAGTTGCGCAGCACATTCGAAGCGATGAGGGCGGGCGTGACGGCTGTGTTGGCCTGTGCGCCACCGTCCTCGGCCCGGTGCACTCCCAGCGGCGTGCCATACCACGCGAAATTACGTGCGAAAAACGGCGCGGTGAGCAACGCCGCCACCAGCGCAGCGAGGCCCACCCGCTGCCACGCCAAGCTTCCGCGCCGGGCCACGTTTTTTCCCTGCTCCGGCGCGCGAGGAGCGGCAGGCCGCACTGGTCCGCCTGCCCGCCGCCACGCGAACCAGCCGGCCACGAGCAAGGGTGGCGCATAGAACAGGGCCGTGCTTTTGGTGAGCGCCGCCAGCGCCACGGTGAGGCCGATGAACTGCGCATCCCCACGGGTCGGCGGTCCGTCCGCGGACCGCGCGCGGGTCACCTGCCAGAGCAACACAGCCAGCCAGAGTGCGCACTGTAGATCGTTTTTTCCGTTCGATGCCTCGTGCCACGCCATCGGCAGACAAACAGCGAGCCACGCCGCCAGCAATGCCGCGCGTCGCGCGAGCCCAGCCGCGCGCGCCGCGCGAATCATCGCGAGCGGCAGCAGCGCGTAAGCAAACCATTGCGGGAGATTGGCCCAGCGGTCGTCCCCCGTGAGGGCGAGCCATTGCAGGCCAATCACCTCGGCCAGCGGTGGCATCATGAGCTCGCGGTCGTTGACGGTCACATAAGGCGCCAGACTCCCTTGCTGGAGCCACATGAGCTGGCGCGGCAGGTGGTAGTTGAGCACGTCCACCGTCACCGGCGGCGCAAGCACAGCCGTGACCAGCGCGAGCAGCAGCAGCGCGCCGATGCCGATCGCCGCCCCCCATTCGCCAACCTTATTCGGTCGCGAAAAGCTCCACTGCGCCCGCCGCCAAAATCCGTCCGCTAGTGCCGCCGTCCCGAGCAACACCCACGCGATACGCAACGGTCCCGACCGCAGCGCGTCGAACAGTCCGAGCGCGTTCGCCAACCCCCACACGACTGCCGACCAGAACACTGCCGCGCGTAACAATGCCTCCGCCAACGCGCACCCACGGCGAACCTGCCCGGCAACCAAGCCGGCGTAGGCCGCCAACGGCAACGCGCCCCAGAGATTCTCCAGCATAAGGGTGAATATAAGTTAGTTTAAGGAAACGGCCGAGAAAGACCCAAACGAAACCCGGGTGGTAGATTAGGCTGAGTTCGGCGTTATCTGATTCTGGTTGTGTAGTTGTAACGCTGGATCCGTTGGGTAGTGAATGTAGTTGGGCGCTACAACCAACTTCGTCCCGCCTTCAGGTTTATTGATAGAGCCAGTATTTCTTCACCTGCTGCTGGTAGGCGACGGTTTGGGTTTTCCAGTCGGCGAGGAAGGCCTCGAGGTTGACCCGCGCGCCATCGCGTTTCAGCGCGGTCCACCACGCGGTCGAGCCGACGTGGATATTGAAGTGGCGCGCTTCGTCGGTCGTGAGTTTCGCGAACGGATTGGCGCGGTCGTACGTGCAGGCGAGGCGCATGAGCGCGAAACTCAGCTCCGTGGGGTTCCACGCGGCCCAATCGGTGAGCTCGACGTAGACGCCAGTTTTTTGATTGCGTCCCTCACTTAGTGCGACGGGCCGAAACGCGACACCCGGCACGCGTAGCGCGGTGAGGTCGGCGGCCAGCTTTTCGGCGGTCACGCCCTTGAAGCTCAGCCCACGAAACGGATACTCCGCGCCGATGCCATGCGTGAAACCGCTCGACTCACAGCCGAGCCCGATCATCGCGTAGCCGATAACGGCGGGAAAATCCCGCACATTCGGCGAGGTTGGCACGAAGGTCAGGCCCGTTTCCGTCCAGCGCATCTCACGCCGCCAGCCGCGCATCGGCACAATGGTGAGGCGGCCACGATTGCGCGCGGCCTCAGAAATATTGGGCAGCGCGCCCGGCTCCTGCACGGCGAAAAGCGCAAGCTCGGCCATCGTAAGCCCGTGGACATAAGGGATGCGAAACGCGCCAACGCCACTGAACCACTCGCGGTCAAGCAGGGGCCCATCCACCTTGAGACCGCCGAGGGGGTTCGGCCGGTCGAGGATGATGACCTCGACGCCCCGCTCGAAACACGCTTCCAACGCGTAGCGCATGGCAACGTTAAACGTGTACGAACGCACGCCGATGTCCTGTAAATCAATCACGAGTGCGTCGAGGCCCACGAGCCGTTCCTTCGCCCGCGCGAGATTGTCGCCGTAAAAAGCATAGACGGGCAGCCGGGTTTTCGGATCGGTGGTGTCGCTGACCTGCGCGCCGGCCTTCAGGTCGCCGCGGATACCGTGCTCCGGGGCGAAGAGCGCGACGAGCCGCACGCCGGGCGCGCGGGCAAGCACGTCCACCGTACTCTCGCCGCGCCGGTTCACCCCGGCCGGATGCGTGAGCAGTCCGATGCGTTTGCCCGCAACGGCGCTAAAGCCGCGCTCCTCCAACACATCAATGCCCAGCATAACGGGAAGCGCGGACGCTTGCGGCGGTGACACGGCAGACCCCAGCGGCCTCGCCGGCTGCGCTGGGCCGACCGGCACGCTCGGCGTGCTCGGCGTGCGACAGCCGCCGAGGCCGAACAGGCCGGCGCACAACAAGGCGAGCGAAAGAAAACGGGGAAACGGGCGGGCGGAGCCGGTCATGAACTTTGGTTTAGCCGGAAAATGGCGCGAGGGACACAAAGAAAATTCGCCGCCGGCGATTTTGATTATGTCCCGTCAGCGCCGAAGCCCACCGCTCGCTCCGCCTGTAGTGAATTTTTCTCGGCGTTGCTCCGCGTGTTACCACGTTGAAATCCATTTCCGCCCAGCGGCCGCTTTGCCCCGTTTTCTCCGGGCACGAAAAAAGCCGGAGGCTAGCTCCGGCTTGTAAAATTGATGGCGGCCACCCGGCCGGACGCGGCGAACTCAGAGACCGAGCAGGTTATTGCGCGCGTGCTTGATCGTCTTGGTGATGGCGCGCTGCTGCTTGGCGGGGAGGTGCGTCCACTTGCGCGGGAGAATTTTTCCCGTGTCGGTCGTGTAGCCGCGGAAGGGCTGCGGGCCGGCGGTGAACGGAATTTCGTTGGGCGCGAGAGTGCGCGGTTGGGCGTCGGTGGAGGCGGTGGTGCTCATAGCAAAGGGGTTCGAGTAAGGAGATGCAGCGCGAGGTTGTCAACCGGCAATCCGCCGGCCAACTTGCCGGGTCGGCCATCGGCACGCCAGCGTCCCCGTAGCTCAACAGGATAGAGCAGCGGTTTCCTAAACCGCGTATCCCGGTTCAAGTCCGGGCGGGGGCACCAGCGTGGAGGAAGGGGTGGACGGGCGAACGCGGGCTTGCGCTTGTGCAGTTTGCGCGCAACCTCGCCGCCTTTCCGCCGTCTTTCACCACAACCAATCATTCCCATGAACCATCCAACCCCCACCCCGGCTTCATTCCGTAACGCGCGCCGCGCGTTCACCCTACTCGAAATCCTTGTCGTGCTCGCCATCATCGGCATGCTCGTCGGCCTCGCCGTGAACAATATCGGCAAGGCATTGGATAACGCCCGCATCGACTCGACGAAGATTTTTGTGCGGACCAGCCTCAAGACTCCGCTCGCACTCTACAAAAACGACAATGGAGACTATCCCTCTACGACTGACGGCCTCCAAGCCTTGCTCACCGCACCGGCTGGCGCGACCAACTGGCGCGGGCCTTACCTTGATGTCACCCCCGCTGGCGTCATGCCAAAAGACGCGTGGCAACAGGACTACCGTTATGCTTATCCGGGCACTCACTCCGCCGGCGCCACCGCTACCCAAAGCTTGGGCGGCACGAACCCCACCGCCACCGTGATCACCACGCCTGACGTTTGGTCCATTGGTCCCGACCATATTGATGGCACGGAAGACGACATCGGCAACTGGTGATACCGCCAGCGACCCGTTGCAGCCTATAATGTATGCCTTTTGTCATGCAGTGCCCCCAACGCCCCTCCCGCCGTATCTCACGGCGCGGGGCGTTCACGCTGCTTGAGATTCTGGTAGTACTCGCACTCATCGGGTTGTTGTCCGGGGTGGTGGTCAGCGGGGTGAATCGCATGCTCAATCCCCCGCCGGATTCGCCGGCGCAGTCATTCTGGCGCGCGGCGGGGGCGGCCCGCCGACACGCGCTCCAAGAGCGGACGGAAGTTCGGTTGAGCTTTGACAAGGAAACGAGCCAGTTTCTGGCGGTCGGGCTGGACGGAGTTAGCCTCAAGGCCGTGCCCGCGCCCGCCGGATCCGACATGGAGTTTGTGTCCGGCCTCGTCGTGCCTACGCTCGCGTCCAATGGCACCAACCGGCTTGTCGCCAATTTGTTCGGCAGCGTGATCGGCACGGGCGACGAGGTGCTGCCCTATGTCACATTTTACCCCGACGGCACCTCCTCCCTGTTTCGGGTACAGGTGCAGATGGAAGCCAGTAGCACGTCTGCCGGCGGCAGCGCCATGATCGAAGTGGATCCATGGACCGCCACACCCATGCTGGCATCGACCACCCAAGGAGGGCCCTGACCATGCGACGCGGCTTTACCATCTTGGAAGTGCTGGCGGCACTGATGATCTTCGCTGGCGCGGCCGTGGCGCTCACCACCAGCTACATCAACGTGCTCAACGCCTACGCCCATGTCCGCACCGGGCTACAAGTCGATGAGGATATGAAGCTCGCGCGCGCCGCGCTTTTCAGCCAGCCCGATCCCGCCCTCGCCACACAGGGCGACGAGTTCGACGTGGCCGAGGCTAGCGGTAGCCGCCATGTCGTCTGGTCGGCCGACCTGCAATACACCGATGTCGCCGACCTCTTTGACGTGACGCTCACCACCACCGTGACGCGCCCCGGAGAGCAGCAGCCCACGACCGCGACAGAGACGCTCCGGTTGCTTCGCCCCACCTGGTCCGATGCCGCCCAGCGCACGCAGATCCAACAGGCGGCGCGGCAAAAAATCACCGAACTGATCGCCTCGAAGCAGTCCCAATGAAAACGCGCGGCTTCACCATGCTGGAGATCCTGGTCGCCACCGCCCTCACGGCGCTGGTGCTCGTCGGGCTGAACACGCTGATCTTCTCCATGGCCG
>CAIQKQ010000157.1 GCA_903872425.1 uncultured Opitutia bacterium | reverse complement strand
ACTCTTTGACGGTGTCGAGGCCGCCGATCTGGTCGGCGCCGGCTTTACCGCCGAAGAATCGGCCGATGTCATTGCCCGCGCCGCTGGCAAATAACCGTTAACTCCTCCTCCCTCGTTTCCTCCGTCCACGCCGCATGAGCATCCGCATCCACGAACTCGCCGCCAAAATCGGCAAGCCCAACAAGGACGTGATGGCGCTCCTGAAGGAACGCAAAATCATTGGCGCGGATGTGAAGTCTCCCTCCAGCACGATCAGCGACATCTACGCGGAGGACTTTGCGAAAGAGTTTGGCGTGTCACTGGAAGCGGTGACACCCGCGCCTGCCGCGCCCACGCCTCCACCGGCAGCGGCTGAAACGCCCGTGCCTGCGCCACCGAAGGTGACCTTGCCGGCTGGTGTCTTCGTGAAATCCACGGAAGACCTCGCGCGCGAAAAAGAGGCGAAGGAAGCCGCCATTAAGGCTGCGGCCGCCGCACTTCGGCCTGCCGCGGTCACGCTCACGCCCCGCTCTGTCGCGGCCCCGCCCCGCGCGCCCGCTATCCCGGCCGCTCCGCCCCGGGTCGCGCCGCCGATGAGCTACTCCCGTCCGGCATCGCCCGCGCCGTTGCCCCGTGCCGTTACGCCCTCGGTCGCACCGGCAGTTTCTCCGCCAGCGGTCAAGGCACCGGCTGCTCCGCCGCTGCCCCCGCGCGTCACTTCTTCACCGCGGCCGCCACCGACGCCAGCGCACGCGCCAGTTGTCACGCGCCGTACCGACGCCGCCGGCGGCGAGATCAAGCTCATCCAGATGAAGCCGCCAGTCATTCTGCGCGATCTGGCGGCGGTGCTGGAGGTGAAGCCATTCAAACTCATCAGCGAGATTAACCAGATCACCGGCGGCTTTGCCTCGATGAACTCTAGCCTCGATGAGGCGGTGGCGGCCAAGATCGCCGAGGCCCATGGTTTTCTCCTTGAGGTCAAGCACCGGGGGGAAACCGCCCCGCAGCTTTCGCCGAAAGACAAAGAGACCGCGAAGCGCGCAAAGGCCGACGAGGAGGAGATGAAGAACCTCGCTCCGCGCCCACCAGTCGTGTGCATCCTCGGCCACGTCGATCACGGCAAGACCTCGCTGCTCGACGCGCTTCGCAAGGCCAGCGTCGCCGCCAGTGAAGCAGGCGGCATCACGCAACACATCGGTGCGTACCAGATTGAGCACCACGGCAAAAAGATCACCTTCCTCGATACCCCAGGTCATGCCGCGTTCAACAAGATGCGCGCGCGCGGTGCGAGCGTCACAGACATCGCTGTGCTCGTGGTCGCTGCCGACGACGGCTTCATGCCGCAGACAGACGAGGCGCTCCAGCATGTGCTGACCGCCAAGGTCACGCTCATGGTCGCCGTCAATAAAATGGACGTGAAGGGCGCGAACATTGACCGGGTTAAAACCCAGATGCAGGAGCGCAAAATCGCACCCGAGGACTGGGGCGGCGACACCGTCACGGTGCCGGTCTCGGCACTCAAAGGCACGGGCCTCCCCGAGTTGCTCGACATGATTCTCCTCCAAGCCGAGGTGCTGGAGTTGAAGGCCAATCCGAAGACCGTCGCCAGCGGTATCGTGATCGAGTCGCAGATTGATGCTGGCCGCGGTGCGCTCGCTACCGTGATCGTCCAGCGTGGCACACTTCGGGTCGGCGACGCGCTGGTTTGCGGCCCGCACTGGTGCAAGGTGCGCGCCCTGTTTGACGACCGCGGAGAGGCGCTTAAAGAGGCTCCGCCGGCCGCGCCCGTGCGGGTTATCGGCTGGAGCGGCCCACCCGACAGCGGCGCGGCGTTCAACGCCGTGAAGAACGCCCGCGAGGCCGAGAATCTCGCCGAGGACGAGGCGCAGCGCCTCAAGAAGGTTTCGTCCGCCGCCCTCGCTGCCGTCCCGCAAGACGTGTCGGTTGAAAAACTTTTCGCCAATATCGCTGCCGAGCAGCAGAAGGTGCTCAAGGTGGTCGTAAAGACTGACGTCTTCGGCTCGACGGAGGCCGTCCGCCACGTCCTCGACGGCATCAAGAGCAACAAGGTTTCCCTCGACATCGTTTCCACCGATGTCGGTCTTGTTACCAAGAACGACGTGCTCATGGCTGGCGCGGCCGGCGCGGTCATCCTTGGGTTCAACGTCAAGCTTGAGAACGGCGTCACGCCGCTCGCCAAGCACCATGGGGTCCGCATCGAGTCGTTTTCCATCATCTACGAACTGGGCGACAAGGTGCGCGAGATGCTCGCCGACCTGCTTGAGCCTGACCTCAAGGAAACGAAAACCGGCGCGGCCGAAGTACGCGCGACATTCGCGCAGGGCAAGGGTTTCGTCGCCGGCTGTCTCGTCACTGAGGGGAAGATCACGCGTAATTCCTCCGCACGCCTCCGACGCAAAAAAGAAATCGTCCACGAGGGTAAGGTGGCCACGCTCAAACGTTTCAAGGACGACGCCAGTGAGGTGCGGGCTGGCCTCGAGTGCGGCATCAAGCTCGGCGACTTCAACGCCTACGAACCCGGCGACATTATCGAGTGCTACGAAGTGGAAAAAGTCCGGGCTGCGCTATAAGCGACACGTGCCTGCAGCAGGTTTTCGCGTTGGCTCCTCCTCCGCCCAAGCGAACATCTAAAACTGAAACTCCCCATACCCGCCGTGCCCACCGCCCGCACCCTGCGCCTCAACGAGTTGCTCCAACGTGAGCTGAGCGCGCTGCTGCGTCGGGAGTACCAGACCGAGGCGGTCGTGATCACGATCACCTCGGTGGATGTCGCGCCCGACTTGCGCTCATGCAACGTCTATGTCGCCGTGTCGGGCGACGATCTGCTCACCGAGGATCGCCTCCGCTGGCTGCGCCGTGAGGCAGGCGCTTTGCGCGCCACACTTAGCCGTCGCATTGTGCTCCAGCACTTGCCTGCGCTCACGTTTGTCGCCGACACCTCCACGCCGCGCGGCAACCGCATTCTCGCCGTTCTTGATGAGATTGCTGCTAAGGAGAAATCCGCTGCGCCTTCTCCAGTAGTCCCGCCGCCATGAGTGCTACTGAACAATTTTATCCCGCCTTCGCCCCGCGTTTTACCGCGCTGCTGGCTGCGTTGCCACCCGCCCGTTATGCCGTCGTCGGCCACGCACGGCCCGACGGCGACTGCATTGGCTCGCAGGTCGCACTCGCCCGTGTGCTCCGCGCGGCCGGCCGTGAGGTCGTCTGTGTCAACACTGACCCTATTCCGCGCCGTCTGAAATTCTGCGTCGGCGACACCCCCTTCTTCCGCGCTGCCGACCTGCCGACTGGCGATTGGAAAGCATTATTTGTGGACTGTGCCGATCGTGCGCGTGCGGGTGATCGTCTCGCCGCCCGCTTCGCAATCCCGTTCGCCAGTTTCGACCACCATCTCTCGAACCCCGCTTTTGCCACCCACAATTTTGTGGACTCCGCCTCCGCTGCGACCTGCGAAATTCTCGCCGGCCTCTGTCTTGATGCCGGCCTGCCGGTGGATGCCACTACGGCCAACGCGCTCTATACTGGCATCGCGACCGACACCGGCCAGTTTCGTTTTCATTCGACTACGCGGCGCACGTTTCTTCTCGCGGCTGAGTTGGTGGCGCGCGGTGCGCAACCGGCGGCCGCCAGCACCGAACTCTACGAGCGCGAGACGGCCGGCAAGCTCCAGCTTTTACAACGCTTCCTCGCCTCGTTTCGGCTCGAATGCGGCGGCCGCGTCTGCCTCGGCGAGCTACCCGCCGGGATTTACGAAGCCACTGGCACCAGCCCTGAAGACACCGAGGGCATGGTGGACTATGCGCGCGGCATCGAGGGTGTGGACATTGGGGTGCTCATCGAAGAGCGCGCCGATGGGATCAAAGCCAGCTTACGCGGCAAGGACCCTGCGTTCCGTCTTGACCGCGTCGCCGCGCAGTTCAACGGCGGCGGCCACGCCTGCGCCGCCGGCCTCAACGTCAAAGGCCTGACGCTCGACGCGTTCCGCGCGCAGCTCGTTGCCGCCCTCGCCACGCAAATAACCGCCGTGGACGCGGCCAAAGTGAAATCTTCCTAATGCCCCTCGTCCCCGCCAAGGAGCTCAACGGCGTCCTGCTCGTTGACAAACCTGCCGACCATACCTCGCACGACGTCGTTGCGCGTCTGCGCGGCATCCTGCACACCCGACGCATTGGCCACGCTGGCACGCTCGATCCGATGGCCACCGGCCTGCTCGTCATGCTCGTCGGCAAGGCCACCAGTCTCTCACAATACCTGATGAGCGCCGACAAGACCTACGTCGGCAGTATTGAGCTGGGCAAGACCACCAACACCCAGGACGCCGAGGGCGAGGTCATGGAAACTCGTCCGGTCCCACCGCTCACCGAGGCTGAGGTACGCACCGCGCTCGACTCATTTCTTGGTGACCAATACCAGCTGCCCCCGATGTTCTCCGCCGTAAAAATTAAGGGTGTGCCGCTCTACAAAAGCGCACGCAAGGGCGAGGAGATCGCGCGCGAGCCGCGTTTTATCCGGGTGATGGAGTTCACGCTCACCAGTTGGGAGCCGCCCGTGCTGGGCATCGTGCTCCGCAGCACCAAAGGCACCTACGTCCGTACGCTTGCTCATGACCTTGGCACGAAACTCGGTTGCGGCGCGCACTTGAAAACCCTCCGCCGCACTCGCTCGGGCAATTTCGATGTAGCCCAGGCCCTGACGCTGGAGCAGTTGCAGGCGATGCCGCTGCCCGAGGTCGAAAAATTCCTTATCCCCGCCCACATCGCTCTTCCGCCCCTAACCGCCGTGGCAAGCGTGACCGCCACGTCACCGACCAATCCCCAGTCCTAAATCGGTAATGACTCATTTGGGTAGGGATGCCACTCTGTCGCGTCCGTGGACAGCTCGAAGGGCCGTCCCTACCGTTTGAATTCAGACTGCTGGGGCCTGAAGTCGCGGTACCTT
>CAIQKQ010000156.1 GCA_903872425.1 uncultured Opitutia bacterium | reverse complement strand
TGCGTCCGGGCCGTGTGCAGCGCATATCCGATATTGAAGTGGAGTCCGGCGATAACTACTACCTCGTGTTCCGCACTGAGGATCGTGGTCGTCCGGAAGTGCGTGCCTTTGTCAGTTGGGCGTTGGCGGAATTACGGCGTTAATCACCGATCATTGGGTTGAAATCGCCGCGCGCCGCACCCACGACGGGGGTACCGGCGCCGGTGGGTGTCCTTGGGTGATCACCTCATGATGGAGCCGCGGATCGAGCGACTGCCCGTGGCCACGGTTGCCACGGCGCGATTGGCTGGCGAGGTCACGCTCGTCTTGCAGGCCATCGGCATCAGCAGCCTGGTCGAACGCCTTCTGGACGGCCGCCACGTCGTGTGGGTTGCCTTCGAGGATCGCGACGCGGCCGAAGGCGCGCTCGTCGATTACGTGCGCGAAAACCCGCCCCTGCCGCCGCCACCACCCCCTCGACCCCTCGCCGTCGGCGCGGTGCGCGCGCCGCTCGCCTATCTGGCCGGTGAACTCGTGGTTGCGGGCGCGGCGAGTCGCAGTGCTTTCGGTGCCGCCTGGGTCGATCGGGGCATTCTCGAGGGCCCGGCCTTTCGCGCAGGGCAATGGTGGCGCCCCGTTACATCTCTCACGCTCCATGCGGATTTTTCCCATTTGCTCGCCAATCTCGGTTTTGGCGCCGTGTTTCTGGGGTTGGCAGCGCGGGTGTATGGCTGGGGCGTGGCGCTACTGCTCGCGCTCGCGGCCGCGGTGACGGCGGGGACGCTGGAGGCATCCGGGCTGCCGGCCGGCAGCAGTTCGCTCGGCGCCTCGACCGCCGTCTTCGCGGCGCTCGGGCTGCTCGCGCCGGTGCGCTGGCCGCGCCGCGGGCGGTTGGAACCGTGGATGGGACAGGCCGCGACCTTTGCCGGTGCGGTGTCGTTGCTGGGCCTGCTCGGTGTGGGCGATCCGCGGGTCGATGTCACGGCACACGGGCTCGGCTTCTTGATGGGCGTGCTGTTTGCCTGGCCGCTGCGGACGGCACCGATTGCTCGTGCCGCGATACAACGAGGCTGCGCCACGCTGGCCTTACTCGTGCTCAGCGCCGCTTGGGCGACCGCGCTCTTGGCTTGAGCGGGACGCGAGGTTCATTGATCGGGTGCCCTCACTCGTTCATAGTCTCCCGACCCGGGGGGGCCCGAGGTCGTACAGGGGAGAGCGACGATTATGAGTTTTGAGACTGCCCAAGCATCCACGCGGTCGTCCGAGAGCGCAGATACCGCCGCTGCGCCGTGGGTGAATGCCCCCGATCTGCGCATCTTCGTGATCGTGCTGTTCTTCGTCTTTGGCGGCATCACCAGCCTCAACGACGTCATCATCCCCAAGCTCAAGGAGCTGTTCACGCTCTCCTACGCGCAGGCGATGTTGGTGCAGTCGGCGTTCTTCGCCGCGTACTTCGTGATCTCGCTGCCCGGTGCCGCGATCGTGCGACGCTTTGGCTACATGCGCACGGCCTCGATCGGACTCCTGGCCATGACGGCGGGGTGCCTGCTGTTCGTGCCGGCCTCTGCGTCCGGCAACTTCAACGTCTTTTTGGCGGCCCTGTTCGTGCTCGCCTCGGGCATCACGATCGTGCAGGTGGTCTCCAACCCGCTGATCAGCCTCCTGGGCCATCCGCGCACGGCCCACAGTCGCCTGACCTTTGCCCAGGCCTTCAACTCCTTGGGCACGACGGTGTTTCCGTACGTGGGCTCGATCCTCATCCTCGGTAGCCTCTCGACGGTGGATCCGCAGTCGCTGACGGGT
>CAIQKQ010000155.1 GCA_903872425.1 uncultured Opitutia bacterium | reverse complement strand
GGCCTTCGTTGGTGCCGTAGACGCCGATGAGCATCTCGACTTTATCGTAATAGGGCGCGACGTCTTCGTAGCCGATGGGCCAATCCAGGCCAAGACCATCGCGGGAGTAGGGTTTAAAATCGTAAGGCCCATTGCGCAGGGAGATGCGGCCCCAGTGGTTGGTGCGGCCGCCGAGCATCCGCGCGCGCCACCACCAAAATTGACGCGTAGGATCGCTCGAGGCGCTCGTGTAGGGCTCACCTGGAACCTGCCAACCGCCATCGACGGTCGAATCATGGAAACCGAAAGGTTTGTCCACGGTGCTGGTGCCGCCGAGGGGAGCTTGGCCGTTGGTCTGAAACATCGCGGTCTCTTTGACGGGGTCGTAGTTGCGTCCCGCTTCGAGCATGAGGACCTTCACGCCCTCCATCGCGAGCGTGTAAGCCGTCTGGCCGCCACCGGCACCGGAACCGACGACGATCACATCATAAGTGGGCTGAGTCTTACTGGCAGTGATGATGGGCATGGAAAAAGAAAGACGAGGGGGAGATGAAAGCGTTGGGACTAAAATCAGGAATTGGCCGGCGTTAAGGCGACGTAAGGATCTTCGCGCAAAACCGAGACGGTGCGCCCCGCGAGGACGTGATACCACACGCGAGCATTAGCGAAGAGTACGAGCGCTACGAGTACAAGAAATGCGCCGGTCACGGCCGCGTCGATTTGGTTGTTCACCATCAAGGTGCGCCACATGGCCATTTCCGCTGGCGTGCCGCCGGCGGCAAGTTTCGCTTCGTAACCGCGAGCGAGCGCGAGAAATCCGATCGGGGCAGGACTAAAAATTTTCATTAACCCGGCCGTTGAGGTCACTGCGAGCAGCCAGCTCAATGGCAATAAGGTCACCCACGCATAGCGGGCGCGGCCCATTTTGAATAACACGGTCGTACCGAGCGCGAGCGCGACGACGGCGAGCAATTGGTTCGCCACGCCGAAAATCGGCCAGAGCGAATTGATGCCGCCGAGGGGATCCACCACGCCTTGATACAAGAACCAACCCCACGCGCCTACAAAGGCGAGGGTGGCGATAAAATTACCCGCGGTGGATTTTGTCTCGCCGAGCGGTTTCCAAATATAACCCAACAAGTCCTGCACGATAAACCGCCCCACCCGCGTGCCAGCGTCGATTGCCGTTAGAATAAAAAGGGCTTCAAACATGATCGCGAAGTGATACCACAATGCGAGGGCGGCCTTGCTGCCGACGACCCCCGCAAACATGTGCGCCATACCCACGGCAAACGTCGGTGCCCCACCCGTGCGGCCCACCATGTTTTTTTCGCCTACGCTAGCGGCGAGATCGG
Source organism: uncultured Opitutia bacterium (assembly GCA_903872425.1). GTDB lineage: Bacteria > Verrucomicrobiota > Verrucomicrobiia > Opitutales > Opitutaceae > CAIYUN01. Next base: position 1,419 of record CAIQKQ010000155.1, on the reverse strand, counting down.
CCATCTGGGTCGTCGTGACTGGAAAGCCCAGCGCCGTGACTTTAGCTACGACGGCCGACGGTTCGCCTTTCATGTTGATCGCGAAATATTCACCGGGAGCCATGGCGCAGGCCGCAATGAGTGCCATCACACCCACACACATCTCAGTCACCATCGCACCATAACCGACAACGCGGATATGATTTTCTCGGGCCAACAATTTCGGTGTCGTCCCCGAGGAAATAATGGAGTGAAAACCGGACACGGCCGCACAGGCGATCGTGATAAAACAGAAAGGAAACACGGGGCCCGCAAACACCGGCCCGGTACCGTCAATGAACTTGGTAACCGCCGGCATCTGCAAGGTGGGCGCCAATACGGCGATCGCGCAACCGAGCGCAACCACGGTGCCGATTTTCATGAACGTGCTGAGGTAGTCGCGCGGTGCGAGTAACATCCACACCGGCAAGACCGAAGCGATCACAGCGTAAACCATAATGCCCCACGCGAGCGAAGTGCCATTGAGGGTTAACCAACGCTCAAGCGAGGTGCCCGGGAGCAATTGCCCCGCCCAGACCGCCGCGAGTAACGCGATCACGCCCGCCGCGCTGATCCACACCAGCTTTGCGCCACTATGGGCGCCCCGCATCGCCAAACCCATGACGACAGCGATCGGCATCGTCGCTAGAATGGTAAACAAGCCCCACGGGCTCTCCGCCAGAGCGTTGACCACGACCAGTGCCAGCACGGCGAGTAAGATCACCATAATGCCCAAAATGCTCACCAAAGCCACGAGCCCAGCAAACGGCCCGACCTCATCGCGCACCATTTGCCCAAGCGATTTACCGCCGCGTCGCACCGAGCAAAACATAATCATGCTGTCGTGAACCGCGCCGCCGAGCGTCGCGCCGATCAACATCCACAACAGCCCGGGGAGATAACCAAACTGCGCCGCCAGCACCGGCCCGACGAGTGGCCCTGGCCCGGCGATCGCTGCAAAATGATGCCCAAAGACGACCCATTTATTCGTCTTCACGTAATCCTTACCATCGCCCTTGGTCTCGGCCGGGGTCGCGCGCAGTTCATCGAGCGTGAAGACTTTCGCCATCAACCAGGCGGAGTGAAACCGGTAGCTGATCGCAAACACACACAATGCCGCGACGACCATCCACAGTGCGCTTAACGGTTCACCACGATGCCACGCTAGTACCGCGATACACGCCGTACCGAGCGCGATGATCGCGCTCCAACCGATGACCGAAAAAATACGCCGCGAAGAAACAACATTCATAGTGCTACTCATGGGGAAAGGGGAACTCTGCGACGATGCCCGCCGTCACGACTTCGGCAAGCCTGCGCGCTTGACCTCCTCCCGGCCCTAAAGAGCCGGGATTCCCTTAAGCTGCACGCCTGCAAAGCAGGCGGGAGCGTTTAGGGGCG
>CAIQKQ010000154.1 GCA_903872425.1 uncultured Opitutia bacterium | reverse complement strand
CATCAAGGACCTTGTTGCCAAACTAGGGGTTATTTTCGCCAATTCCACTGAGGCGCTGCGCGAGCACCCAGAAATTTTCCGCAAATTTTTCGGCAAGGTCATCCCCACCGGTGACAACAAGTTCTCAGCGCTCAACAGCGCCGTGTTCTCAGGCGGCTCGTTCATCTATGTGCCCAAGGGTGTAAAGGTCGCCCAACCACTGCAGGCCTACTTCCGCATCAACGCCGAAAACTTCGGCCAGTTCGAGCGCACCCTCATCATTGCCGACGAGGGCAGCGAAGTCGTTTACATGGAGGGCTGCACTGCACCGAAGTTCTCCACGAGCACATTGCATAGTGCCGTCGTCGAACTCGTCGCGCTGAAGGGTGCAAAGATCCAATACATTACCGTCCAAAATTGGGCCAACAACGTCTTCAATCTCGTCACCAAGCGCGGTGTCGCGCACGAGGAGGCCGAGATCAAGTGGATTGACTGCAACATTGGCAGCCGCCTCACCATGAAATACCCCGGCGTCGTCCTCAAGGGCCGCAAGGCCCGCGGTGAGGTGCTCTCGATCGCACTCGCCAACGACGGGCAACACCAGGACACCGGCGCTAAGATGATCCATGCCGCCGACGAGACGACGTCCAACATCATCGCCAAGTCCATCAGCGTCGGCCAAGGCCGCAGCACCTACCGCGGTGTCGTTCATATCCCGAAGCACCTCAAGGGCTGCAAGAACAACACTGAGTGTGATGCGCTCCTCATTAATTCCAACAGCCGAACCGACACCTACCCCGCCATCACCGTACGCGGAGACCAGAACGCCACCCAGCACGAGGCCAGCGTCTCAAAGGTCAACGAAGAGATGATTTTCTATATGCAGCAGCGCGGCCTCACCGAGGGCCAGGCGATGAGCTTGGCCGTGAACGGTTTCATCAACGACCTCGCTCGTCAGTTCCCGATGGAATACTCGGTCGAACTCAAGCGGCTCATAGATCTCGAAATGGAAGGAAGCGTCGGCTGAACCGGATAATGCGCAAGGACGCCAAGGCGCGAAGTTCCGAGCCAAGGTCAGTCTTTGCGCCACCTTAGTATCTTTGCGTCTTCGCGCTTAAAATCATGCCCACTTTGACCGATACCAAATCTCCCATCGGCAGCTTCACCGCCGAGGTCTTTGCCGCGCACCTCGCCTCCCAGGCAAACGCGCCCGCCTGGTGGCTCGACCGCAAGCGCGTCGCCTACGAGACCTTCGCTTCTCTCCCGCTCCCCACACGCACCAACGAGTCCTGGCGCTTCAGCACCCTCGCCGGCCTCACGCTCGATGGATTTGAGGCAGAGCCGGCTGTCCCCAGCCGTCCGGAATCGGACGCAATGACCACTCCCTTCGGCCCCCCGCATCTTACTTTGGTCAATCATCGGTCAATAGCTGCATTGGCCGACGATTCGTGGCCGAAAGGCGTCGTAGTCACAACTCTGTCCGCCGCACTGCAATCGCACCCAGAGCTGCTAAAGGCCCACTTCATGGCCCAGCCACAAAAGCTCGGCTCAGAAAAATTCGCCGCGCTGCACACCGCCTTCATCGGTGATGGAGTGTTTATCTACGTTCCGCGCGGCATCGAAGTCCCCGCCCCCATCGTTATCACTCACATCGCCTTGGGGGCCGGCACCGCCGTCTTCCCACATACACTCGTGATCGCCGAGGAAAACTCCAAGGTCACGGTTGTTGACTACTTCCGCACCGCCTCTGCCTCCGACAGTCCAAAATCAAAAACCCATAATCCAAATTTCGCACTGGGCGCCAACGATCTCTACGCCGGCCACGGCGCGCAGCTCACCTACGTCGCCGCGCAAAACTGGTCGCGCGACACCCTCTCGTTTCAGTTCAACTCCACCGTCGTCCGCCGCGACGCGCGTGTGCAGTCGCTCAACCTCCACCTCGGTGCGCGGCAGGCCCGCCACGAGTCGCTCTCGCAACTGCAGGCTCCCGGCGCGTTTTCCGAGATGCTCGCCCTCACCGTTGCCGAAGGTACGCAGGAATTCGACCAGCGCACACTCCAGATCCATCAGGCCCCTAACACCAAGAGCGACCTCCTCTACAAAAACGCCCTCCGCGACACCGCGAAAACCATCTTCTCCGGCCTCATCGTCGTGGATCCCGACGCGCAGAAAACCGACGCCTATCAGAGCAACCGCAACCTCATGCTCTCCGACGACGCCGAGGCCTGCTCGCTCCCCGGCCTCGAAATCCAGGCCAACGATGTGCGCTGCACGCATGGCGCAACCTCCTCGCGCATTGACCCCGAGCAAGAGTTCTACCTCCAATCACGCGGCATTGCTAAAGCCGACGCCGACGAGCTTCTTACTTTCGGCTTCTTCGAGGAAGTCCTTGCCCGCCTAGATCGCCAACCCCTCCACGACGCCCTTCGCGAACTGATCAAAACGAAATTCAAAAAATAAGTACCAAGACGTGACGATGCGAAGTGCAATCCGCCAAGCTCAGGCTTCGCTCTGATATTTCCGACCCTTTGTTCCGCCTTTCACCTCTTAGCGTCACTCCGCTTAATTATTCCGAGCCATGAACCGCGACCGTACCCTCTCCCGTGCAGTCACCGCCACGCAGATTCCTTCTGGCGACAAGTCCCCGCTGCCTGCCGGCACCAAGGTAATGCTCCACCAGACACTCGGTGGCAGCTTTACGGTGCAAACGGATTTTGGTCTCTTCCGTATAGATGCGAAGGACGCTGACGCCATCGGCGAGCAAGCCGCCGACCACTCGGTCAAGACCGGCACCCTTGCCGACGGCGCGCCGGACCCCGAGGCTGTCTGGGCACAACTCCGCCAAGTCTTCGACCCTGAGATTCCCGTCAACATCGTGGACCTCGGCCTCGTCTATTCGATGGACATTACAAAACAGGCCGAATCGGCGCCGTCTGCCTACAAAGTGGACGTTGCTATGACCCTAACCGCCCCCGGTT
>CAIQKQ010000153.1 GCA_903872425.1 uncultured Opitutia bacterium | reverse complement strand
GAAACCCTCTGGCCAGCCACGGCGGCCTTTGCCCGGAGGTGTCACAATGCCCGCCCGCGCATCCATGAACGCCTTTAGCGCGGAGCGATCCATGGATGTGCCGATTAAGGAACCGGCAGGTGAGGCGGCGTTGGGCCTCTGGATCACGACATCGCGCAATTCCAGCAACGCAATGCGGCCATCGGCGCGGATGAGCGGCGTGTGACCGATTTCCTTGCGCGGGTCATAAATATTTAAGCCGTCGATGCGCAGTCGGTCGATCTTCGCGTCCGGCTGGATCCATACAAGAGGGCGGTCGTCGATGGGCGTATGGCTACTGATGTTCTTGAGCGTCAACTGCTCCATCTTGCCCGTGATCCAGAAGAGAAATGGCGGCACGTAGTCGTAGGCTCGCGGACCGGCGGGGCGGAGGTCGATGTTTTCAAACTCCAGTCGTCCGATGTTGCCGCCCTCGCGCAGGTACGGCGTGATCCAAACGCCGAAGTCCCGGTAAGTTCCCTTCACGTTGCGGATCGAGACACGATCCAGACGGGAGGCGCGGGAGAGGATGCGGATGACCTGAGCGCAGTCGTCCGCCTGCACGCCGTCGATGTCCACGTCGCTCACCGGACCAATGCCAGCGGCACTGCCGAACCGCTTCATGGATGCGGGGTCACGAGCGAATTTTCCGTCGCTATCCCAATCGCCAAGCAGGTCATCGATGTTCAACGCGATCATGTCATCCCAAGCGCGACCCTGCACATTGCGGATACTCAGGAACTCGCCCGGACCCTGGATGTGAATGCCGTCTTGGTTCGACTGCTTTGGGATGTGGTCGAGGTTGATGTAAATGTTCTCAAATACCACACGCCGCCAGTTCGTGAGATACACGGCGAAGGTGCGCGAGTTCGTGAGCGAGACATCGCGAAACAGGACATGCTCCACGCCGTGCAACGCGAACGCCGTCGTCCACCCGTGTTCCGGCGTCGTGTGCTGCTGGTGCTCCGCGTTGCCGTTATACGTACCGCCGAGGAAGGAGATGTTGCGATCCGCGCGGCCCTCTGGTTGCGGCGTCGCATTGGCAATGAGCGGGCGATTCGAGTTGTCCGCGAGATAGAAACCACAGGCACGATTCAAACACTCGATGGTGGTGTTGGAGTGGACCTTCAGTCCCTTCACGAGAATCGGGCCATCTACGACGAGTTTCAGCGAACCGAGCTTCGGTGCACGATCGAGGATGCTCTGAATGAGCACCGTGTCATCGGTGCCGCCGCCTTTGGTCACATCACTGTCGAGCTTCGCACCCGCCTCGCTGGCGACGACGATGTGGGAGTCCGAGGATGGCGCGGCGTGCAGCAAGGCTAGCGGCGCGAGCAAGGCAGTGATGAATGTGAGGGCGACTTTCATGGTTTCACGATTACCGCAGCTTCTCCACCACCAGAATCCCCCACGGATTCAGTGCGGGGACGGACACGAGAGTCCATGCGTCATCGGTGGTCGTGGTGAGGGTGGTTTCGCGAATGAGGTTGCGGTAGTTCTTGTCCTTCTCGGCCTTTGCATGCAGCGCGGCGTCATAGGGCAGCGGCTCGCGCAGCGTCACCTTGATCGCATGTTTTCCGAAGAACCGCGCGGTGGGCAGGCGGAGCGTCGTGGCCGCGCCCTGCTCCCGTTCGACGAGGTGGATGACCACGGGCGCGTTGGCATCGCCGGGCTTTGCGCGGAGGAAGGCGCTGAGCTTGCCGCTACCACCCTTAATGCGGATGGGCGCATCGTCGCCGAATCGCGTGTCCTGCAAGTCATAGCCACCGACGGCTGCCTCTTCGTAGCCATCAAGGATATCCGTATTGGCTCGGACGAAGCCCGTGAGGTCAGCAAACTTTTCCTGCGCGATGAAGATGCGGGGCAGTTTACTCCATGGAATGAGTGGCTCCCGAGTGACCGGATCGAGCACGACGTTCTGGAACTGGTCCCATGGCACGATGTAAAGATTGCCCGTGGCATAGCTCGTTGCCCAAATCCAGCGGTAGTCCTCGGCAGGCCTGTCTTCCTGGCCGGTGAGCACAAAGAGCTTCTTTTCCTTGCGCGCGGCGAGGCCGATCTCGCGAATGCGGCTCGGGCTGATGACTTCCTTCGTCCCGTCCATGGACCGAAAACGCACCTCGGTCATGCGGTAGTCGAACACCTGCATGAAGGGCGGATCCGTGTGGCAGTTTGTGCTGAAGGTCAGTTTGCGGCCCGCGTGCTTTTCGATCTCGGTGCGTGCCCAACGGTGGAACTCCAACAGGTCGGCGTCGGGGATGGCATCACGGCGTCCCTTTTTGCCCCAGTCGAAAAAGCCCTCGTCCGGGTCGTCGCGCTGGAAGCTGGTGACGCCCATGTCCACCAACCGCTTTGCGCGTTCGAGATAAAGACGGCGGTATTCCGGGTTTGCGTTGTCGGCGCGGAACGGGGCCTTGTCGCTTTGTCCATTCGTCCCGATCGGTCTGTCTTCGCGGTCACGCAGGGCGAGGGCGGGATCGGTCAAGGTCATACATAGGCTGCCCTGGAATTCCCAGCCCTTAGCCCGGACGCTCTTGATGAAGGATTCGTCCTCGATGTAAGACCAGACCCCGCGCGTGATGTGGAAGTTACTTCCGGCGGCGAGCATCTGTTCCGCTGAAACACCCTTCGCATCAAGCCTGAATAGCCTCATGCAAACATCGCTGAGCTTCGGCATCTCGGGCGGGAAGCCAGAGGGCTGCGCGATCTGGTTGAATGTGGCGTCCGGGAGCACGCGCTGCGTGTTAGGCTCGGCGGAGTGCAGCGCGGCGAGTGGTGCGAGTAGCACGACCGCAAGGAAGGGGAGGGGGGATTTCATACCTATGTCAGAGTCTGGAAGGCGAAGTTAGTTTGGTCTAATTGAGTGAAATCATGGCAGCGCTTGGTTGCGCCGATTGGACACCGGCTTGCGGATGCTCACAGACGCACGCACATCATCTACGAAGTGCCCTGCGAAGGACACGTGGGCGGGTGCTTGTGACAGGCTCACGCCGGGCTCAGGCGTGGGGCTGAAGGATACCTTCAACAAAACCATCTCCGTTCCCGGTGGCAGCAGCAGGCGCGTAGAAACGCTCTGCCACGTGGCCGGATCGCGGTCCAATGGACGACACATGCCGAAGAT